>NZ_JBQHTP010000010.1:0-96375 GCF_052065655.1 Bittarella sp. HCP28S3_D9 | reverse complement strand
CGCCCCCCCCCCGGGGCCCCCCCCTTCTCTTTATTGCTGACTGCCTTTTTTGGCCGCCTGCCGCTTGCGGTTGCCGTGGACAAAGGAGAGGAGGTCCCCCTCCGTCTCCTCGTCCGGGTCGCATCCGTGGGCGCGGCGATAGCGGCCGAGGGCGTCGGCTGGGTCGGTGCTTTCGCCCGCCAGCTCGCCGAGGGCGATGAGCCGCCGGTAATAGGCGGTGAATTCGTCGGCGTCCTGCACGTCCCAGTGGGAGTTGACGTAAAAGCGGCAGGGCAGGTCCTTGATTTTGTCGATCCGGGCGCGGTAGTCGGCCAGGTCGTAGCTCCACTCCCCGTGAAACATCTCCTGGCAGAGGCCGTCCCCGAGAAAGAGGACCCCCTCCTGGGGGCAGTAGACAACGGTGCTGTCCTCGCTGTGTTCCCCGCCCAGGTGGATCAGTTGGCAGGTGAGGCCGCCCAGCTCCACCGTCAGGGTCTGGTCAAACAGGATGTCGGCCCCCTGCACGGCGATGGCGCGCTGCGCGCCAAATTCCCTTTTGATGTTCTCGGCGCAGAAGGCGATCTCCTCGCCCTGGGCGACGCGGCGCGCCAGGGCGTCGTCGTCCCAGGTGTAGCCGGCCATTTGCAGAAGGTGGGGCTGGGTGCGCCGGTTGGCCAGGGTGGTGAGGCCCATCTCCGGCGCGCCGAAGACGTGGTCCCAGTGCCAGTGGGTGAGGGCCAGATAGCGCGGGGCCGCCACGCCAAGGGCCGAAATGCCCTGTAAAAAGGTGCGGGCGTGGGCGGGGGAGTTGCCGCCGTCCACCACCAGAGAGGCGGTTTTCCCGGCAATGAGACCCAGGGCAGGGCGGTCGGTGTCGTGGTTGTGTTTCATCACAAAGACGTGAGGGGTGAGCTGGCGCAGCATGGCAGACATCCTTTCTGTTTGACCCGTTTGGGTCGATTGGAAAAGCCCGCTGCCATTATAACACGAAAGAGCGCCCGGTGGCAGGGGGTCATTCCACCTGGTGGATGATCAGGGTGGCGAGGGTGTCGTCGGGATCGGCGGAGGAGACGGTGAAGGTGTTGGAGGAGGAGAGGCGGAAGCTGGAAGCGCTCTCCAGGCGGATGAGCGCCTGCATGGCGTAGAAGCCCGGCTCGCCGGCCTCCTTTTCAATGCGCAGGAAGGTGCCGGGCAGGTCGGTCCCGTTGAGCTGCAGGGTAAAGCGGGTGCGCAGCGCAGAGGCGCGCGGGAGGTTGAGGTTGAAATTGAGCCAGTAGACGCCGGGGCGAAGGATGTGGAAGATCCCGTAATCGGAGAAAATATCCTCTGTGCGGGGGCCTTCCCCTTCAATGGGCAGCCCACCGTACAGGCCGCTGACATGAAGGGTGCCGTTTTGGTAGAAGAAGGCATAAGAGCGGTCGGGCACAGGGCCGGTGGCACCCGGTTCTCCCTGCGGCCCGGTGGCGCCGGTAGCACCTCTTGGCCCGGTGGGGCCGGTTGCACCCCGTATTCCCATAGGCCCCTGTGGCCCGGTAGCGCCGGTGGCGCCCCTCGGCCCATCGTCGCCGGGCAACCCCATCGGCCCTTGCGGCCCAGTTGCACCCTGCGGCCCGGTAGCACCCCGTATTCCCATGGGCCCCTGTGGCCCGGTAGCGCCGGTTTTGCCCGGCAGACCCATCGGCCCGGTGTCGCCGGGCCACCCCATGGGTCCCTGTGGCCCAACGGGGCCGGTGGCACCGGTAGCGCCCTGTGGGCCCCTCGGCCCGGTGGGTCCAGCACAGCCCCGCGGCCCCTGTGGGCCAGTGGGCCCGGGATGTCCCTGTGGTCCCTGCGGCCCGGTGGGTCCGGGATGTCCCTGTGGCCCCTGCGGGCCGGTGGGTCCGGGGTGTCCCTGTGGCCCCTGCGGGCCGGTGGGCCCGGGACATCCTCTCGGTCCCTGTGGGCCGGTGGGCCCGGGGCATCCTCTCGGTCCCTGTGGGCCGGTGGGCCCGGGGCATCCTCTCGGTCCCTGTGGGCCGGTGGGCCCGGGATGTCCCTGTGGCCCCTGTGGACCGGTGGGCCCGGGATGTCCCTGTGGTCCCTGCGGCCCGGTGGGTCCGGGGCATCCTCTCGGTCCCTGCGGGCCGGTGGACCCGGGGCACCCTCTCGGCCCCTGTGGGCCGGTGGGTCCGGGACAACCCCACGGCCCCATCGGCCCGGTGGCGCCAGTTTTGCCCGGCAGGCCCATGGGTCCGGTATCGCCGGGCCACCCCATGGGCCCCTGTGGCCCGATAGGACCGGTTGCGCCCTGTGGACCCCTGGGCCCGGCGGGTCCAGGGCAACCCCGCGGCCCCTGCGGCCCAGTGGGTCCAGGGCAGCAGCAAGTCGGCCGGGGCGGCGGACAGCTGGGACAGGGAGATGAACAATTGCGGTTGCACATAAGATAAAACCTCGCTTTCACAGATGTGGTCGCGGTATCCTATGTGCCGACAAAAGGAAAGGTGGCCCGCCGGCGGGACAGAAAAATGCCCGGGCTGGCGGCCCGGGCATAAAAGGGAGGGGGTTCTTTTAAAAAGAGGGAAAATCAGCGGTTTTCTTTTTCCCATGCCTCCCGCACGGCTTTGGCGACGGCGGGGGCCACCTCCTTGCAGAAGGGGCTGGGGATGATGTTCTCCTCTCCCCGCTCATCCTCGGGGATCAGGGAGGCGATGGCGAAGGCGGCGGCCACCTTCATCCCCTCGGTGATGCGGGCAGCGCGGGCGTCCAGCGCCCCCCGGAAGAGGCCGGGGAAGGCCAGCACATTGTTAATCTGGTTGGGGTAGTCGCTGCGGCCGGTGCCCACAATTCGCGCCCCGCCGGCCTTGGCCTCGTCGGGGGTGATTTCGGGGTTGGGGTTGGCCATGGGGAAGACGATGGCGTCTTTGGCCATGGAGGCCACCATCTCCCGGCTGACGATGCCGGGGGCGGAGACCCCCACAAAGACGTCGGCCCCCTTCAGGGCGTCGGCCAGGGTGCCGCTCAGGCACTCCTCATTGGTCAGCTGGGCCAGCGCCAGCATGCTGGGGTTGAGTTTCTCCGGCTCCTGCCGGTTGAGGATGCCGAAGCGGTCGCAGACGGTCAGATGGCGGATGCCGATGTCCATCAGCATCCGGGAGATGGCGGTGCCGGCAGCGCCCGCGCCGTTGACCACCACCTTGACTTCACCCAGCTCTTTTCCCACCACCTTGAGGGCGTTGATGAGGGCCGAGCAGACGACGATGGCGGTGCCGTGCTGGTCGTCGTGGAAGACGGGGATGTCCAGCTCCTCCTGCAGCCGCTTTTCGATGGCAAAGCAGCGGGGGGCGGCAATGTCCTCCAGATTGATGCCGCCCAGGGTGGGGGCGATGTGGCGGACCGTCTCCACGATCACGTCGTCGTCCTGGCTGTCGATGCAGATGGGGATGGCGTCGACGTCGGCAAACTCCTTAAAGAGGGCGCACTTTCCCTCCATCACCGGGATGGCGGCGGCCGCGCCGATGTTGCCCAGCCCCAGAACGGCCGAGCCGTCGGTGACCACGGCCACGAAGTTGCCCTTGCTGGTGTAACGGTAGACGTTTTCCGGGTCCTTGTGGATCTCGATACAGGGCTGGGCGACGCCGGGGGTATAGGCGATGCTCAAATCGTCCTTGTTCTCGATCTTCATCTTGGACACCACCGACAGTTTGCCCTTATATCTCTCGTGGGCCTTCAGCGACTCTTCAAAGTAATTCACCGCTTGTCTCCTCCTCTGTATGCGCCCCGAAAGGGGGCGGCCTTGTTTTCTCTTCTTCAAGTATACCGCACTCGCGCGCGGGATGCACCCTCTTTTCCCATCAGTCCCCGGGGGTGGTCATGGAGAGGGGGTCGAGCAGCTCCTCCAGGGACTTTTCGTCCAGCAGGTGCTCTTCCTCCGCCAGTTTGCGCACCGGCTGGTGGACTTTGAGGGCCTCTTTGGCGAGGCTGGCGGCCCGCTGGTAGCCGATGGCGGGGCAGAGGGCGGTGACGATGCCCACGCTCTCCTCCACCAGCTGGCGGCAGCGCTCGCGGTTGGCGGTGATGCCGCTGACGCAGTTGTCGGTGAAGGTGCGCACAGCTTCCCGCAGGGAATCCAGCTCCAAAAAGAGGGTGAAGAAGACCACCGGCTCAAAGGCGTTGAGTTCCAGCTGGCCGGCCTCAGCGGCCATGGTGATGGTGCCGTCCCCCCCGGCGATGAGGAAGGCCACCTGGGTCACCACCTCGGGGATGACCGGGTTGACCTTTCCCGGCATGATGGAGGAGCCGTTTTGCTTGGCGGGGAGGGAGATCTCCCCCAGCCCGGTGCAGGGCCCGCTGGAGAGGAGCCGCAGGTCGTTTGCCATCTTCGAGAGGGTGACGGCGCAGGCCTTGAGGGCGCCCGAGACGGCCACGAAGCAGTCGATGTTCTGGGTGCCGTCGATCAGGTCCTCCGCCTGGGTCAGGCGCAGGCCGCTGACCTCTGCCAGGGTGGGGACGATGTGCTCGCGGTAGTAGCGGGTGGTGTTGACGGCGGTGCCGATGGCGGTGGCGGCCATGTTGATGGTCTCCAGCTCCGACTCGGCCCGGCGCAGCCGGGCGGCCGCCCGCTCCACCGCGCTGGCGTAGGCCCCGAAGGACTGGCCCAGGCGGATGGGCACCGCGTCCTGCAGCTGGGTGCGGCCCATCTTCACCACGTCGTCGTACTCCCTGGCCTTGCCCCGTAGGGTGGCGGCCAGCCGGTCGAGCTCGCCCAGCACCTCGGGCAGCAGGGCGAGGGCGGTCATCTTGCCGGCAGTGGGGTAGACGTCGTTGGTGGACTGGGCCATGTTGACGTGGTCGTTGGGGTGGACCACCGAGTAGTCGCCCTTGGTCCCGCCCAGCAGTTCGATGGCCCGGTTGGCGATGACCTCGTTGGCGTTCATGTTGGCGGAGGTGCCGGCGCCGCCCTGGATGGGGTCGACGATGAAGCTGTCCATCAGCCGGTCGGCCAACACGTCGTCACAGGCGCTGCAGATGGCGTCACAGCGGCGCTGGTCCAGCTTGCCGGCGGCGCAGTTGGTCAGGGCGGCAGCCTTTTTGATCTGCGCCAGGCTGTGGATAAAGCGGGTGTGCATCCGCTGGCCGGTGATGGGGAAATTCTGCCTGGCCCGCAGGGACTGCACGCCGTAGTAGGCGTCGGCGGGCACCTGCAGGGTGCCGATGGAATCGGATTCGGTGCGGGTATTCATAAGGGCTTCCTCCTTATAAAGGGCGGCGGGCGGCGTTTGGCGGTCCGCTTCGACCTTGCTGCTGCGGGGCGTTGACCCCTCACTTCGCCTTCAGTATACGGCGGGGTCGGGCGGGGGTAAAGGGTTTGCGGGCAATGGAAAACAAAGCCATCAAAATGGGGGGCGCGGCGAAAAAAAGAAAAGGCAAAGGGGGCTTCGACCTTCTTTTCTTCACCTTTGTGAAGGAGTTGTCAGCCGCCGTTTTTTTCACTTGCCAAAGGGCGGGGGAGGCCGGTATAATAAAAGGGAAAAAGCCCCCTTCCGCAGTTGCCGGGAGGGGGCAAGTGGGGGAGGCACGATCGGTGGACACCATTGACAGACAGATTTTGGAGATTTTGGAGAGAGACGCCCGCACCCCCCTCAAAAAGATCGCGGCGGCGGTCTTCCTCTCCCCGCCGGCGGTGTCGGCCCGCATCGAGCGGATGGAGCAGCGGGGGGTCATCACCGGCTATCGGGCGCTGGTGGACCCCCAGCGGTTGGGCTACGCCATCACCGCCCTCATCAACATCGCCATCCTCCCCAAGCATCAGCCCGCCTTTGCCCAATTCGTCAAGGGCTGTTCCAACGTGACCGAGTGCTACCATGTGGCGGGCACCTACTCGATGCTCCTCAAGGCCTGTTTTGCCACCACCGGCCAGGTGGATTCCTTTGTCGAGTCGCTGCAGCGCTACGGGAAGACCCAGACCCAGATCGTCCTCTCCACCGTGGTGGAGCCGCGGGAGGTAGAGCCCCTCTTGTAGGGGAGGATTTTTTGCGCAAAAGGAAAAAAAGGGGTTGCATTTTTATCCCATTGTGATATAATATCTCTTGCAGTCGCGGTGCTGCCGGGTTGCTTCCCGTGCTTTGCCGCCTTTCAAATCCATTTGGGGGCATAGCTCAGTTGGTAGAGCGATACGTTCGCAACGTATAGGTCATGGGTTCGATTCCCACTGTCTCCACCACCTGGATCAGCCGCAATTTGCCGCTTGATTCCTTTACAAAAAAATATGGAGGCGTAGCTCAGCTGGTTAGAGTGTTCGGTTCACATCCGAAAGGTCGTGGGTTCGAGTCCCTCCGTCTCCACCATTTTTGTACAGTCCGTTTCGACGGACTGTTTTTTTCTGCCCATTTTTGTTTCGCCCTCGCGCCTTTGGTGCGCGGGCGTTTTTGTGAAACGCTTTTTTGTCGCGCCGGATGGGGGAAGAGGGGGGAAACAGCGCTCTCTGAAGACAGGGAGAGGCCATCGCTTCGCTGTAGTGCAGTGGGGCCGGGGGAGCGGCACTCCCTGATGGGCGGGAGCTGCCATTCCTGTGGGCGAGAGGGGGCGGCGCTTTCCGATGATGGGCTAGAGCCACCGTCGCTTTTCGCTGCGAGCGGGCTATGGCTCCTCCAACTGCCAAATTGCCGCCATACGGCGCTTTTGCGCGTTTTGGCAGGGCGGTCCTCCGCCCGTTCAGGGGAGGAGCGCCCTGGGCTCCGCCGCCCTGCAGTCACATTTTTGGGCTGAAAACCGGCATTTTGGCAGAGAAATCTGCACAAAACAGGCGCGAGAAAATATGGCATATTTGATAAAATCACGAAAATGACCAATCGTCAGTTTATGAGGTTGACTTTTGGTCATTTCGTGCATACAATAGCAACTGTAAGAAAAGTGACCAATCGTCATTTTTGATTCAGCGGCAGAAAGAGAGGCGAAAGAAGTGCTGGTAGACAAGATCCAGGACAAGAAAAAGCAGAAAAAAGAGAGGTTGGAGCAGGCGGCCTACGACCTGTTCAGCGAGCAGGGATTCAGCGAGACCTCCATCGACCAGATCGCCCGCCGGGCGGGGGTCGCCAAGGGGACGTTTTACCTCTATTTCCCCGACAAAGAGGCCCTGCTCAACCAGGTGATCTTCAAGTGCAGCAGCCGGATCTTTAAAGAGGCCATGCAGGAGAGCCGGTTCAAACAGCTCGACGACTGGGTGGAGCGGGTGATCGTCCTCATCGACTACGTCATCGAGCTGTTCAAAGAGCGGCCCAACGACCTGAAGGTCATCAACAAAAACCTCTCCTGGAGCATGGTGGGCGACCAGGTGGCGAAGGGGAGCAGCGAGGGCGTCGACCAGGAGTTCGCCGAGCTCTTGAGCTACTATCTGGAGCAGTTGGAGGGCCGCGGGTACGACCGCAAGGCCGCCTTTCAGCTCATCTTCATGGTGGTTGAACTGGTGGGGGCCGTCTGCTACTCCTCCCTTGTCCTGGGTCAGCTGGGGCCGATCGACGAACTCAAGCCCATGCTCTTTGAGACGGTCCGAAAGATGATCCGAAACTAAACTTTGCAATTGGGGATGAAAGTATGAAGGAGAAAGCGGCTCGCTTTGTCGTCAAAAAGCGAATTGCCATTTTGATCCTGGCCGTGGCCCTGCTCATTCCGTCGGCCATCGGCTTTGTCAAGACCTTTGTCAACTACGACATACTCACCTACCTTCCGGCCGACCTGGACTCGATGATCGGCCAGAACATGCTGGAAGACGACTTTCACATGGCCTCCACCGCCATGCTGGTGGTGGACGGGATGGAGGACTACCAGGTGTCGCAGCTCAAGGAGAAGGTGGCTGCGGTCCCGGGGGTGCGCCAGGTCCTCTGGGCCGACGACATCTTCGACAACGGGGTGCCCCGGGAGATGCTGCCGGAGGATGTGAGGAGCGTCTTTTACAGCGACAGCGGCACCATGATGATCATCAGCTTCGACGAGCCCATGGCCGCGGAGGGGACCCTGAAGGCCATTGAGCAGATCAAGTCGGTGACCGGGGAGCAGTGCTTTTTGGGCGGCATGGCCGCCATTGTGCAGGACACCAAGGCCCTGGCCGACCAGGAGACCCCCCTCTACGTTCTGGTGGCGGTGCTTTTGTGCATGGCGGTCCTCTGGCTGGGGCTGGAATCCACCGTGGTGCCCTTCATCTTCCTGCTGGGCATCCTCTTCCCCATCCTCTACAATTTCGGCACCAACATCTTTTTGGGGCAGATCTCCTACATCACCAAGGCCCTGGCGGCGGTGCTGCAGCTGGGGGTGACCATGGATTTCTCCATCTTCCTCCTCCACCGCTTTGAGGAGGAGAAGCAGCGCTGCCCCGACAAGGAGGAGGCCATGGTCAAGGCCATCAGCGCCACCCTCACCTCCATCGCGGGCAGCTCCATCACCACCATCGCCGGCTTTCTGGCGCTGTGCACCATGCGCCTGACGCTGGGGCGGGACATCGGCATCGTCATGGCCAAGGGGGTGCTGCTGGGGGTCATCTGCACCGTCACCATCCTGCCCGCCCTCATCCTCTTTTTCGACAGGGCGATCGACAGGCACACCCACCCGGTGCTCATCCACGAGTTGGAGCGGGTGCCCTCCTTTATCTGCAAGCACTACAAGGGCATTTTGGTGGCCTTTGTGGCCCTCTTTGTCCCCTTTGCCATTGCCCAGGCCAACACCGACCAGTACTACGCCCTGGACGAGACCCTGCCCCAGGACCTGCCCTCCATCGTGGGCACCAACAAGCTCAAAAACGACTTCAATATGACCACCACCCACTTTGTGCTGGTGGACGACAAGCTGGACAGCTACCGCCTCAAGGAGATCAGCGACCGCATCGAGGGGCTCGACGGGGTGGACCTGGTCATCTCCTACGACAAGTACGTGGGCGGGCGGATCCCCGACGACATCGTCCCCGACGAGCTGCGCGACCAGATCGACGCCGGGGGCAAAAAGCTGATGATGGTCAACTCGGTCTACAAGGCCGCCAGCGACGAGGAAAACCGCCAGATCGACCAAATCAACGAGATCGTCAAGGCCTACGACCCCACCGCCGTGGTGGCGGGGGAGGGGGCCATGACCAAAGACCTCATCGAGGTGGCGGCGGTGGACTTTAGAAATGTCAACATCGCCTCCATTGCGGCCATCTTCATCATCATCGCCGTCTGCTTCCGCTCGGCGAGCATCCCCTTCCTGCTGGTGCTGGCCATCGAGTTTGCCATCTCCATCAACATGGGCATCCCCTTCTTCACCGGGACCACCCTCCCCTTTGTGGCGGGGATCGTCATCGGCACCATCCAGCTGGGGGCCACGGTGGACTACGCCATCCTCACCACCACCCGCTTTCGCGAGGAGTTGCAGGCGGGGCGGGAGAAGATGGACGCCATCCGCGTCACGGTGCAGAAGTGTTCGCCCTCGATCATCACCAGCGGCCTGAGCTTCTTTGCCGCCAACATCGGCGTCGCCATCATCTCCAAGATGGACCTCATCAAGAGCCTCTGCGGGCTGATGGCCCGCGGCGCCATCATCAGCATGCTCTCCATCATCTTCGTGCTGCCGGCCCTCCTCATCCTCTGCGAGCCGCTGATCGCCAAGACGACCATCGGCTGGAGAAAGGCCGCCAAGCTGCTGAAAGGGCGCAAAAAAGAGCCCGAATACCAGGAATTGTAGTGGGAGGAATCACGGTATGAAAACGTCTCATGTGCTGAAAAAATCCGCTTGTATCGCCCTTTCGGCAGCGCTCCTGCTGCCCGCGGTCCCCGCCTTTGCCGCCGACGGCACCACCAAGGACGAGACGGTCTACGTCTTTTTGAACCCCGACGGCACCGTCACCAGCCAGACGGTGAGCAGTTGGGTCCACAGCGACGGGGGCATCCGCTCGGTGCGGGAGGAGGTCGCCCTGCAGAACATCCGCAACGTCAAGAATGCGGCCGCCCCCCAGCTCGACGGCGGTGTCCTCACCTGGGATATGGACGGGAACGACGCCTACTACACCGGCACCAGCGATAAGACCCCGCCGGTCACGGCCGCCATCAGCTACAAGCTGGACGGGGAGGAGATCTCCCCGCAGGAGCTGGCCGGGAAGAGCGGCCGGGTGGAGATCACCATCGCCCTGCAAAACAACCTCTCCCGCCAGGCCACCGTGGGCGGGGAGAGCCGGACCATCTACACCCCCTTCATCGTCGCCGGGGTCGCCGACCTGCCCACCGACCACTTCTCGAACGTCACCTGCGAGGGGGGGAGCGTCCTCTCCGAGGGGCAAAACCAGATCGTCGCCTTTGTGGCCAGCCCGGGTTTAAAGGAGAGTTTGGGGCACAGCGCCTCCCTGGTGGAGGACACGGTGGGCTTTTCCATGCAGGAGCAGTTCACCATCCAGGCCGACGCCACCGACTTTGAGCTGGGCTCCATCATGCTGGGGGCCACCGGGGAGCTGCCCCTGGAAAAACTGAAAGAGGCCAGTTCCGCCGGCGAGGTGAGCGAGGCGCTGGACTCGCTGAAAAGCGCCACCGACCAGCTCTTTGACGGCACCTCCCAGCTGGCCGACGCCACCGGTCTCTTCGCCGACAAGATGGGGCAGTTCGACCAGGGGATCGCCGAATTGGGCAGCGGCGCCGGGGAGCTGAAGGACGGCACCGGCCTGCTGGTGAGCGGGGTGCAGGAGCTGGGCGGCAAGCTGGGCCTGGGGATGGGACAGCTGCGCGAGGGCTCCGCTCAGTTGGCCGCCGGCAGCCAGGAGCTGTTGACCGGGGTGAACGGCTACACCACCCAGGTCGAGGGCAAGGTGGGCGAACTGGCCGAAAAACTCGACGGGGTGGGCACCCAGCTCGACGGGGTCAAGACCCAGGTGGCCGCCGACAAGCAGGCCCTGATCGACGGGATGACCCAGGCCGGCACCGAGGTGAAGGTCACCCTGGGGGGCGACATGACCGCCCTGGGCCAGTCCATCGGCGCCTACGTGGCGGCGGTGAACGCCGACCCTGCCGCCACCCAGGCCGAAAAAGAGGCGGCGGCCCTGATGTGGCAGCAGTTTAACCAGTTGAAGACCGACCTGGAGAGCCACGGCAAGACCCTGCAGTCCATCAGCACCGCCGCCCAGTCCCTGGGCAAGACGGTGGACGGGGTGTTCGCCACCGTCGGCAAGGAGTTTGGCGACGCCAAGACCGAGCTGGCCGCCACCCAGAAGGCTCTGGCCGAGTACGGCAAGAAGCTGCGGGACGGGGCCAAGGACGTCAGCGACGGCGCGGCCGCCCTTCAGGAGGGGGTCGCCGCGGGCGCAAAAGATGCCAAAGACGGAGTTGGCCGGCTGCAACAGGGCGCCGACGACTTGAACGAGGGGGCCTCCAAGTTGCAGCGGGGGGCCGAGGACGCCCGCGCCGCCTCCTCCCAGTTGGCCGAGGCGGCGGATACCCTGCGGGACAAGACGGGGGAGCTCAACGAGGGGATGGAGGCCTACAAGACCACCGGCATCGATCCTATGTGCAGTGAGCTGGGCGACCTGACCGGCGACCTGGACGAACTGCTGGAGGTCAAGGACCTGCTCGTCGAGCAGTCGGAGGCCTTTACCAGCTATTCCGGCAGCCCCGAGGGCAGCGAGGTGAACACCAAATTCCTTCTCAAGACCAGCGAGATCAAGGAGAAGGAGGAGGCAAAACCGGTGGTCCTCGCCACCGAGAACACCCAGAAAAAGGGCCTTTGGGAGCGCATCAAGGGCATCTTTGTCAAATAGTTATCGCAGAAAAAGGGCGGGCCGAAATGGGGCCTGCCCTTTTTTGCACCCAAAAAAGCGGAAGGTTTTGGTTGACAAAGCGGGAGGATGCGGGTATCATAAACCTACAGACCGAAAGGATGGACGGCAAAATGGCGCATTGGGAACACCGCTTTTTCCGCTTTAGCAGCTTGGGCTTCTTTTTTAGCTCGGGCTTTTTTGGCGTGGATCGGGCAGTGTGTCAGGCGATGCGAACCGTTTAGAGGTCCCGGCTTTTCGGGCAATTTTAAACAGTGAACGCCTCTGGCAACCTGCCAGGGGCGTTTTTGTTTGCAGAAATAGGGAGGAAGAGATATGGTCGTCATCTTGAAACAGGGGGTCACCAAGACCCAGATCGAGGAGTTCACCAACTGGATCCAGCAGCAGGCAGAGGTGCAGGTGAGCGCGGTGTACGGCGCGCAGACCACCATTTTGGGGCTGGTGGGGGACACCTCCGCCATCGACATCGATTTGGTCAGCTCCAAAGACGTGGTGGAGACGGTCAAGCGGGTGCAGGAGCCCTACAAAAACGCCAACCGCAAGTTCCACCCCGACGACACGGTGATCACAGTGGCCGGGGACAGGACCATTGGCGGCATCCAGTTCTCGGTGATTGCCGGCCCCTGCTCGGTGGAGAGCGAGGAGCAGATCATCGAGGTGGCAAGGCGGGTCAAGGCCGCCGGGGCCACCGCTCTGCGGGGGGGCGCCTTCAAGCCCCGCACCTCGCCCTACTCCTTCCAGGGGCTCAAGGCCGAGGGGCTGGACTTGCTGCGCCGCGCCCGACAGGTCACCGGGCTGCCCATCGTCACCGAGATCATGAGCCTGGCGCACCTGGACCTCTTTGCCGATGTGGACGTGATCCAGGTGGGGGCCCGCAACATGCAGAACTTCGAGCTGCTCAAGGAGCTGGGCCACTGCGACAAGCCCATCCTCCTCAAGCGGGGGCTGGCCAACACCATTGAGGAACTGCTGATGAGCGCCGAGTACATCATGGCCGGGGGCAACCACAACGTCATCCTCTGCGAGCGGGGCATCCGCACCTTTGAGAGCTACACCAGAAACACCCTCGACATCTCGGCGGTCCCCATCCTCAAGCGGGTCTCCCACCTGCCGGTGGTGGTGGACCCCAGCCATGCCACCGGCATCACCTGGCTGGTGGAGCCCCTCTCCAAGGCCGCCATTGTGGCCGGGGCCGACGGCCTGATCATCGAGGTGCACAACGACCCCAGCCACGCCCTCTCGGACGGGGCGCAGTCCCTCACCCCCGACCAGTTTGACGGGGTGATGGGGGAGATCGGCCGCACGGTGGACTTCTGCGGCAAGACCCTGTGAGGCCGGCCGAGGGGGCCCTCGAGGCCCTGGCCCGGGCGGTGGCCGAAGAGACCGGCAGTTCCGCAGCCGCCGCCCGGGAGATGGCGGCAGAGCTCTACACCGCCCTGCTGGGCTGCTGCGGGCCGGGAGGGGCCGGTGCGGGAGAGCTGGCGCGGCTGATTGCCGCCGCCCCCCAGGCCCCCCAGTGGGGGAGCGCGCCCCGGGTGGCCTGCCCCGGGGTGGAGGGGGCCTTTACCCACCAGGCCTGCCGGACCCTCTACCCCGGCGGCCAGGTCTCCTTCTACCCCGAATTTGCCGATGTCTTTGAGGCGGTGGAAGAGGGCCGGGTGGACGTGGGGGTCCTGCCCATCGAGAACTCCACCGCCGGCTCGGTGCTGGACGTCTACACCCTTTTGGGGGAACACCGATTTTTCATCGTCGACGCCACCTCCCTCCCCATCGAGCACTGTCTGCTGGCGCCCCGGGGCGCAGCGCTCGACGGGGTGCGGCAGGTCTACTCCCACCCCCAGGCGCTGGGCCAGTGCCGGCACTACCTGGCGGCCCACCCCGGCTGGGAGAGCAGCCCCTTTTCCAACACGGCGGCCGCCGCAAAGTACGTGAAGGGGGAGGGGGACTGCGCCAAGGCGGCCATCGCCTCCGCCCTCTGCGCCCAGCTCTATGACCTGCAGGTTTTGGAGCAGGGGATCGAGGACGCCAGCGGCAACCGCACCCGCTTCATCGCCGTGGCCAAGGAGCCGGTGATCCTGCCCCAGGCGGACCGGGTCAGCATCCTGGCCGTCCTCCCCCACCGGAAGGGGTCGCTCTTCTCCTTCCTCGCCCGGTTTGCGGCCGCGGGGCTCAACCTCTGCAAGATCGAGTCCCGCCCCATCCCCGGCCGGCGCTTTGAATTTGTCTTCTACCTGGACTTTGAGGGCAGCGTCCGCGGGGAAAAGACCCTGGCCCTTCTCTCCTCCCTGGAGGGGCAGGTCGAGCGGCTCGCCTTTTTGGGCAATTATCCCGACCGATAGATCGGCTTTTCCGCTGTTTTGCGGGGCCGCTCCAGCTCTCTGTGGCTGGGGCGGCTTTTTTGTCAAAAGGGGGAAGTTTGGGCGGGGGCATGGGAATCTGCCGGCCGGCGTGGTATAATAGCGGCAGAGCTCCTGTTGCGGCGGGGCCGTTCCCCCCTTTGACTGCGCGGGAAAAGGGGGCGGCGCCCCGACGGATGAAGGTGCCGTTTGCCGCCCTGCGCGGCTGTCGGCCGGCCGCCGCGACAGGGGACGGGCAGGGGGAGAGGGCCGCCGGGCCCTGTCCCTCGCTGCCGGGCCGCGCACCCGGCCAGACCGCCCTTGCACAGGACCCTGTGGAGGGGGCTATCACGAGAGAAAGAGGAGGGAATTTGTATGGCCATCAACCCCGTGGTGCGGGCGGCCCTCAAGGCCCTGTCCTACCCCGATATCAGCATCAAAAAGCACTACAAGCTGCAGCGGCGGCTGGTGGATGTGACCAACCTGCACCTGCTAAAACCCCTCTACACCACCTTTGACCACCTGATCCAGGTGGGGGACCACCAGATCCCCGCCCGCATCTACACCCCGGAACTGCCCGGAAGCGAGGGGGCGCTCCTCTTTTTCCACGGCGGCGGCTGGGTCACCGGCAACATCGACAGCTACGACCGGGTCTGCACCGACTTGGCGCGCAAGACCCACCGCCTGGTGATGTCGGTGGACTACCGGCTGGCCCCCGAGCACCGGTTCCCCGCCGCGCTGGAGGACTGCTACGCCGCGGCCAGGGAGGTGTTTTTGCACCCCGAGTGGGTCTTTGCCGAGGGGGCGGAGGACATCGCCCTCATCGGCGACAGCGCCGGGGGCAACCTGGCGGCGGCCGTCTCCCTGATGGCAAAGGACAGGGGGGAGTTCATGCCCACCCGGCAGATCCTCATCTACCCGGCCACCTACAACGACCACACCGAGAACTCGCCCTTTCCCTCCGTCCGGGAGAACGGCAGCGACTACCTGCTCACCTCCAAGCGGGTGCAGGAGTACATGGAGCTCTACCAGGGCAGCGAGGAGGACCTGCAAAACCCCTACTTCGCCCCCCTGCTGGCAGAGGATCTGAGCGGCCAGCCCGAGACCCTGCTCATCACCGCCCAGTACGACCCCCTGCGCGACGAGGGGGAGGAGTACGGCCGCCGCCTGGCCAAGGCGGGGGTGCGGGTGGAGGCGCACCGCGCCACCGACGGGCTGCACGGCTTTTTCTCCCTTCCCGCCAGCTTTGAGCAGGTGGCCGAGTGCCACCGCCTCATCGATCGCTTTTTGAAAGAAGGTCCGGCCTGATGACGGCAAGACAGCGCGACGCCGCGTGGGAGCCGCTGGACAATGCGGCCAAGATATTTCCCTCTATCAGCAGCAAGCGGGACACCAAGGTCTTTCGCTTTGCCTGTGAGCTGCGCGAAGGGGTGGACCCGGCGCTCTTGCAGCGGGCGCTGGACGAGACCATTGAGGATTTCCCCATCTTTCGCTCCACCCTGCGGCAGGGCTTTTTCTGGCACTACCTCAAAGAGAGCAGCCAGCGCCCCCTGGTGCAGCTGGAGAGCGAGCTGCCCTGCAGCAACCTCTACGACGCCAACAACCCCGGCCTCCTCTTTGAGGTGAGCTACTACGGCCGGCGGATCAATCTGGAGGTCTATCACGCCCTCACCGACGGGACCGGCGCCCTGCAATTCCTGCGCGCCCTGGTCTGCCGTTACCTCTATCTGCGCCACCCCGAGGGGTTTGACGCCCCGCCCACCCCGCTGCACGGGGCCTCTTTTTCCGAGTTGGCGGAGGACAGCTTTCAGAAGTACTACACCACCTCCTCCAAAAACAAGGTGCGCAGCGAGCCGGTCTACAAGCTGCGGGGGGTGCGCCTGCCCGAGGGGCGGATGCAGATCATCGAGGGGGTGCTGCCGGTGAAGGCGGTGTTGGCCGCCGCCCGGGAGCGGGGGGTGACCATGACCGTTCTCCTCACCGCTCTCTTTCTCTGCGCGGTGGACAAAAACGCCGTGCTGCGGCGCAAGCGCCACCCGGTGGTGGCGGCGGTGCCGGTCAACCTGCGCAACTACTTCCCCTCGGAGACGGCGCGCAACTTCTTCTGCACCATCAATGTGGGCTACCACTTCGGCCGGGACCCGGGGGATTTAGAGAGCGTGATGGCCTCGGTCCGGCGCCAGTTTGAGCAGCTGCTGACCCGCGAAAACCTGGCCAAGCGGATGAACGGCTACTCGGCCATCGAGCACAACGCCCTGGTGCGGGTGGTCCCCCTGGGGCTGAAAAACATCATCCTGCGCATCGCCGGCGCCATCGCCGAGCACGACCACACCATTTCGATTTCCAACATCGGCAAGGTGAGCATGCCCGCGGGGTGTGAGCGGTATATCCGCCTCTTCGACGTCTTTGTGAGCACCAATATCCTGCAACTGTGCCTCTGCTCTTTCGGGGAGGACCTGACCCTCAGCTTCTCCTCCGCCTTTCGCAACACCGATGTGCAAAAGGACTTTTTCCGCTTCCTCACGGGGATGGGGATCCCCGTCGAAATCACCACCAACCGCCCAGAAGAGGAGGTGCGCCCGTGAAATACTGCGAACAGTGCAAGGTCTCCGTCACCGGGCAGCGCTCCCGCTGCCCCCTCTGCCAGAGCGTCCTGCGGGACGAGGGAGAGCCCTATGAAGAGGTGTTCCCGGTCATCCCCACCGTCTACAACCGCTTTCAGTTCTTCTTCAAACTGCTGATCTTCGCCTCGGCGGTGCTGGGCATCGTCTCGGCGGTGATCAACCTCCTGCTGCCACAGAGCGGGGTCTGGTCCCTCTTTGTGCTGGGGGGGATCGGCTGTCTCTGGGTGTTCCTCTTCATCGCCGTGCGAAAGCGCAACAACATCCCCAAAAACATCCTCTGGCAGGTGGCGGTCACCATCCTCTTTTGCCTGCTGTGGGATCTCTTTACCGGCTGGCACGGCTGGTCGGTGGACTACGTGGTCCCCAGCATCTGCGTGGCGGCCATGGCGGCCCTCGCCGTCACCGCCAAGGTCTTTCGGCTGGTGGTGGGGGACTTTCTCTTCTACCTGCTCATCAGCGTCCTCTTCGGCATCCTGCCGGTCATCTCCATCCTGCTGGGTTGGGTGCAGGTGCTCTACCCGTCCCTCATCTGCGTGGGATGCAGCCTGGTCTCCCTGGCGGCGGTCCTGATTTTCCAGGGGGAAAACATGAAGCGGGAGTGGCGGCGGCGGATGCACCTGTAGTTCGCCTTTTGGCCTCCCGATCGGGCAGGGGAGGGACAGCTGGCTAAAAAGCACATAAAACGAAAAGAACTGCACTTGTAATGACAGCCTTTTTCCAGAATAATGCTGTACTTTTTTACGGCCAAATGCTATGATTAAATAGGAAAAAGCGCAAGGTATCTCCAATACTTGCAATGAAAGCTGCACAAAATACAGAAAAACCAATTGAAGGGGGGGGTCTCCCATGTTCCCAGAAATTGACCGCCAGGCAATTTTGGAAATTGTGGAGGATGAAGAAAAGACCGACAAAATCATGGCCCTGTTGGACGAAGCGGCCAAGAGAGAAAAGCAGCGCCGTCTTGAGCTTCAGGCAAAGGGCATTGAGCGCGCTCGCCAGAAGGGAACGACCCTCGGCAGACCGAGATTGCCTCTCCCGAGAGACTTCCCCAACATCTACCGGCGCTACAAGAGCAAGGAGATCACGGCGCAGCACGCGCAAAAGCTCTGCAATATGAGCGCCAATACCTTTTACCGGGTCATCCACGAATTTGAAGAGAAGAGCAAGTAAAAAAACCTCCCCCCGAACACTTCGGGGGGAGGTTTTTACCTGTTGTCAAGCAGTGGAGGAGGGGCGGATGCTATTTGTTCGGCACGACCTTCATGTTGGGGTAGATCTCCCGCATCCGCGCGTCGTCAAAGCGGCGGTCCAAAAACTGGCCGAAACTGGTCTGGGGCGGGAGCCCCTCGGAGCGGTCGGTCCCGCGCTTGATGGCTGCCACCGAGAGGAGGATGTCAAAGCAGAGGAAGACGGCCAGCGCCCCGGCGACCCAGTTGCCGTATCTCCGGGGGAACCGCTCAATGGCGCCGCAGAGGAGGGGGTAGCAAAAGCGGATGAAGACCAGACCCAGCACCCCCCAGAAGAAGGCGTACTTTAAAGTGGTGCGGCCGCCGATGTTGTACTTGGCGTGGCTGTACTGCCAGGAGACGGTGCCCAGGGCCAGCTCTTGCAGCAGGCTGCACAGGTATTCAAAGGCCGCGCCGGCAAAGGCGCTGACGCCGAAGATGACCAGCGGATTTTTGTCCCGCAGCCGGTAGAGCAGCAGGGTGAGGAGGACCGCCCCAAAGCCGTACACCTGGGAGAAAGGGCCGTAGACAAGCCCCTTGCGGCTCTCGAAGTAGCCGTTGTGAAAATACCAAAACAACATCTCCAGAATATAGCCGAGGACGCTGGCCACAACGAAGATCCAAAACAGGGTATAGACGCCGGGGCGGTCGTTGATAGGCGATCTGCCCGAACGCCGCTCGGCGCGACTGGCGGCCTTTGCCGCCGCAGAAATGCTCTGCAACTTCTCCACCCTCTCTCTTTAGTATATTAAAAAGTATAGCGAAAAGAGTCGCAAAAGTCCAATCTTCGGAGAAAATGTAAGAAGTTTGACAGAAAAAAGACCATCTCTTGAAGGAGATGGCCTTTTTTTGGGTGAAGTTGTCTTTTTTTGGCGCTCTACCCGCCGATGTGGAGGATGGCGGTGGCCAGCACAAAGTAGATGGTCAGGGAGACGGCGTCCACAATGGTGGTGATGAGGGGGCTTGCCATGATGGCGGGGTCGACCTTGCACTTTTCGGCCAGGATGGGCAGCAGGCCGCCGCAGATCTTGGCGACGATCACCGTGCAGAAGAGGCTGATGCAGATGGTGACGGCCACCATCAGGGAGACCCGGTCCAAAAACAGCAGTTTGCCCAGGTTGACCACCGCCAGCACCGAACCCACCAGCAGGCTGATGGCGAACTCCTTGCGGATGATCTTGAAGGCGTCCCGGGTCTTGATCTCCCCCAGGGCGAGGCCGCGGATGATCATGGTGGCCGACTGGGAGCCGGCGTTGCCGCCGGTGTCCATCAACATGGGGATGTAGGCGGCCAGCAGCACCATGGAGGAGAGGACCTCGTCAAAGCGGCGGATGATGAAGCCGGTGATGGAGGCGGAGATCATCAGCACCAGCAGCCAGAGGATGCGGTGTTTGGCCAGCTCAAAGACGCTGGATTTGAGATAGCTGTCCTCCGACGGGGTGACGGCGCCCATGATGTAGATGTCCTCGGAGTTTTCCTCCTCGATGACGTCCAGCACGTCGTCGATGGTGATGACCCCCACCAGGCGGTTTTCCGAGTCCACCACCGGCATGGAGAGCAGTTCGTACTTTTTGAAGAGGTCGGCCACCACCGACTGGTCCTCGGTGGTGCTCACCGAGAAGATGTCCTTGTCCACGATTTCCTGGATGGCGGTGTCGTCGCGGGAGGTGAGGATGTTTTGCAGGGTGACGGTCCCCTCGAGCACCCGGGTGGCGCTGGTGACAAAGCAGGTCTCGATGGTCTCTTTTTCCAGGCTGTTGCGGCGGATGTCCACGATGGCCTGGGCCACCGTCTCGTCCTTTTTCAGCTCCATAAACTCCAGGGTCATCAGGCTGCCGGCCGAGTCCTCGGGGTATTTGAGGACCTGATTGATGAGGCGGCGGGTGGCGGGGTCGGTGTTTTTGAGGACCCGCTTGACGAGGTTGGCGGGCATCTCCTCGATGAAGTCGACGGTGTCATCAAAAAACAACTCGTCCAGGATGGTGGCGAGCTCTTTGTCGGTGACGCCCTCGACGATGCGCTGCTGCACATCGGAATCCAGGTGGGAGAACACCTCTGAAGCGGTCTCTTTGGGCATCAGCCGGAAGAGGAGCACCAGGGTGTTCTCGGGCATCTCCTCAAACAGCTCGGCGATGTCCACCGGGTTTTCGTCCAGCAGCAGGGTGCGGGCCTGGGAGAACTGTCTCTCCTCCACCATGCGGCCCAGGTCTTCTAAGGTCTTGTAAAAGTCTTTCACTTGCATACCCTCCTTTTCGATCGAGTGGGAAAAACGGGGGAGACGGCGCCGCGCCAAAGGCGGTTTGCGGCGGCGCCAGTCCGGCTTTTGCGCCGGGGCTTTTTGCCGCCAGGGCAGCAAAAAAAGCCACTGGATTGAGTATGTCCATGGCTTTCGTTTCGGTATGCACTTTTAAGAGAGGGCAATTTTCCACAGCAAAAGAAAGGCTATCTGTTTTGCAGGGGTGAAAACAGATACCGCTTGAGAGCAGAAAAACGCGCGCCGCATCGCTTAACTGTGCAACTTCGACTACCGCCAGCGTCCATCTTGTTTTCACCTCCCAATTCGCTTCATTTGCGTTTTCATTGTAAAACGGATCGGCCCAAAAGTCAAGGAAAAGCGGGCGGCTTTACCCCTTTTTTACCCTGTCTTTTCGCCGGAAGAGGGCCCTGAAATCCAGCTCCACCACCAGCACCGAGAGGAGGATGATCAGCCCGCCCCCCACCAAGTTCCAGCTGAACCGGTCATACCCCCGCAGCACCGAAAAAATGGTGCCAAAGAGCGCCTCGGTGGACATGATGAGGGCCGCCTTGGAGGCGCTTGCCCGCTGCTGGGCGTGCAGCTGCAACAGGTAGCAGACGCAGGTGCTGAACACCCCCAGGTAGAGGACCCCCACCAGCGCCAGCTTGGGCTGGATGGGGGGGAGGGAGCCCGCCTCGAAGAGGAGGAAGGAGAGCCCCGACACCAGGGTGACGGTGAGCATCTGTATAAAGTTAAAGACCTTTACTTCGATGCGGGTGGAGATGTGGCCGATGTAGGCGATCTGCACGGCAAAGACCACCGCGCCCGCCAGGGAGAAGAGATCCCCCGCCCCCAGGTGGAGGGCGCCGCCCCCGGTGAGGACCCAGACCCCCACCATGCAGGCAGCCGCCCCCAGCAGCGCCTGCTTTTTGGGGGGATGCCGCTCTGCCAGCCAGACGAAAAAGGGGACGAACGCCACATTGGTGCTGGTGAGAAAGGCGTTGTTGGAGGGGGTGGTGTGGGCCATGCCAAAGGTCTGCAGCACAAAGCCGACAAAGAGGAGCAGCCCCGAGATCACCCCCAGCCGCAGTTGGAGGGCGGTGATCTGCAGCAGCTGCCGCCAGGCCAGCAGCGCCATGGCCACCGAGGCGATGAGGAAGCGGGCGAACACCACCAAAAAGGGGGTGAGGCCGCCCTCCAGCGCCTGGGCGCCGGCCACATAGCCGTACCCCCAGAGAATGGCCAGCAAAACCAGCTCGCCGGTGGCCTCTGTCCGCCGCAGCCAACCGATCATAGAAAATCACCTCGATACCGGTGTTCTGCGCTCCCGCTGCACGGTGGGGATGCGCATCTGAAAGCGGATGGAAATCAACCGCAGCACAAAGATGAAGCCGATGCTTATGTAGGCGGCCATCTCCAGGGGGATCCACTGCCGCAAAAACCAGAAGAAGGTGCTGCCGGCGATGGAGGCCACCGCGTAGACGTCCTGGCGGAGGATGCGGGGGATTTCCCGGGAAAAGACGTCGCGGACCACCCCGCCCCCCACGGCGGTGATGAGGGAGACAAAGCTGAAGGTGATGAAGTTGAGCCCCATGTTCAGGGCGGTCAGCCCGGCCTCGACGGTGAAGGTGGCCAGCCCCAAGGCATCGAAGATGTCCAGGGCAAAGGCCCACTTCAACTGCCCTTTGGTGAGGATGACCAGGGCGGTGGTGGCGCAGATGAGCAGGGTGTACTCGTAGCGCAGAAAGAAGGTGGGCAGCCCGTCTTTGATGATGATGTCCCGGATGACCCCGCCGCCGATGGCCGTGACCATGGCCAGCACCAGGATGCCGAAGTAGTCCATCCGCTTTTTGATGGCGGTGACGGCGCCGGAGACGGCAAAGGCCACAACGCCGATGTAGTCCAGGTAGTCGATGATCCCCATGGCAGCCTCCCCGGCGCTTAAGCGCCCGTCTTCAAGTAATTGCCGAAGGTGTTTTCCAGCTGTCGCTTGACGAATTGGTAGCTAAAGCCATTCCCGGCCAGCCCGTGGGCGGCAGCCTGGCTCTCGCTCCAGTCGGCGAAGGGGACGATGTGCAGGTTGGAAAAGCGGCTGCCGAACTGGGTCACCGTGGGGATGAAGGAGAGCCCCTCCACCCGGGTCTCGCCGGTCTTCATGTCCAGGACCACGGTGCAGTCCAAAAAGCCGCCGGCCATGTTGTAGTTGCCCTTTTGTGCCGAGACGAAGTTGCCCAGGGAGTAGATCACCGGCACCTGCCGCCCGTCGGCGGCCGTCAGCTCGGCAATGGGCTGCAGGACGTGGGGGTGGTGGCCCAGGATCAGGTCGGCCCCCCAGTCGGCCAGCTTCTGGGCCTCCTCTTTCTGGTAGGCATTGGGGGTGTCCGACCCCTCGGCCCCCCAGTGGACGTTGACCACGATGAAGTCCGCCTGCTGGCGGGCCAGCTCCATCTGGCGGCGGATGGTCTCCTCGTCCTTGAGGTAGATGCCGCAGGTGTCGCCGCTGGAGCCCACATTGGTCATCTCCATATAGCTCAAAAAGGCGAAGCGGATGCCGTTTTCCTCCCGGATGGGGATGTCGTCGTAGGACCCCCGCTCGTAGATGCCCGCCACCGTCACCGAGGGCAGGGCGTCAAAGACCCTTTTCGACTCGGCCAGCCCGGCGCTGCCCTTGTCGTACATGTGGTTGTTGGCGTAGCTGACCACGTTGAAACCCAGCCCCTCCACCTGCCCGGCCAGCTCTTTGGGGGAGTTGAAGGCCGGGTAGCTGGAGAGGGGGTAGAGGTCGCTGGCCACCGGCACCTCCTGGTTGATGACGGCGATGTCCGCCTTGGCCACGATGGGGGCGATCTGCCGGTAGACCGGCCCGAAGTCGTGATAGCCGCCGCTGCCCCGGGCGGCCGCCTGCTGGTAGATGACGTCGTGGATCAGGTTGTCCCCCACCGCCATCAGCCGCACCGAGAGGGTCATGTCCCGGCCGGCAAAGGCCTCCTCCATCGGGGTGGAGGGGGCGTTGGCGCTGGTGCCGCCGCCCCCGGCGCAGCCGGTGAGCAAAAGGGCGCAGGCCAAGACCGCCGCCCAAATCTTGCCGTGTTTCATAGTGCTCCTCCCAAAAAGGGGAGGGCGGTTTTTGCCCGCGCGGCCGCCCTCCGGTATTTCCTCCCCAGTATAGGTCTTTTTGCGCCAAAATTCAACAATGCCCGCCATTTGCGGCTTGACTTTTTTCACCCAGAAGGGTACAATCAAAACTGTTTCAAATGAGACAATTTGTAGAGAGCAGGAGGGGAGCCAATGGAGGAGAGCATCCGCGCGGTCTTGCCGGGCTGCTTTCTCTTTGCCGGCGTGCCGGAGGGGGAGGCGATGGCCGCCCTCTCCGGCTGCGGCTCCATCAGGCGGTGTGAGCGGGGGGAGGTCGTCCTCTCGCCCCAGCAGTTCACCCCCATGCTGGGGGTGGTGCTGCAGGGCCGACTGGAGGCCCGCAACGACCACGTCCTGCTGACGGTGTTGGAGCCCGGCCGCTGCTTTGGGGTGGCGGGGCTCTGGAGCGGGGCGGAGGAGTACGTCTCCACCGTGCGCGCCCAGAAAGAGAGCCTGCTCTACACCTTCAGCCGGGCGGACCTGACCGCCCTTTTCTCCCGCTGCCCCCAGACGCTGCAAAACTACCTGGCTTTTCTCTCCGACCGCATCGTCTTTCTCAACCAGAAAGTCGCCCTCTATTCCTGCCAGAGCGTAGAGGGGAAGGTCTATGCCTATTTTAAGCAGCAGGCGGCTGCGGGGTGCCCGCAGAAGGTCAACTCCAGCGAGCTGGGAAGGCTGCTGGGGGTGGGGCGCGCCTCCCTCTACCGCGCCTTTGAGGCGCTGCAGGCCCGCGGCCTCATCCGCAAGGAGGGGAAGACGGTGACCGTCCTCCACGCCGAAGAGGTGCTGTGAGCGCCGCGGCGAACGGTGATTTTTACCGGCCCCCCGCCCCGGGCGGGACGACCGGCAAAATAGAGCATTTGCCCCCGGGCAAAGAAAAATATTTGTGTGAAGAGGTGCGAGTATGAAAAAACTGTTGGCACTCGCGCTGGCGTCCCTGCTCACCCTGAGCATGTTCGCCGGCTGCGGCAAAGAAAAGGGAGAGGCCGGCACCAGCGAGCCGAAGGAGACCTACCAGTCGGTGGACATCAACGTGGCCGGGCTGAAAGGGCCCACCGGCATTGGCATGGTGCGGCTGATGGAGCAAAGCGACGCCGGAGAGGCGGCGAACAAGTACACCTTCAGTCTGGCCAGCGCCCCCACCGAGATCGTCGGCAAGATCTCCTCGGGCGAGGTGGACATCGC
Organism: Bittarella sp. HCP28S3_D9; assembly: GCF_052065655.1. Classification (NCBI taxonomy): domain Bacteria; kingdom Bacillati; phylum Bacillota; class Clostridia; order Eubacteriales; family Oscillospiraceae; genus Bittarella (ex Durand et al. 2017); species Bittarella sp. HCP28S3_D9. The sequence continues at coordinate 71,896 of NZ_JBQHTP010000010.1, read as the reverse complement.
CGCCGTCCCCACCAACCTGGCGGCCACCCTCTACCAGAAGACAAACGGCGGGGTCAAGCTGCTGGCGGTCAACACCCTGGGGGTCCTCTACCTGCTGGAAAAGGGCGACAGCATCCACTCCGTGGCCGACTTGAAGGGCAAGACCATCTACGCCTCCGGCCAGGGCTCCACCACCGAGTACGTCCTCAACTACCTGCTGGAGCAGGCGGGGATGACCGTCGGTGAGGACGTGAAGGTCGAGTACAAGGCCGACCACTCCGAGCTGGCCGCCCTCATCGCCTCCGGCGAGGCCGACATCGCCCTGCTGCCCGAGCCCTTTGTCACCACCGTCACCTCGAAAAACGCCGACGTGCGGGTGGCCCTGGACATCACCGAGCAGTGGAAGAAGACCACCGGCGACAAGGAGCTGCCCATGGGCGGCATCATCGTCCGCACCGAATTTTTGGAGAAAAACCCCGCGGCGGTCGAGAAGTTCCTGGAGGAGTACAAGGCCTCGACCGAGTACACCGCCACCAACCTGGCGGAGACCGCCGCTCTGACCGAAAAGTACGACATCATGAAAGCCGACGTCGCCCAGAAGGCCATCCCCAACTGCAACATCGTCTACCTGGACGGCGCCGCCATGAAGGAGTCGGTCAAGAGTTTCTTCGAAATCCTCTTGAAAGCCGACGCCAAATCCATAGGGGGAAAACTTCCTGATGACGCGCTCTACTACGAGAAAGCGGGCAACTAGCCCACACCAAAAGAGAAGGGCCATCGCGAGCAAGGTCGGCGCCGTACTGGCGTGGGCCTTGCTCTGGTTTTTGGCCGCCCGCGCCGTGAACAAGCCGCTGCTGGTGGCCTCCCCCGGGGAGACGCTGCGGGAACTGCTCTCCCTGGCGGGGGACCCCGCCTTTTACCAGACGGTGCTGCGCTCGCTGGCGAGCATCCTGGGGGGCTTTTTCTCGGCGGTGGCTGCCGGCTGTCTGGTGGCCTGCCTCTCGCTGAAATCCACCTTTCTGCGGGCCTTTTTCGCCGTCCCCCTGGGGATCGTCAAGGCCACGCCGGTGGCCTCCTTCATCATCCTGGCGCTGGTGTGGCTCAAGAGCAGCCACCTCTCCCTCTTCATCTCCTTTCTGATGGTCCTCCCCCTGGTGGCGGGCAACGTCTACCAGGGGCTGGTGGAGACCGACGGCAAGCTGCTGGAGATGGGGCGGACCTTTGGCTTTGGCCAGGTGGGCCTCTGGCGGCACATCTACCTGCCATCCGCCATGCCCTATTTTCTGGCCGCCTGCAAGACCGGCCTGGGGATGGCCTGGAAGGCGGGAGTGGCGGCGGAGGTGCTGGGGATGGTCAGCGGCACCATCGGCCGGCAGCTCTACGACGCCAAAATCTACCTGGAGACCCCCAAGCTCTTTGCCTGGACGGCGGTGGTCATCCTCCTGAGCGTGGGGATGGAGCGGCTGCTTTCCTGGCTGGTGGAGCGGTTGGGTTCGCACTGGCGGAAGAGGGAGGGCAGATAGATGTTGGTATCCTTTCAAAAGGTCTCCCTGCGGCTGGGGGAGAAGGAGGTCCTGCGGGACTTCTCGCTGGATTTGCAGAACAAGGGCATCTATGGCGTCATCGGCCCCTCGGGCTGCGGCAAGACCACCCTCCTCAACCTGATACAGGGGTTTTTGCAGCCCGACGGGGGGGAGATCGCCCTCTTTTCTGACCGCATCAGCGCCGTCTTTCAGGAAAACCGGCTGCTGCCCTGGTACACCGTCTACCAAAACATCGCCCTGGCCGCCCGCCGCCCGGTGGGCCGGGAGGAGGTGGAGGCCCTTCTTCGCCGCCTCTGCATGCCGGGGGAACTGGACAGCCTGCCCGGCTCCCTCAGCGGGGGGATGGCCCGCCGGGTCGCCCTGGCGCGGGCCCTCCTCTCCGAAAGTGACATCCTCCTGCTGGACGAACCCTTCAAGGGGGTGGACATGGCCTGCAAGCGCCAGTGCGAAAAGACCCTGCAGGCCCTCAGCGGCGGCCGACTGACCCTGCTGGTCACCCACGACCCCGGCGAGGCGGCCGCCCTCTGCGACACCGCCATCCTGGTGGGGGGGAGCCCACTGCGGCTGCGCCGGACCCTGCGCATCGACCCCCAGAGCCGGGGCCGCTCGGCCGAGGAGCTGCGCCGGCTGATGCTGGCCGAGTGAGCCCTGCACCCCCAAAGAAAAAAGAACCCGGGCCATCTGGCCCGGGTTCTTTTGTTGTGAAACTCGGTTTTAGCGCTTGGCGCTGGGGTCGATGACAGAGGGCTTGACCCCGGCGGGGATAGGGGGGATGTAGTGCCCGCCGTCCAGCCGGTCGCGCAGCTCCTCCTTGGCCGCCTCGATCCACTCGGGGTGGTGTATGAGGTCGACGGCCGTTCCGGCCAGCACCTTGCCGGCGTAGAGGGTCCCCTTGTGGGCGATCGAGCTCTTGCCCTGGGCGACCAGCTGCCAGGAGTGGCCCGGCGTGCCCGCGGCCATGGTGACTGCCGAGATCTGGGCGGTGGGGCAGACCCAGCTCACGTCCCCCACGTCGGTGGAGCCGGGCATGGCCGCCTCGACGTGGAAGTTGGGGACCACAAAGTCGTTGATGGGGCGGCCGCCGTGCTCCTTGGCAAAGGCGATCCCCTTGGCGCCCGCCGCCTGGGCCATGGCCATCAGGGTGTCGGACGTGCTCTCAAAGCTCTTCTGCACGGCGGCGGCATAGGCGCGCTCCTCCTCGGTGTAGGAGGGGAGGGGGATCTCCCGCAGGTTGTCGTCCAGCTTTTCGGTGAGCAGGGTGTTGGGGACCAGGTTGGAACAGGCCTTGATGAACTGGGTCTCCAGCCGGGTGCCGGTCATCAGGGCCGCCCCCTTGGCGATGTCGCCCACCCGCTCGTAGATCTCCTGCACCTGCCCGGTCTTGGGGGCGCGGATGAGGTAGAGCACCTCGGAGTAGGGCTGCACCACGTTGGGGGAGTAGCCGCCGGTGTTGGTGATGGCGTAGTGGATGCGGGCCTCGGGGATGATGTGCTCGCGCAAAAACTGCACCCCGATGTTCATCAGTTCCACCGCGTCCAGGGCGCTGCGGCCCAGGTGGGGGCAGGCGGCGGCGTGGGCGCTGACCCCGTAGTAGCGGTAGCAGATCTGGTAATTTGCCAGGGAGCTTGCGCTGTTGGCGGCGTTGGTGTCGCCGGGGTGCCAGGTCAGGGCGCAGTCCAACTCGTCAAAGACCCCGTCCCGGGCCATGAAGGCCTTGCCGGAGCCGCCCTCCTCCCCCGGGCAGCCGTAGTAGACGACGGTGCCGGGGAGGTGGTTTTCGGCCAGGTAGGCCTTGACGGCCGAGGCGGCGGCCAGGGAGCCGACCCCCAGCAGGTTGTGGCCGCAGCCGTGCCCGGGCGCGCCCTCGCACAGGGGGGCCTTTGCAAAGGTGTCGGGCTGCTGGCTGAGGCCGGAGAGGGCGTCGAATTCCCCCAGAAAGCCGATGACCGGCTTTCCTTCGCCCCAGCGGCCGAGAAAGGCGGTCTCGATGCCGGCGACCCCTCGCTCGACGGCGAACCCCTCCTCCTCCAGCGCCCGGCAGAGGACCTCGGCGGACCGGCGCTCCTGAAAGGCGGTTTCGGGGCAGTCCCAGACGGCGTCGCTCCAGGCGGCCAGGCGCTGGGCCATCCCGTCGATATGGGAACAGAGTGCGGATTTGTCCATGGTGGTGTTCCTCCTTCTCTCTTTCGATCACCTCCATTATAGCACCAACGGCGGGCCCCGGGGGGAGGAGAGGCCGCCAAAAATGGCCGGGGAGATATGGCGAACTTGCCAAGGCCCCCCGGCGGGAGTAAGATAGGATACAGGAGGTGTATTGTCTGTGAAGATTTTGCTTTTGACCGGCAGTCCCCACAGGAAGGGGACCACCGCCGCCCTGGCGTCTGCCTTTGACCGGGGCGCTGCCGAGGCGGGCCACCAGCTGACCCGCTTTGACACCGCTTTTATGAAGATCGCCCCCTGTCTGGGCTGCGACCACTGCCGCAAAAACGGGGGTCGCTGTGTCCACGGGGATGGGATGGAGGAGATCCTGCCCGCCCTTCTGGAGGCCGACCTGGTCGTCTTTGTGACCCCCCTCTACTACTTTGGGATGAGCGCCCAGCTGAAGGCGGTCGTCGACCGGTTTTACGCCGTCAACGCCGCCTTGCGGCAGAGCCCCAAAAAGGCACTGCTGTTGGCCGCCAGCGGGGACGACGAGCCCGGGGTGATGGAGGCGCTGGTGCTGCACTACCAGGCGGTGCTTGGCTACCTGCACTGGGAGGACTGCGGCATGCTGCTCGCCCGGGGGATGTACACCCCTGAGGATTTGGCGGGCACCCCCTACCTGTCGCAGGCGGAGGAGATGGGCCGACGCCCCCTGGGGGAGCGGTAAGAGAAAAAAGAGCGCGCGCCGCACCGGCTGTTCTGCCGGGGACGGCGCGCTTTTTTGCGCTATTTCAGCCGGTTTTCAATGGCGGCGATGAGGGTCTGCAGGGCCTTGATGCGGGCGAACTTCTTGTCGTTTGACTCCACCACCGTCCAGGGGGCAAAATCGGTGGAGGTGAACTGCAACATGTCGTTGACCGCCGCTTCGTGCTGGTCCCACTTCTCCCGGTTGCGCCAGTCCTCGTCGGTGATCTTCCAGCGCTTTTCGGGGGTGTTCTGCCGGTCCTCGAACCGGCGCAGCTGCTCGTCCTTGTCGATTTGCAGCCAGAACTTGACGATGACGGCGCCCCAGTCGGTGAGCTCCTTTTCAAACTCGTTGATCTCGTCGTAGGCCCGGGCCCAGTCGGCGGGGGTGCAGAAGCCCTCGACCCGCTCCACCATCACCCGCCCGTACCAGGTGCGGTCAAAGATGGTGATGTGCCCCCGCTTGGGCAGCCGGGTCCAGAACCGCCAGAGGAAGTGGCGGCCCAGCTCCTCCTTGGAGGGGGCGGCGATGGGGACCACCTCGTACCCGCGGGGGTCGAGGGCGGCGGCCACCCGCTTGATGTTGCCCCCCTTGCCGGCCGCGTCCCACCCCTCGTAGGCGACGATGACCGGGATCTGCTCCTTGTAGAGGAGCCCGTGCAGCTTTTTCAGCTTGGCTTGGCACTTCTTCAATTCTTCTTTATAGGTGGTGGGCTCCAGGGTGCGGTTGAGGTCGATGTCGCAGAGTTTTGGGGTCTCCACCAATTGAAAGCGGCTGGCGGGGATGCCGCCCTGGTAGGCGGCGGCCTGCGCGTCCCGCTCCGGCCGCTGGGCGATGGCCCGACCGATCTCCTTGACCAGGGTCTGGTAGATGTCCGCCATGGCCACGTTGCGGTCCTCGCTGGCGATCACATGCCAGGGGGCGCAGGGGGTGTCGGTCTGCTCCAACATCTGGTCGTAGATCTGGTAGAGGTCGTCGTAGCGGCGGTTCCTCTTCCAGTCGGTCTTGGTGACACGCCAGCGGGTGGCCTTGCTCTCCTCCAGGGCGGAGAGCCGCTTTTTCTGCTCCTTCTGGCTGATGTGCAGGAAAAACTTGATGATCAGGTAGCCGTTGTCGGTGAGGGTGCGCTCGAAGTGGTTGATCTCCTCGATGCGGCGGGTCAGCTCTTTTTTGGGGAGGGCGTTTTCCAGCTGGGCAGTGGACACCTCTTGGTACCAGCTGCGGTCGAAGATGGAGAACTCCCCGGCGATGGGGATTTTCTGCCAGAACCGCCAGAGGAAGGGGTGGCGGGCCTCGGTCTCGTCCGGGTCGACGGTGGAGTAGACCTTGAAGCCCCGGGGGTCCAGGTTGAGGATGACGTCGGAAATCTTGCTGCCCTTGCCGGCGGCGCTCCACCCCTCAAAGAGGATGATGACCGGCACCTTGGCCTCCTTCATCTGCTGTTGCAAGGCGGAGAGGCGGGGCTTGAGCTGCCCCGCAATGGCCTTGTACTCCTCCTTCATCATGATCTTTTTTAGGTTGACCTTTTCCAGCATGACGGCACCTCCTGGTCGTTTGAAAAAGCGAATAATATTTTTTTGTATATTTGCTATATTTTAGCATTTTTGCCTCTTAGATACAAGGGGAAAGGAGAGGGTGGCCCCTTTTCTGCCGCGACGGCAGAGGGAGGAGGGGAATATACACAAATTTCCCGGCGAAAATGCACGGGAACGCCAAATCACGGCAAGGCGGATTGCCACCGGCAAAAAAGAACGGTATCATGGAAAAAAGCGCCGTGAGGCGCAGCCGAAAGGGGTTGTCTGTTGACATGAGCATGCACATTGCCGCAAAGGCGGGGGAGATCGCCCCCAACATCCTCCTCCCCGGGGACCCGATGCGGGCCAAGCACATTGCCGAGACCTATTTGGAGGACGCCGTCTGCTTCAACGAGATCCGGGGGATGTACGGCTATACCGGCACCTACAAGGGGCAGCGGGTGTCGGTCATGGGCACCGGCATGGGGATCCCCTCCATCCTCATCTACGCGACCGAGCTGGCCCGGGACTACGGCTGCAAAAAGATGATCCGCCTGGGGACCGCCGGCGCCTATTCCGAGAAGCTGAAGGCCCTGGATCTGGTCCTCTCCCAGGCGACCAGCACCACCTCCGCCCTCAACGACCACATCTTCCCCGGCCACTACGCCCCCTGCGCCGACTTTGAGCTGCTGGACAAGTGCTACCACATCGCCCGGGAGAGGGGACTGCCGGTCTACGTGGGCAACACCATCTGCAACGACCACCTCTACATCGACAACAAGGAGGAGTACAAGAAGGTCTGGGCCGACTACGGGGTCATCGCCTCGGAGATGGAGGGGGCGGGCCTTTACACCGTGGCCGCCCGCTACGGGGCCAAGGCCCTCACCGTCATGTCCATCGTCGAGACCTCCTTCAAGCCGGGGGCCAAGGGCGTTTCGGCAGAGGACAAGGAGAAAAACCTCAAGGACATGATTTTGCTGGCGCTGGACACCGCCATCGACTGACGGCAAAGAAAAAACAGGTGCGGATCCGTTCGCACCTGTTTTTTTGCGCCCTGCCGGCGGGGGAGGGAAGGGGCTTACTTTTCCCCCTCGTCCTCCTCCGGCCTGTTGTGGGTCACCTGGTAGCAGAGGGTCAGCAGGCTGTCCCCCAGGTGGACGTTTTCCACCACCACGTCGCTGTGGTCGACCCGCAGGTCGTAGTGGCTGAAGTTCCAAAACCCGGTGATGCCCAGATCCACCAGTTGGGGGGCCACCTTGGGGGCCGCCGTCTTGGGGATACAGAGGATGGCGATGGTGGGGTGGTTTTCCCGGCAGAAGGTCTCCAGCTCGCCGGTGGAGCGCACCGGCAGGCCGGCGATGATCTCGCCGGTCTTCTGGGGGTCGGAGTCGAAGATCCCCGCCAGGCGAAAGCCCCGCTTCTCAAAGTTCATATGGGCGGCGATGGCGCTGCCCAGGTTGCCCGCGCCGATGAGGATGGTGTCGTGCATGGTGTCCACGCCGATGATCCGCCCGATTTCCCGGTGGAGCTGTTCGATGTTGTAGCCGTAGCCCTGCTGGCCGAAGCCCCCAAAACAGTTGAGGTCCTGGCGGATCTGCGAGGCGGTGAGGTTCATCTTCTGGGACAGCTCCTTGGAGGAGATGCGCCCCACCCCGTTTTGCAGCAGGTCCCCCAGGAAGCGGTAGTAGCGGGGGAGCCGCCGGATGACAGACAGGGAAACGCCGTTCTTTTTCACAAAAACACCCCGTTTTTACAGCGACTGGATGGTGTCCATCACGTAGTTGCCGAATTCTTCGCAGGTGCAGCCGGTATCGCGGCCGGTGCAGTGCATCTTCTTCTCTTCAAACATGCAGATGTCCAGCGCCCGCTCCAACTTGTCCGCCTCGGCCTGGTAGCCGATGTGGGAGAGCAGCAGGACGGCGGCCCGCAGCATGGAACAGGGGTCGGCGTAGATGTCCCGCCCCTCCTTCACCATCCGGGGGGCGGAGCCGTGAATGGCCTCGAACATGGCGTAGCGCTTGCCCAGGTTGGCGCTGCCGGCGGTGCCGACGCCGCCCTGGAACTCGGCCGCCTCGTCGGTGATGATGTCGCCGTAGAGGTTGGGGAGGACGAAGACCCGGAAGTCGCGGCGGCGCTTTTCGTCCACCAGCTTGGCGGTCATGATGTCGATGTACCAGTCGTCGGTGGCGATCTCAGGGTACTCCTGGGCCACCTTCTGGCAGATCTCCAAAAACTTGCCGTCGGTGGTCTTGATGACATTTGCCTTGGTGACGATGGAGACCCGGCCCTTGCCGTTTTTGCGGGCGTAGTCGTAGGCCAGCCGGGCGATGCGCTCGGTGCCCTGGGTGGTGGTGACGGTGAAGTCCACCGCCAGGTCCTCGTCCACATTGACCCCCAGCGAGCCCAGGGTGTAGGCGCCCTCGGTGTTTTCGCGGAAGAAGGTCCAGTCGATGCCCTGTTCGGGCACCTTCACCGGGCGGACGTTGGCAAAGAGGTCGAGCTCTTTGCGCATGGCCACGTTGGCGCTTTCGATGTTGGGCCAGGGGTCGCCCTTGCGGGGGGTGGTGGTGGGCCCCTTGAGGATGACGTGGCAGGCCTTGAGTTCGGCCAGCACGTCGTCGGGGATGGCCTTGTTCTGGGCCACCCGGTTCTCGATGGTCAGCCCGTCGATCTCTTTAAAGACCACCCGGCCGGCCTTCACCTGGTCTTGCAGCAGGTAGGAGATGACCCGCTGGGCCTCGTGGGTGATGCGGGGACCAATGCCGTCGCCGCCGCAGACGCCGATCACGATCTGGTCGAGACCGCTGTAATCGACAAAGTCGCCCTGCTCCTTCATCCGCTGGATGCGCTCCAACTGGCCCTGTAAGACCTTGGCAAACTGTTCGGTTGCGGAGACCATTTTTTCTTCCATCATCTCATTGCCTGCCTTTCGCTCATTTTTTTGGTGTAGTCCAGCAGCCCGCCGCAGAGGAGCATCTCCACCTGCCGCTCGGACAGCTCCGCCCGCACCGCAAACTGGGTGCCGCGGGTGTTGTTTTTGACGGTGAGTCGGCCGCCCTCTTTCAGGGCGTCGATCAGCCCGACGATCTCCAGCTCGTCGCCGAGGGAGAGGGCCTCGTAGTCCGCCGCGTCGGCAAACTCCAGGGGGAGGATGCCGGCGTTGACCAGGTTTGCCTTGTGGATGCGGGCAAAGCTCTGGGCGATGACCGCCTTGACGCCCAGGTAGAGGGGGGCGAGGGCGGCGTGCTCGCGGGAGGAACCCTGGCCGTAGTTCTGGCCGCCGACGATGATGCCGCCCTGTTTTTCCTTGCAGCGGGCGGGGAAGTCGGGGTCGCAGGCGGTGAAGCAGAACTCGCTGATTTTGGGGACGTTGGAGCGGTAGGGGAGGACCTTGGCCCCGGCGGGCATGATGTGGTCGGTGGTGATGTTGTCCCCCACCTTCAGCACCACCTCTTTTTTCAGGTGGTCGCAGAGGGGTTCGGTCTTGGGGTAGGGCTTGATGTTGGGGCCGCGCACCACCTCCACCGCGCCGGCCTCTTCGGGGGCGGCGGGGGCGACCAACAGGTTGTCGTTGACCAAAAAGCGGGCGGGCATCTCGATCCCCCCCAGGTCGCCGATTTCGGTAGGGTCGCTGATGACCCCCTGTAGGGCCGACCAGGCGGCCGTCTCGGGGCTGACCAGGTAGACCTGGGCGTCGGCGGTGCCGCTGCGCCCCTCAAAGTTGCGGTTGAAGGTGCGCAGGGAGACCCCGCCCGACTTGGGGGATTGGCCCATCCCGATGCAGGGGCCGCAGGCGCATTCCAGCACCCGGGCGCCGGCGGCGATCATGTCGGCCAGGGCGCCGTTTTCCGCCAGCATGGTGAAGACCTGCTTGGACCCCGGGGAGATGGTGAGGCTGACGTTGGGGTGCACCGTCTTCCCCTTGAGGATGCGGGCTACCTTGAGCATGTCGTAGAGGGAGGAGTTGGTGCAGGAGCCGATGCAGACCTGGTCTACCGGGATGCCGCCCAGCGCCCCGACCGGCTTGACGTTGTCGGGGCTGTGGGGGCAGGCGGCCAGGGGCTCCAGCGCCCCCAGGTCGATGGTGAGCACCCGGTCGTAGCGGGCGTCGGCGTCGGGGGCGAGGGGGGTGAAATCCCCCTCGCGGCCCTGGGCGGCCAAAAACTGGCGGGTGATCTCGTCGGAGGGGAAGATGGAGGTGGTGGCCCCCAGCTCGGCGCCCATGTTGGTGATGGTGGCCCGCTCGGGCACGCTGAGGGTGGCGACCCCCTCGCCGGCGTACTCGATTACCGCGCCGACGCCGCCCTTGACCGACAGCTCCCGCAAAACGGCGAGGATGATGTCCTTGGCGGAGACGCAGGACCGCAGGGCCCCGGTGAGTTCCACCTTGATGACCCGGGGCATGGGGATGTAGTAGGCCCCGCCGCCCATGGCCACCGCCACGTCCAGCCCGCCGGCGCCGATGGCCAGCATGCCGATGCCGCCGCCGGTGGGGGTGTGGCTGTCCGAGCCGATGAGGGTCTTGCCCGGCACGCCGTAGCGCTCCAGGTGCACCTGGTGGCAGATGCCGTTGCCGGGGCGGGAGAAGTCCACCCCGATCTTTTTGGCCACGGTCTGGGTGTATTTGTGGTCGTCGGCGTTTTCAAAGCCCGACTGCAGGGTGTTGTGGTCGATGTAGGCGACCGATTTTTCGGTCTTGACCCGGGGGATGCCGATGGCCTCGAATTCCAAATAGGCCATGGTCCCGGTGGCGTCTTGGGTGAGGGTCTGGTCGATTTTCAGGCCGATCTCGCTGCCGGGCGCCATGTCGCCTGACAGCAGATGGGCGGAGATGATCTTTTCCGCGAGATTCTGTCCCACAAGCATCGTCCTTTCTGTCTGTTCCCCTATGTACTCTATAAATAAGAAATCATGTACAAGTATAATCCCTTACCCCCTGTATTGTCAATTGGTTAACGATTACAAAATGAATTTATGAAAATGAAATCCTGCAAAAATATCGAAAAACACATATCCCCAGCAAAGCGGGAGAAAATAGATAAAAACAAGTGAGAATACCGACTTTACGGATAGGACCGCCCAGCTGGCGGGTGAAAAAATTGCATAAAGTCAGAAAGGCGGAGGCATTTTTGAGCGAGAAAAACAAAAAACAGCAATCTTTGGTGAGTGGGGAGGAGCCGGCAGAGGAGGCGCAGGAGACCCAGGACGCCGCCCAGGCACAACAGGAACAGGTGCAGATCCTGAACATGGGTTCGGTGACGGTGCAAAAGGGCAGCTACACCATCCACTGCCTGACCATCATCGGCCAGATCGAGGGGCACTTCATCCTGCCACCCCAGAACAAGACCACCAAATACGAACACGTCATCCCCCAGCTGGTGGCCATTGAGGAACGCGACGACATCGATGGGCTCATCGTCATCCTCAACACCGTGGGGGGCGATGTGGAGGCGGGCCTCGCCATCGCCGAATTGATTGCCGGGATGGAAAAGCCCACCGCCTCCCTGGTGCTGGGCGGCGGCCACTCCATCGGGGTGCCGCTGGCGGTGGCCGCCGGGCGCTCCTTCATCGCCCCCAGCGCCACCATGACCATCCACCCAGTGCGGATGAATGGGCTGGTGCTGGGGGTGCCCCAGACCTTTTCCTACTTCGAGCAGATGCAGGACCGCATCCTGAATTTTGTGGCCGGCAACTCCCGCATCGGCAAGGAGCGGTTCAAGGAGTTGATGATGACCACCGGCGAACTGGTGATGGACGTGGGGACGGTCCTGGACGGGGAGCGGGCCACCCAGGAAGGGCTCATCGACGAGCTGGGCGGCCTCAAAGAGGCCATGAACTACCTCTACCGGGAGATCGAATCCCGCCGCAAAGACGCGCCCGAGGGCGGGGAGGAGCGCAAAAAAGAGTCGGCCACCCGCAAAAAGGGGAAAAAAGAGGAGAGCGCCCCCGCAAAAACAGGGAAGAAGGCGAACAAATGATTTTACACACCCCGGTCCCTTGTGGTATGATAATGGAGACTTTAGCCGCCGCCCCGCCGCCGGAGTACTGCCGGTCGGGCGGCCAGCTCTGCCAGGTGTCGGGCGGCCGGGTGGAGCGGCTGATCTCCACCGACCCCAACGCCTTTTTGGATCCCGGATTTCAGCCCGGCGCCCCCCTGGCGCCGGACCGCTGATCCGGCCTTTTCCGCCGCCCCCGCCTGCCGGGAGCGGCCTACATAAAAACGGCTTTTTGAAGGGCCGCCGGCCCCCTTTGGGTGGGACAGGCCCCCGCTTTTTTGTGCGGGGCCCGAATAGCAAACGATTTGCCCCCTCTGCGCCAGCGCAGGGCAGGGGCTTGATTTGAGGAGTTTTCATGGCAACGAAGCGCACAACCGGAAAGCGGGCGGCCCCCAAGTCGGGCGCCGCCCAGAAAAACAAACTCTTTCGCCAGCAGATGGCGGCGGTCATCGCCTTTGCGGTGGGGCTGCTGCTGACCTTTTTGGCCCTGGTGAGCGGGCTGAATGTCTGGAACGCCCTGCACAAGTTCCTCTTTGGCCTCTTTGGATTGGCGGCCTACCTGGTGGGGCCTTTGGTGGTCTACATATCCGGCTCCTCGGCGCTCAAAAAGCGCTCGATCGTCAAACCCATGCTGCTGGGGGCCCTCTTTCTGGCCTTTCTCTGCGGGGCCATCCAGCTCCTCTTTGCCCCCGAACTGCTGGGCAACAACTTCTTTGACAAATTTCTCAACCTCTACGCCATGGGGGCGGCCAAGCGGGGCGGCGGCCTCGCCTTCTGCCTGCTGGGCTGGCCGCTGCTGTCCCTGTTCGGCAAGACCGGCGCCGTTCTCACCATGGGGATCGCCGCCTTTGTCATTTTGATGTTCATCAGCGGCAAGACCCTGTTGGACCTGCACCAGAGCGTGCAGAAGCCGGTCCGCCAGGCCAAGGAGATGGTGGCCGAGCGGATGCAGCGGGGCGCGGCCAACATCGATGTGGACATCGGCGGCCCCCGCCCCATCGACATTCCCCTGGGGCCCGACGAGGAGCGCCCCGCCCCCCGGCGCAAAAAGGAGAAGGCGGCCCCCGCCCTTCCCCCGCAGGAGCCGGAGGAGGCCCTGCCCCTGCCCGACCCCGCCCGCCGCCAGGAGGACGAGGACGCCCTGGACGCCCTGGTGCAAAAAATCGTAAACGGCGGCGCCCCCGCCCCCCAAAAGGAGGAGCTGGACCCCGCCGAGATCTTCACCTTTACCGCCCCCGACATCAAGCCCGCCTCGGCCGTCGTCCCCGGCGGGGAGGAAAAAGCGCCCGCTTCCGAAGGGGAGGGGGAGGAGGGAGAGCCCTTCGCCGCCCCCGAGGAGGAAGAGGAGGAGGCCCCCGCCTACAACTACCCCTCGGTGGGGCTGCTCAATCCGCCCCCCGCTGAAAACAACCGGGACATCTCCCGCGAACTCAAGCAAAACGGGGAGCGGTTGGTGGACACCCTCAAGAGCTTTGGGGTGCAGACAAAAATCATCAACATCAGCCGGGGCCCGGCGGTGACCCGGTACGAATTGCAGCCCAACGCCGGGGTCAAGATCAGCAAGATCACCAACTTGGCCGACGACATCGCCCTCAACCTGGCGGCCTCCGGCGTCCGCATCGAGGCGCCCATCCCCAACAAGGCGGCGGTGGGCATTGAGGTGCCCAACAAGAACACCAGTGTGGTGGGCATCCGGGAGATGCTGGACTCCCCGGCCTTCCGGGATGCGGGCAGCGCCCTCTCGGTGGCCCTGGGCAAGGACATCGCCGGCAACGTCAAGGTGGCCGACATCGGCAAGATGCCCCACGTGTTGATTGCCGGCGCCACCGGTTCGGGCAAGTCCGTCTGCATCAACTCCATCATCCTGAGTTTGCTCTACAAGTCCTCCCCCGAGGAGGTGCGGCTGCTGATGGTCGACCCCAAGGTGGTGGAGCTGGGGGTCTACAACGGCATCCCCCACCTGCTGGTCCCGGTGGTCACCGACCCCCACAAGGCCGCCGGCGCCCTGGGGTGGGCGGTGACCGAGATGCTCAACCGCTACAAGCTCTTTGCGGCCAACAACGTCCGCGACCTGGGCGGCTACAACAAGCTCTGCGAGAGCCGGGGGGAGAAGCCCCTCTACCGCATCGTCATCATCATCGACGAGCTGGCCGACCTGATGATGGCCGCCCCCGGCGAGGTGGAGGACAGCATCTGCCGCCTGGCGCAGATGGCCCGCGCCGCGGGGATGCACCTGATCATCGCCACCCAGCGCCCCTCGGTGGACGTGATCACCGGCGTCATCAAGGCCAACATCCCCAGCCGTATCGCCTTTGCCGTCTCCAGCCAGGTGGACTCCCGCACCATCCTCGACGGGGCGGGGGCCGAAAAGCTGCTGGGCAGGGGGGACATGCTCTACTTCCCGGTGGGGGCCTCCAAGCCCACCCGCATCCAGGGCTGCTTTGTCACCGACGAGGAGATCGAGCGGGTGGTCGAGGCCATCAAGCCCGACACCCCCAAGACCTATGACGAGCAGATCATCGAGGAGATCGACAAGCAGGCCGCCGCCGAAAAGGGCAAGGGCTCGAATGGCGGCAGCGGGGAAGAGGGGGACGACATGCTCCCCGACGCCATCGAGGTGGCGGTGGACGCCGGCCAGATCTCCACCTCCATGCTGCAGCGCAAACTGAAGCTGGGCTATGCCCGGGCCGCCCGCATCGTGGACGAGATGGAGGAGCGGGGGATCATCGGCCCCTTCGAGGGCTCCAAGCCCCGCAAGGTGCTCATCAGCCGCCAGCAGTGGCTGGAGATGTGCGCCAACCAGGACGCCCTCGAGCACTAGAGAAAAAGGACAGTACGGCAGGCAGGGGGTACCCCTCTGCCCGCCTTCTGCTGTGCGGCACCGCCCGCCGGAAAGGACACCCATGAACGATTTTCTGCCCATCAGCCGCGCCGAGATGGAGGAGCGGGGCTGGACCCAGCCCGACTTTGTCTACATCTGCGGCGACAGCTATATCGACCACCCCAGTTTCGGCTGCGCCATCATCACCCGGGTGCTGGAGAGCGCCGGCTACAAGGTGGCGATCCTCTCCCAGCCGGATGTGAAGGAAGATGCCCCCTTCACCCAGTTCGGCCGGCCCCGCCTGGGCTTTCTCATCTCGGCGGGGAACGTGGACTCGATGGTCAACCACTACACCGTGGCCAAAAAGCGCCGCGCCACCGACTTTTACACCGCCGGCGGGGTGATGGGCAAGCGCCCCGACCGGGCCACCATCGTCTACTCCAACATCGTCCGCCGCCTCTATCCCGAGGCGCCCATCCTCATCGGCGGGGTGGAGGCGTCCATGCGCCGCTTCGCCCACTACGACTACTGGGACAACGCCGTTCGCCCCAGCATCCTTCAGGACGCAAAGGCCGATCTGCTCCTCTACGGCATGGGGGAACACCAGATCGTCGAGGTGGCCGATCGCCTGGCGGCGGGGGAGCCGGTGGCGGCCATCCGGGACGTGCGGGGCACCTGTTACTTTGCCGAGCGCAGCGAGCTGCCCGACGGCTATGTGGAGTGCGCCAGCTTTGAAAAGGTGCGGGAGAACAAGCGCAGCTATGCCAAGGCCCAGGCCATTCAGTACAACGAGTGCGACTGCGCCACTGGCCACCTGCTGGTGCAAAAGCACGGAGACCGGGTGCTGGTGGCGACGCCACCCTCCCGCCCTCTGGCGAGGGAGGAGCTGGACCGGGTCTATTCGCTGCCCTACCAGCGCACCTACCACCCCAGCTACGAGGCGCTGGGCGGGGTGCCCGCCATTGCGGAGGTGGAGTTCTCCATCATCCACAACCGGGGCTGCTTCGGCGGCTGCAACTTCTGCGCCATCGCCGTCCACCAGGGGCGGCACGTCACCAGCCGCTCGGCCGAGTCGGTGCTGGAGGAGGCGGAGCGGATGACCCACAACCCCCGCTTCAAGGGGTATATCCACGATGTGGGGGGGCCCACCGCCAACTTCCGCGGCCCCTCCTGCGACGGGCAGCTGGAGCGGGGGATGTGCAAAAACGGCCGCAAGTGCCTGGCCCCCACCCCCTGCCCCAAACTCAAGGTCGACCACCGGGAGTACGACGACATCCTGGAGCGGATGCGCCGGATCCCCGGCATCAAAAAGGTGTTTGTCCGCTCGGGCATCCGCTTTGACTACCTGAACCTGGACAGGGACCAGACCTTTTTTGACCACCTGGTGAAATACCACGTCTCCGGCCAGCTGAAGGTGGCCCCCGAAAACTGCAGCGACCGGGTGCTGCGGGCCATGGGCAAGCCGGGCATTGCCAGCTACCGCAAGTTCCAGCGGGCCTTCTACCAAAAGACCAAGCAGATCGGCAAGAAACAGTACCTGGTGCCCTATCTCATGAGTTCCCACCCGGGCAGCGGGCTCAAAGAGGCCATCGACCTGGCCCTCTTTTTGAAGGAGGAGGGGCTGCGCCCCCAGCAGGTGCAGGACTTTTACCCCACCCCCTTCTCCATCTCCACCTGCATGTACTACACCGGGATGGACCCCTTTACCCTGGAGGAGATCTACGTGGCCACTGACCCCCACGAGAAGGCCATGCAGCGGGCGCTGATCCAGTATTTTCTGCCCCAAAACCAGCAGTTGGTGCTGGAGGCGCTCAAGCGGGCGGGCCGCTGGGACCTCATCGGCTTTGGGCCCGAGTGCCTGGTCAAGCCCGACGCCAAGACCGCCGCCGCCCTGCGGGCGCGCCGGCAGGCCCAGGGGGAGAAGCGGGGCCAGAGCAGGCGGCCGTCCGGCCGCCAGAAGGGAGGGCGTGAGCCGTGGCACAGCGCAAAACCGTCCGCAGGACGAGCAAAAAGCAAAAAGAAAAGATAAAAAAGGCCCTGTTGGGGGTGCTGGTCAGCCTGGTGGCCCTGGTGCTGGTGGTGCTGGGGGTGGACCCGGAGTGGCTGGGCACCATCCCCGGCGGGAACGACCTGTTGACCAGCCTCGGCCTCTCGGACATCTCCATCCCCGAGGGGGAGGCCTCGGTCCACTTCATCGACGTGGGGCAGGGGGACGCCTCCCTCATCCTGGTGGACGGGCACGCCGTCCTCATCGACGGGGGCGAAAACGACAAGGGCGACACGGTGGTGAACTACCTGAAAAACCAGGGGGTGGAAAGGCTCGACCTCATCGTCGCCACCCATCCCCATTCCGACCACATCGGCGGGCTGGACGTGGTGATGGCCGCCATCCCCACCGACACCCTGCTGATGCCCCGCCTGCCCCAGACACAGCTGCCCACCACCAAGACCTACAAAGACCTGCTCACCCAGGCGGCCGAGAGCCAGGTCAAGGTGGTGTACAGCGAGCCGGGACAGCAGCTCACCTACGGCGACGGCCGGCTAACGGTGCTGGGGCCGCTGGAGGGGTATGACGACCTGAACGACACCTCGGCCGTGGTCCTCTTTCGCTACGGCAGCCAGCGCTTCCTCTTTACCGGGGACATGGAGACAAAGGCCGAAAAGGACCTGCTGGAGGAGTACGGGGCCGGGGAGCTTGGGGCCCAGGTGCTCAAACTGGGGCACCACGGCAGCAGCACCAGTACCTCGGCGGCCTTTTTGGACAGGGTGGACCCCGAAATCGCCGTGGCCTGTGTGGGGACGGGCAACTCCTACGGCCACCCCCACCAGGAGACGGTGGACCTGCTGGCCAATCGGGGCGTCCGCTTTTTGCGCACCGACCAAAACGGCACCGTCGTCCTCTCCACCGACGGCAGCAGCCTGCAGGTCATCTGCCAGAAGGGGGAGTGAGGGGATGTTTTACAGCGTGGACCGCATTGAGGGCCCCCTCGCCGTCTTGCAGGACGACGAGGGCGAAAACCGCGCCGTCCCCCTGGCGGAGCTGCCGGAGAGTCTGCGGGAGGGGGACGTCCTCTGCCGGGAGGGGGAGAGCTGGCGCCCCGCCCCGGAGGAGCGGGACCGCCGCCGCGCCGAATTGCAGGCGCTGCTGGACCGGCTGGCCGGAAAATAGCGGATGTGGGAGGGAGCAGGTTTTCTGCTCCCTCCCTTTTTGCCGCTGGCTTTTACCGGGAGAGGTGCTATAATGAAAGGGGAAAGGGACCGCGGTCTGTAAAGGGAGAGGGGAGGCGGCTCAGATGGAGAGAAAACCGCTGCAAAAACAGCCGGACGGAGATTTTTTGCAGTTTGCCAGGTGGGTGTCGGGCGCCCCCTTTTTTGGGCTGGTCGCCGCCTGCGGGGCCGCCGCCGTCTTGCTGCTGCGGGGCGGGGAGTGGTCGCTGTCCACAGTCTTCTACCTCGCCGTTCCCCTGGCGGGGATGCTGGTGCTCTACGGCGTTTTGGCGGCCGTCGCCAAGGCCCGGTACGGCCTGAAGATCCCCCTTCTCCCCCGGGTGTTGCGGCTGCCCGCCCTGCTTCTGGCAGTGGCGCTGGCCGCCCTCTGCATCGCCCTGGCCCACTGAAAAGAGGGGAGAGGGCGGAGCGGTGGGAGCAAACGGAAAAAAGAATTTCTCGCCGTCGGCCTTTCAAAAAAAGAGCCGGCGGCTCTTTTCTTCTCCCTGTTTTTTTGCCAGGGGGTTGCAATGGGGGAAGATTGTGATACCATAGAGGTAAATTGAACTATATCATTTCGACAGAGGCAGCCCAGAAAAGGGAAGGGCCGCCCTGCCGTCTGCGCCGGGGCGCAGCGAAAGGAATGGGGTTTTATGAGAGAAATCGAAGCCGCCCGGATCACCCAGGTGGTCAAGCGCCTCTGCATCGAGGCCAACTGCCGTCTGCCGGAAGATGTGCAGGAGCGCATCCGCGCCTGCCGCGCCTGCGAGGATGGGGAGACCGCCTGCGGCATCCTGGACAAGATCATCCAAAACTACGAGATCGCCGGGGCCGAGGGGGTGCCCATCTGCCAGGACACCGGCATGGCCTGCGTCTTTTTGAAGATCGGGCAGGAGGTCCACATTGCCGGCGACCTGCGCGCGGCGGTGGACGAGGGGGTGCGCCAGGGGTACGCCGAGGGGCGGTTGCGCAAATCGGTGGTGCGCGACCCGCTGGACCGGGTCAACACCGGGGACAACACCCCGGCCCTCCTCTACTGCGAGCTGGTGCCCGGCGAACAAATCGAAATCACCGTGGCCCCCAAGGGCTTTGGCAGCGAGAACATGAGCCAGATCAAGATGCTCAAGCCCTCCGACGGGCTGGACGGGGTGCGCAACTTCGTGCTGCAGGTGGTGGAGGACGCCGGCCCCAACCCCTGCCCCCCCATCGTGGTGGGGGTAGGGCTGGGCGGCAGCTTTGACAAGGCCGCCCTGTTGGCCAAACAGGCCCTGATGCGGCCCCTCGACCAGCGCAGCCAAAGCCCCTTCTACGCCGGGCTCGAGGAGGAGCTGCTGGAAAAAATCAACCAAAAGGGGATCGGGCCCCAGGGCTTTGGGGGCAAGACCACCGCCCTGGCCGTCAACATCGAGACCATGCCCACCCACATTGCCGGGCTGCCCTGCGCGGTGAACATCAACTGCCACGTGACCCGCCACAAGACGGAGGTGCTTTGAGATGGAGAAGAAAATCACCACCCCCCTGACCCGCGAGGCCGCCCGCCAGCTGCGCTGCGGCGAGAGCGTTCTCATCAGCGGGGTCATCTACACCGCCCGCGACGCCGCCCACAAGCGGCTGGTGGAGCTGGCCGAGAAGGGCGCCCCCCTGCCCTTTGATATCGAAAACGCCACCATCTACTACGTGGGACCCACCCCCGCCAAGGAGGGCCGCCCCATCGGCTCGGCTGGCCCCACCACCAGTTACCGGATGGACGCCTATTCCCCCACCCTCATCGCCCTGGGCGAGACCGGGATGATCGGCAAGGGGAAGCGGGGCCCCGAGGTGATCGCCGCCATGAAGGAGCACGGCGCGGTCTACTTTGGGGCCATCGGCGGGGCGGGGGCCCTGCTGGCCCGCTGTGTCAAGAAGGCCGAGATCGTGGCCTACGAGGACCTGGGGGCCGAGGCCGTCCGCCGGTTGGAGGTGGAGGATTTCCCCGCCGTGGTGGTCATCGACTCCACCGGCAAAAACCTCTACGAGACCGGGCGGGCGGAGTACCTGGCCGCCCGCGACGGAAAGTGAGACAGCGAAAAGGGGGAGGAGGACGCCCATGGAGATAGAGCTCAAGCAGGGGAGCCAGGTCCCCGTCTACCGCCAGATCGCCGAGGCAGTCACCGGCCAGATCGCCGAGGGCCAGCTGGCCCCCGGCGACAAGCTGCCCACCGTCCGCCAGCTGGCCGAGGAGACCGGCCTGGCCCAGGGGACCGTCAAGCACGCCTACGACGAGCTGGAAAAAGAGGGGCTCATCGAGATGGTGCAGGGCCGGGGGACCTTTGTCCGGGGGCGGGAGGAGAGCGCCTCTGGCGGCCGCAAGGATTTGGCGATGGCGGCCATCGACGCCCTGCTGGACCGGATGGAGGAGTTGGGCTTTTCCAGCCGGGAGAGCGAGATCTTCTTCTCCCTCAAGCTGCGGGAGCGGGAAGAGGGGTATGAGCAGGTGCGGCTGGCCCTGGTGGACTGCAACACCGAGGCCCTCTCCCAGATGGCCGACCAGCTCTCCCGAGTGGCGGACGTGGACGTCTACCAGTTCCTGCTGGACGACGTGCTGGGCGCCCCCTACAAAATCGGCGACCACGAGGATTTGGTCATCACCACCTCCACCCACTTCCACCAGCTCTCCCAGGCGGTGGGGGGGCGCTGCCGGCTGGTGCGGGTGGTGCTCTCCCCCTCCAACCAGACCCTGACCGCCCTGGCCCGCGCCCCGGAGGAGGGGCGGGTGGGCATCCTTACCGCCAGCGACAAGTTCGGGCGGATCATCCGCCGCAGCTGCACCGCCCTGGGGATCGACGGCGGCCGGGTGGACGCCCGCCTCTTCGGGGAGGAGGGGGTGCGGACCTTTGTGGAGGGACACCCCGTCCTCATCCTCCCCCCCAACTACAACCGCTTCTGCTCAAAGGAGGAGGGGGAGTGGGTGCGCGCCGCCGCCCGGGCCGGGCAGACGGTCATCCGCTACGACTACCTGGTGGACGGCGGCTCCCTCCTCGCCATTGAGGAGCAGATCGAAGAGGTGCGCCGGGGCAAAAAGGGCCGCTAAAGACGGTTTTAAAGAAAAAGAGGGAAATGAACTAGTTCATTTCCCTCTTTTTTTGCGTATAGATGGAGAAACATCCAAATTAGCCAAAAGAAAGCCGGGATTTTCTCCCTTATTCTCCGGAAAAAGGGAGGTGATTTGGTTGATTTATGATATATAACAATATATATTATAGATATAGTTCAAATCAAATTTGCGAAAGCAAGGGGTGCGAAATGGAACAGAAAACTTTGGTCATCGGGGTGATCGGGGCGGACGTCCACGCCGTGGGCATCAAGATCCTCGACCACGCGTTCACCGACGCGGGGTTCAATGTCATCAACCTGGGGGTCATGGTCTCGCAGGAGGAGTACATTGCCGCCGCCATCGAGTCGGACGCAGACGCCATCGTGGTCTCCTCCCTCTACGGGCACGGGGAGCTGGACTGCCGGGGCCTGCGCCAGAAGTGCGACGAGGCGGGGCTGGAGGGCATCCTCCTCTACGTGGGGGGAAACATCGTGGTGGGCAAGCAGCCCTTTGAGGACGTGGAGCGCCGGTTTTTGGCCATGGGCTTTGACCGGGTCTTTCCCCCGGGCACCTCGCCGGAGACCACTATCGCCTCCCTCAAAAAAGACCTGGGCGTCCAGTGAGAGGGTGAGGGAGCGATGCGACCGATCCTCTTGATCGACTTTGGAAGTACATACACCAAGGTGACCGCCGTTGACGTGGACGCGCCCGCCCTGCTGGGCACCGCCTCCAGCTACACCACCGTGCAGACCGACGTGGGGGAGGGGCTTGCGCGGGCGGTGGCACAGTTGGAAGAGCAGACCGGCAAGCTGGACTACGCCGAGCGCTACGCCTGCTCCTCCGCCGCCGGCGGACTGCGGATGGTCACCTGCGGGCTGGTGCCCGAACTGACGGCCGAGGCCGCCAAGCAGGCCAGCCTGGGGGCGGGGGCCAAGGTGGTGGGGGTCTACTCCTACCAGCTCACCGAGGACGACTTAGACGAGATCGCCGCCGCCCGGCCCGACATTGTCCTCCTCACTGGGGGGACCGACGGGGGAAACCGGGACTGCATCCTCCACAACGCGGAGATGCTGGCCGGGGTCCCCGGCGACTTCCCGGTGGTGGTGGCGGGGAATCGGGCCGCCGCCCGCGGCTGCCAGCGGCTGCTGGCCCAAAAGGAGACCCTGCTGTGCGAAAATGTGATGCCCCGCTTCGGGGTGCTCAACATCGAGCCCGCGCAGCAGAAGATCCGCGACATCTTCCTCGACCGCATCATCCGGGCCAAGGGGCTCTCCCAGGCCTCGGAGCTGGTCTCGGGCATCCTCATGCCCACCCCCTCGGCAATGCTGGCCGCCATGACGTTGCTGGCCGACGGCCTTGAGGGGGAGCCCGGCATCGGCGAACTGCTGGCGGTCGACCTGGGGGGCGCCACCACCGACGTCTACTCCATTGCTAGCGGGATGCCCAAGCAGCTGGACACCGTCTACAAGGGGCTGCCCGAGCCCTACGCCAAGCGGACGGTGGAGGGGGACATCGGCATGCGCTACAGCATTCACGGCATCCTCGAGGCCGCCGGACTGGACCGGGTGGCCCAGCTAGCCGAACTCCCCCCCGAGACGGTGCGGCAGATGGTGGAGGACCTGGCCGCACACACCGACAAACTGCCCGACAGCGCGGCGGGCCGACAGCTCGATTTTGCCCTGGCATCCCTGGCGGTGGAGACCGCTGTGGCCCGCCACGCCGGCACCATCGAGCAGACCTACACCCCGGTGGGGCTGACCTATGTGCAGACCGGCAAGGACTTAAGCGACGTGCGGCGGATCATCGCCACCGGCGGCGCCCTCATCCACGCCCCCCGGCCGGAGGAGGCGGTGCGGCACGCCCTTTGGAGCCCGGCCGACCCCATCTCCCTGCGGCCCAAACAGGCGCAGGTGTGGGTGGACAGACACTACATTCTGGCGGCCATGGGCCTGTTGGCCGAACACTACCCCAAAGCCGCTTTACAGATGATGAAGAGGGAGTTGACCTGCGATGGAAATTCAAAATAAGCGAATCGAAGACGGCGCCTTTCAGCAAATTCGCCAAGAGGTGCTGGGCCAGTGGCCCACCGGCAAAGAGGTGGATTTGCAGGAGGCCTTTGACTTTCACCGCCAGCTGCCCGAGAGCAAGGTGTTCTCCCGCAAGTTGAGCCAGGCCAAAAGAGAGGGGAAGACCCTCATCCAGCCCCGGGCGGGGGTCGCTCTCATCAAGGAGCACATCGAGTTGCTGACCTACCTGCAGGACAAGGGGGAGGCGGACCTGCTCCCCACCACCATCGACAGCTACACCCGGCAAAACCGCTATGAGGACGCCGAGAAGGGGATCGTCGAGTCGGCCAAGAGCCAGAAGTCGATGCTCAACGGCCTGCCGGCGGTCAACCACGGGGTGGCCGGCTGCCGCCAGATCATCCAGAGCCTGGACATCCCGGTGCAGATCCGCCACGGCACCCCCGACGCCCGCCTCCTCACCGAGATCTGCTACGCCGCCGGTTTCACCAGCTACGAGGGGGGCGGCATCTCCTACAACGTCCCCTATGCCAAGAACGTGCCGCTGGAGCGCACCATCCTCGACTGGCAGTACTGCGACCGGCTCACCGGCCTCTACGAGGAGGCGGGCATCCCCATCAACCGAGAGCCCTACGGCCCCCTCACCGGCACCCTGGTGCCCCCCTGCATCTCCCACGCGGTGGCCATCATCGAGAGCCTGCTGGCCGCCGAACAGGGGGTCAAGAACATCACCGTGGGCTACGGCCAGTGCGGCAACCTGGTGCAGGACGTGGCCGCCATCCGCACCCTGGAAGAGCTGACCGACGAGTACTTGGAGAAGTACGGCTACACCGATGTGGAGGTCACCACCGTCCTCCACCAGTGGATGGGCGGCTTCCCGCAGGACGAGGCCAAGGCCTTTGGCGTCATCTCCTGGGGGAGCGCGGCCGCGGCCCTGGCCAAGGCCACCAAGGTCATCGTCAAGACCCCGCACGAGGCCATGGGCATCCCCACCATGGAGGCAAACGCCCAGGGGCTGCGCTGCACCAAGCAGGTCATCTCGATGCTCAGCGACCAGACCCTCACCGCCGCCGGGCTGGAGGAGGAAAAGCAGATCATCGCCGCCGAGACCCGCTGCATCGTCGACAAGTGCTTTGAACTGGGCGGGGGAGACATCGCCCTGGGGGCGGTGCGCGCCTTCCAGGCCGGGGTGCTGGACGTCCCCTTTGCCCCCAGCCGCTTCAACGCCGGCAAGATGCTCTCGGCCCGAGACAATGACGGGGCCATCCGCATCCTGGACGCGGGGGCCGTCCCCCTCTCGCCCGAGCTGGTGGACTACAACCGCAAAAAAATCGAGGAGCGGGCGGCCTTTGAAAAGCGCAAGGCGTCTTTTCAGATGGTCATCGACGACGTCTACGCCATCTCCAAAGGCCGGCTGGTGGGCCGCCCCTGGAGATAGGGCAGAGCGGGCAAAAAAACGCGACAGACAGCTGAGAGCAGGAGGAATATACTGTGAAAATTGTTGATTTGGTCTGCGCCAAGGGGCGCACCGGATTTTTCTTTGACGACCAGCGGGCCATCAAGCTGGGGGCCGAGTCGGACGGCGCGGCCTATCTGGGCAAAACCGCCACCGCTGGGTTTTCGGCAGTCCGCCAGGCGGGCGAGGCCATCTCGGTGATGCTGGTGCTGGAGGACGGGCAGGTGGCCTACGGCGACTGCGCGGCGGTCCAGTACAGCGGCGCGGGCGGCAGGGACCCCCTCTTTCTGGCGGAGGACTTCATCCCCGTCATCGAGCGGGAGATAAAGCCCCGCCTGGTGGGCAGAGAGGCCGACAGTTTCCGCGCCCTGGCGGAGGAGATCGACCGGCTGCAGGTGGGCGGCAAGCAGCTGCACACCGCCATCCGCTACGGGGTGACCCAGGCCATCCTCGACGCGGTGGCCAAGGCCTCCCACCGGCTGATGTGCGAGGTGGTGGCCGACGAGTACCACACCCAGGTCACCGACCGGGAGATCCCCATCTTCACCCAGTCGGGGGACAACCGCTATGAGAACACCGACAAGATGATCATGAAGGGCGCCCAGGTGCTGCCCCACGCCCTCATCAACAACGTAGAGACCAAGCTGGGCCAAAAGGGCGAAAAGCTGGCCGAGTACGTGGGCTGGCTGCGCGAGCGCATCTGCAAGCTGCGGCTGGACGAAAACTACGCCCCGGTGCTGCACATCGACGTCTACGGCACCATCGGCGCGGCCTTTGGGAACGACAACTACCAGGGGATGGCCGACTACCTGGCCGAGCTGGCCAAGATCGCCGCCCCCTTCCACCTGCGCATCGAGGGCCCCATGGACGTGGAGGACCGGGAGAAACAGATGCTCGCCCTCAAGGAGCTGACCCGCCTGGTGGACGAGCGGGGCATCCCGGTGGAGCTGGTGGCCGACGAGTGGTGTAACACCCTGGAGGACATCCGCTACTTTGCCGACAACCGGGCCGGGCACATGGTGCAGATCAAGACCCCCGACCTGGGCGGCATCAACAACGTGGTGGAGGCGGTCCTCTACTGCAAGGAGAAGGGGATCGGTGCCTACCAGGGCGGCACCTGCAACGAGACCGACCGCAGCGCCCAGGTCTGCGTCAACCTGGCCATGGCCACCTGCCCCGACCAGATCCTCGCCAAACCCGGCATGGGGGTCGACGAGGGGTACATGATCGTCTACAACGAGATGCAGCGCATCCTGGCCCTGCGCAGAGCCCAGGCCGAGCGCTAGGAGGGGTTTTTGATGAAAGAGGAATTTCGCATTCTGTCCACCACCGCCATCCTGGGGTACGGTTTCCCCAAGGAGAGCTTTGAAGAGGGGATGAAGCGCCATCCCCACCTGATCGCCGTGGACGCGGGCTCCAGCGATCCCGGGCCCTACTACCTGGGGGCGGGGGTTTCCTTTACCGACCGGGACGCGGTCAAGCGCGATCTGGAGATCATGCTGGAAGCCGGGGTCAAGGAGGGCATTCCGGTGGTCATCGGTACCGCCGGCGGCAGCGGCGGCGAGCCCCACCTGAACTGGTGCCGCGAGATCGTGGAGGAGATCGCCCGGGAGAAAGACCTCCACTTCAAGCTGGCGGTCATCCACGCCGAGTTTGCAAAAGAGGATGTCAAGGCGGCCCTGCGGGCGGGGAAGGTGAAACCCCTTGCCCCGGCGCCCGAACTGACCGAGGAGGCGGTGGACGCCACCACCCGCATTGTGGGCCAGATGGGGATGGAGCCCTTTATCAAGGCCCTGGACGAGGGGGCGCAGGTCGTTTTGGCCGGGCGCACTTACGACCCGTCGGTCTTTGCCGCCCCGGCAGTGCGGGCGGGCTGCGACAAGGGGCTGGCCATCCACCTGGGCAAGATCCTCGAGTGCGCCTCCATCTGCGCCACCCCCGGCAGCGGCTCGGACTGCATGTTCGGCTATATTGGGGAGGACTACTTCCGGGTGGAGCCCTTGAGCCCCCTGCGCCGCTGCACCACCCTCTCGGTGGCGGCCCACACCCTCTACGAAAAGACCAACCCCTACATCCTGCCGGGGCCGGGCGGCCACCTGGATTTGACCGACTGCAAATTTGAGCAGGAGACGGAGAACATCGTCCGGGTCAGCGGCAGCCGCTTTGTGCCCGATGCATACACCGTCAAGTTGGAGGGGGCGCGCTGCATCGGCTACCGCACCGTCTCCATCGCCGGGGCCAGAGACCCCATCATGATCGAGAAGATCGACGAGGTGCTCGAGGGGGTGCGCGCCCGGGTGGCCGACAACTTCCGGGACGCCGACCTCCACTACTACCTGCACTTCAACATCTACGGCCGCAACGGGGTGATGGCGGAGTTGGAGCCCACCCCCACCACCGAGGGCGCCCACGAGCTGGGCATCGTCATCGAGGCGGTGGCCGACACCCAGAAACAGGCCGACACCATCTGCGCCTTCGCCCGCTCCACCATGCTCCACTACGGCTACGAGGGCCGCCGAGCCACTGCGGGCAACCTGGCGTTCCCCTACTCGCCCAGCGATTTTCACGCCGGCGAAGTCTATGTGTTCAGCATCTATCACGTCATTGCTGTCGACGACCCCGTCGCCCCCTTTGCCGTTGATTGTGTGGACCTGTAATGGTAGAATGAGGAGGAGAGAGCTGTGAAACAGAAACTGACCGATCTCGCAGAGATCATCCGCAGCAAGAATTCCGGCCCCTACGAGCTGACGCTGGACATCATGTTCAAGGACTTTGCCAGCTTTGAAAAGGCCTGTGAGAAGAAGATCATCAACGAGGACGTGGTCTGCCGTCTCTACCACATCCCCCCGGAGAAGATCATCAACATCATCGAGTTCCAGCCGGCCAAGGCCATCAAGATCACCATCCAGCGCCCCATCTGTTCGGGCGACCTGGGGGAGACCGACGTCTACGGCGCCCAGCAGCACGCCCCGCTGCTGGACTTGGAGTTTGACTGGTAGAAAAATAAGAGAGGGCCCGCAGCGGCGGGCTATGGCGGCAGGCGCTTCGCGTGAGGGGCGCCTGCCGTCTTGCAGAGGAGGAGCGCCCCATGCCCTATTCCGATCGAATGCAGAAAAACCACCTGTACAGCGTCTTCTTCGCCCCCCGCGGCAACGTGCGGATGGCCGATTTGGGGATGCAGATCGCCCAGCAGTACCTCAGCCCCTTTGACCTGCTCATCGGCATTGTGGGGGAGGGGGGCTCGGGCAAGAGCATGCTGGTCAAGGGGATGTTCCCCGGGCTGGAACTCACCAACGACGACGAGGGGGTCAACGTCCGCCCCCTCCCCATCCTGGATGTGGACGAGGACGACTCGGGCTTTTACAGCCCCCACACCTATCACCTGGATATCCGCTTCGAGTCGGCCTTTACCCAGATGCACGTGTTGGCCGAGGCCATTTTAAAGGCCATCGAGAAGAAAAAGCGGGTCATTGTGGAGCACTTTGACCTCATCTACCCCTTTTTGGGGGGGCGCAACGCCCACCTGCTCATCGGGGTGGGGGGAGAGGTCATCATCACCCGGCCCAACCTCTTCGGCCCCGAGCCGGAGGATTTGACCAAAATCGTCTTTGGCTCCATCCGCTTTCGCAAGATGGCCCACACCGCGGAGGACCTCTGCGAACACCTGATTTTGCGCAAGTACAAGGGCAAATACACCCACGGCGACGTCAAGCACGGCTTTGTGCTCAGCTTTGCCGAAAAGCCGGACATCGACTTAAAGCGGCTGGAGACCGAGGTCAACGAGCTGATTGCCAAAGACATCCCCATCTCCTACTGCGACGAGGAGCACATCCTCATCGGCGACGAGCTGCACCACTGCACCGGGCCGCGGATGCACGTGCGCACCACCGGCGAGATCGAGGAGTTCGCCCTGCTGCAGGACCTGCCGGTGGAGCCCATGACCGGGCGGTACCTGCTGGTGGGCCTGGTGGGCAGCGACTGGGAGAAGGCCGGCGGCAAGGACTTCAACAAAATCGTCTTTTGACGCCTGGGCCGAGTATTTCCCAGGGGCTGCCCTCCCTGCGGGGAGACGGGCCCACAAAGGGGCCAGCGCGCCGCCTGCAAGATCGCTGCGGGCGGCGCGCCTCTGTGCGGCTGGATTGCTGCGGGCGGATGCGGGACCAATTTTCCGGTTCTCTGCCGCGGCGCGTGGCCCTCTGGAGGGCCGGCGGCGCCCTCGTGCAGGGATGGCTGACGCTATGTGTGGGCCCCTGTCTGTGAGGGGAAGCCGGTAAGAGAGAGTGGGTCGCGTTCCTGTGGAAGGAACTCTTAGCGGCTGCGATTTGACTGTAAATCGGGGGCAACTCAAGTGACAAGGCGTCTGCCTTGTCACTTGCCTTTTTTAGAAAAAAACATCTGGTCATGTGGGGTGCTCCCAAAGAACTTGGGCGGCGCAAAAGGACTGAAGGCTCCTTGTACTGCGGAAAGGCGACTTGCGGGGAAAACAGAGCAGAGAGGGAAAATGCGAGAGGTTTGCAAGGGAAAAGAGAGAACAGTTGTGGAGGCAGCGGTGCTCTCCGGCCAGAGCCATATGCTTGCAGGGATTTGACCTGAAATGAGCGGTTCCAGTTTTTTGGGATTTTTTCAATGGGAAAAGGTGGTCGAATTGTTTTTGAGCGGTGCGCGAGTTTGAAGTGCAAGTTGCAAATATGGAAATCGGCAGTTTGAGCGTCAGGGGGTACTGCGCCGGCACTGCAGGTGGGAATGCAAAGGAGATAGGGGGGTATCCAGCATCAATTCAGGGAAGACCAACTGGCAGACCGAATGACACACAAAGAACCCATGCACCGGTTTGCGGGCTGCAGAGTAGCGGTCTTTTGCCGGTGGCAAACCGCATCAGCGCCTCCGGTTGTAGCTTGAGAATAGGGGGCTTTGCTCGCATTTGTAGGACCACCAGCTGCGCCGATGGAGGCCTACTCGCGTTTGTGAAAAATGAAAAGGGGGAATTTTTCTCCTGGCGCCTGCGCAGGTGAGGCGCTGGGAGGGAGTGCCGGAGGAGAGAGGGACTGCCCCCTGTTTTGTCAGTCTCGCGCAGTTCAAAAGGAGAGGACTCACCCTCTTGCGCCCCTGTCTGGTTGCGATTTTTTGCGGGAAGAGGGCGAGAGGCTGTCCCTTCCAAAAGAAGGAGGGGCAGGAAGAAGGTGGCAGGGCCGTTTTGGCGCGGAGCGGTTGACTTTTGAGGGGAGGAAGGGTAAAATAAAAAAGAACAAATGTTTATTTTAGAGCGAGGGGGACACAGGAAATGGAGCTGCTGGAAAAGTTGGAGATCCTCTCCGACGCGGCCAAGTACGACGTGGCCTGCACCTCCAGTGGGGTGGACCGGGCCGGCAGGAAGGGGCAGTTGGGGAGCGCGGCGGCCGCGGGCATCTGCCACAGCTTTACCGCCGACGGACGCTGTGTCTCCCTTTTAAAGGTGTTGATGACCAACATCTGCGCCTACGACTGCAAGTACTGCGTCAACCGCTGCTCCAACGCCACCCCCCGCGCGGCCTTTTCCCCCCGGGAGCTGGCCGACCTGACCATTCAGTTTTACCGCCGCAACTACATCGAGGGGCTGTTTTTGAGTTCCGGCATCCTCAAAAACCCCGACTACACCTGTGAGCGGATGATCGAGACCCTGCAGATCTTGCGGGAGGAGTACGGCTTTCGCGGCTACATCCACGCCAAGGCCATCCCCGGGGCGGACGACCGGCTCATCGCCCAGCTGGGGATGCTGGCGGACCGGATGAGCGTCAACATCGAGCTGCCCAGCCAGCAGAGCCTGCGGCGGCTGGCGCCGGACAAGTCGAAGGCGGACATCTTTCGCCCCATGGGTCTGATTTCCAGCGGGATCGCCCAGAACCAGACCGACCTGGTGCGCTACCGGGGCGCGCCCAAATTTGCCCCCGCCGGGCAGAGCACCCAGATGATCATCGGCGCCACCCCGGACACCGACCTGCAGATCTTGCGGCTGACCCAGGGCCTCTACCGCAAATACGGCCTCAAACGGGTCTTCTTTTCGGCCTACACCCCGGTGCAGAGCGACGCCCTCCTGCCCGCCCTGACCACTAAGCCGCCCCTGCTGCGGGAACACCGCCTCTACCAGGCCGATTGGCTGCTGCGCTTTTACGGCTTCGACGCGGGGGAACTGCTGGACGAGCGGGCCCCCAACTTTAACCCCTACCTGGACCCCAAGTGCAACTGGGCGATCCACCACATGGAGCACTTCCCCGTCGAGGTCAACCGCGCCCCCTACGAGATGTTGCTGCGGGTGCCGGGCATCGGCGTCAAGAGCGCCCAGCGGATCGCCAAGGCCCGGCGGCTGGGCCCCCTGCACTTTGACGGGCTCAAAAAAATCGGGGTGGTGCTCAAGCGGGCCCAGTACTTTATCACCTGTTCGGGGAAGACGGCGGTGGGGCTGAAAATCAGTCCGGAGGCCGCCTTTCGCGCCCTGGTGTCCGAGCGCAGCGCCGCCATGCTCCCCCAAAACCGGCCGGAACAGCTCTCCCTATTCGACGAGCTGCCGGTGACCCGAGAGGATGTGGTCTCTTGTTTGACCGGCCAGATTTGATTTACCTGCACGACGGCAGCTTTGCCGGTTTTCTCTGCTGCGTCTTTGAGAGCTTTGTCAGGAGGGAGGCGCCCCTGGACATCGTCTGCCGGGAGGACTGCCAGACCGGGCTCTACGCCGTGCGGGAGATCGAGAGCGACAGGGCGCGGGCGGGCCGGGTCTTTCGCTCCATCGGCGAGCGGATGGGGGAGGAGGCCCGCCAGCTGGTGCAGAGGGCCTTTCTGTTCGGGGAGGAGGGGCGGGATCTCTGGCTCTACCGCTTCCTCTGCCGGGGCTACCGCTATGGGCCCACTGTCTGCGACATGTTGGGGGACGAGGCGGTGAGCCGGGTGCAGAAGATGGCCCTCTCGGTGTCGAACGAGGCGCATCTGCTGCTGGGGTTTGTCCGCTTTGCCGAGTACGACGGGGCCCTCCTCTCCCAAATCTCCCCCAAACACTTTGTGCTGCCGGCCCTGCGGGAGCATTTTTGCGACCGCTACCCGGAGGAGACCTTTATGATCCACGACAAGACCCACCAGATGGCCATGATCTACCGCCCGCACCGGGCCAAAATCATCTCGGTCAAGGCGTTGGAACTCCCCCCCGACACCCCACAGGAGCAGCTCTACCGCCAGTTGTGGCGGGGGTACCACCAGTCCGCCACCATTGCCGCCCGGGTCAACCCCCGCTGCCAGCGGGGAAACATGCCCAAGCGCTTTTGGGGGGAGATGTGCGAGATGGCGGACAGGTCTGCCCCTCCTTTAGAGGGGGCGAGAGCCGCCGGTCTGCAGGGGCCGGAGCGGGGAGACGCCTCCTCTCCACAAAGAAGTTCTCCCCATCGCCTGGCGGGGGAGTGACCTGTCCGACGGGGCGGATCATTCGGCTTGGAGCGTTCTCTCAAAGGGTGCCTCGCCAGTCGGTGGACGGCCATTTGAAAAAGAGGGCCCCTTTTTGCCGCGGTGTCCGTGAGGAAGAAACTCGATGAGATGGCCGGTGCCTGCAGATGAGAAAAACAGCGGGGAGGGGCGGTCTGCCCCTCCCTTTTTCGTGTCCGGCGGACGGCCTTCTGCGCGGAAAGATGTAGAGAAGTGCCGACAGATATCCCCGGGGAAGGAAGGGGAAGTGGTTTGACGGGGCAGGCAACCAGTCTTTGGCAGCCAATGAGGGGAACCGCTGTCCGAGGAGAAGAACAAGTTTGAAAGGCCCCACTTGCTTTTACCCTTGCCAAAGGGAAAAAGCCGTGGTAAAATTAATTAAACCAATAGTTTAATTAATAAAAGGAGGAAGAGCCGATGGGGAGAAGAAAGAAGGAACCCGCTGAGGCCCACCGGGGCCGCATCGCCCAGGCGGCAGCCGCCCTTTTCGCCAAGCGGGGTGTGGATTCGGTGACGGTGGAGGAAATCGCCCGGGAGGCGGGGTACAGCAAGGCCACCCTCTATGTCTACTTTCAGGGCAAGGAGGAGATCGTCGGTGCCCTCACCCTAGAGAGTATGCGGCGATTGCGCGACTGTCTGTCGTCCGTCCTCGCGGAGGGGACGGGCGCGCGGGGCCGCTACGACGCCGTTTGCGGGGCGCTCCAGCGCTACCAGGGAGAAGCGCCTTTCCTTTTTGGCCTGGCCCTGCGGGAAATCAACATCGATTGGGAGAGCCCCGACACCCTGCCGGTAGAGCGAGAGATCTTTGCCGTGGGCGAGGAGATAAACGACCTGATGGGCCGCTTTCTGTGCGAGGGGATGAAGGCGGGCGCGTTCCGCCCCGACCTGGAAATCCTGCCCACGGTGTTTGCCTTCTGGGCAATGCTGGCCGGCCTCATGCAGGTGGCCGCCAGCAAGGAAAAGTACATCGAAAAGGCGATGGGTCTCACCCGAGAGGCGTTTCTTGCGGGCGGTTTTGAAACCCTCTACCGCGCCATTGCCAGAGGGGAGGGGTCGAGATGAAACGGCTGTTGGCGATTCTGGGGAGCCCGCACCCGGACGGCTCGACGGCGGCCATGTTGGCGTGCGCCGTCGCCGCTGCCGAGAGGGCCGGTTGGGCGGTGGACAGGGTGGAGCTCTACCGGGAGGAAATCGGCCTTTGCCGGGGCTGCCGCGCCTGTATCGAGGCGGGGGTCTGCGTGGTGCCGGACGGGGTGCAGAGGATCGCCCGGCTCCTGCAGGGGTGCGACGCGGTCGTTCTGGCCGCCCCCACCTACTGGGCCAACCTGCCCGCAGCGGTCAAAAATTTCTTTGACCGGCTGCTCGGCACCGCGATGGAGGAGACCAAGACCTTCCCCAAGCCCCGGCTGTCGCCGCGCCAGCGGTACCTGCTGCTGACCGCCTGCAACACCCCGGCCCCCTTTGATTACCTCTGCGGGCAGAGCCGGGGGGCCATCCGCGCCATGGAGGAATTTTTTCACACGGCGGGGATGAGGCGGATGGGACGGGTCGTCTTTGCGGGCGCACAGGGGCGGGGGGAGCTGCCCCCTTCGCTGGAGAGAAAGATCCGCCGCTTTTGGCAGTGAGAGAGCTGCCCTGTAAAACCCCCCAGAGCCCATTCACGGGCCCTGGGGGGTTCTGCGCGGTTGGGGGTGTTTAGTCCCCTTTAGACGGGGGACGGCCAGGACATCGACGCTGTCCGGTGCTTTGCTCCCCTTGGTACGCAACTTCCAGGGGGACGGTCGCCTCCTCCTCGCAAAGGGCTTCGACGGTGAGTGCGTCGGACATATCGGAGTGAACATGGACCACATCGGCGTTCTTCACGCGGCAGCTCTTGCCAGAGAGGTAGACCGGCGACTGGACCTCAAAGGGGAGGGTGCGCGTCTCCCCCACCTCCATGGTGACGTTGCCCGGGAGGATGTTCAGCGAAAGCCGGGGGGATTCCTCCTTGCAGCCCAAGAGGGCTGTCAAGAGGAGGGACCCGAGCAGCAGGGGAAGATACCTGGCCTTTTTCACAGTCGGCCCACCCCTTTCACACCGGGACGGGCAAAAGCGACCCGCCCGCTCAAAACAGCTTTTTTCCAGTTCCATTATGCCATCTTTTTGCGCAAAGGGGGAGAGGGGGTTCCTTTTTAGAAAATCTTTCGCCCGTCAGTGCGCGCGGCTCTCGAGAGGGGCGGAAACGGCGGCGTTGGCCCGCCAAAAATCGAGAAAGACGCGCATCAGGGGGCCTGCCTTTCGGCGGCGGTGAAACCGCCAGAGTGCCCAGAGGACCAGCAGGGTCCCCAGCAGGCAGGCGATCATGTCGAGCATGGTGTCGTGGATACCGGTGGTGAGTACGCGCTGGGGGTCGGTGTGAAAGACAAAGTCGCAGGCGTACTCGGCAATCTCCCAGCAGGCGGCGACGAGCATGGGAAAGGAGAGGGCGAAGTAAAAGGCGAAGGGGGCGTCCTCCCCGGCGAGGGGGCGATTTCGCTTCAGGTAGGCAAAGAGGCAGAGGCCCAGCAGGGCAAAGAGAACGCCGGAGAGGAGGTGGACGAATTTGTCAAACCAGGGAAACCAGTGGTAGCCCTTCATGGCGATGCCCACCCCGTAGGC
The DNA here is from genome assembly GCF_052065655.1 of Bittarella sp. HCP28S3_D9. Classification (NCBI taxonomy): domain Bacteria; kingdom Bacillati; phylum Bacillota; class Clostridia; order Eubacteriales; family Oscillospiraceae; genus Bittarella (ex Durand et al. 2017); species Bittarella sp. HCP28S3_D9. The sequence continues at coordinate 37,315 of NZ_JBQHTP010000010.1, read as the reverse complement.
GAGAAAGGCGAAGAGGGCGACGGCCCGGCTGAGGGCGGGGACTGGCCGCAGGCGAAGGAGGCGGTAGGCCAGCGGCGGGATGAGGAGAAAGAGGGGGGCGGCGGCGGTGACCAACAGGTAGGGCCAGGGAAAACAGAAAAAATCCACCACCCCGATGGACAGGGTGCCGGCGAGGTAGGCGGCGATGGCGGCGCGGCCGCCGCACTGGTTGACAAGGGGCTGCATCAAATCCCTCCCATTTGTTTTTGTAGCCCTTTTAGTATACAACAGAGGGGAGAAATTGGGCAGTCCCCATCTCCCTACAAATTTGTTTCAACTTTCTTTCGGCTGTCCCTCAAAACAGCAAGTGGGCGCTGTCAATGACAGCGCCCACGCGTGAAACGGCAGGTGTCAGCGGGTCAGGAGCCCGCCCCTTTTTGAAAGCCGCCACCCGCAGAGGCCCAGGGCCACAAGAGAGATGAGCAGGAGGGCGGAGACTGCCTGCCACCCCCCCTCGCCGGTGAGGAGGGAGTAACTCCAGGAGGCGGGGAAGAGGCGCCCGGCGAGCCGCAGGGGATCGGGGAGAAAAGCGGCGGGAAAGAGGGCCCCCGAGAGCATGATGGAGGGGAGAAAGAAGATTTGGGTGACCATGGTCAGCCGGGAACTGGTCTGGAAGAAGAGGCCGAGGGCGGTCCCCAGACAGAGGCAGGAAAAGAGGAAGAGGGCCATCGCCCCCAGGTAGAGGGGGAGATGGGGAGGGAGGCTGGCGTCAAAGAGGGGCGGGGCCAGCAGGAGGATGAGAAGGCTGACGAGAAAGAGGTGGACAAAGGCGGAGAGAAAGTTGGACGCCGCCGGGGCCCAGAGGGGGACCCTGCCCACCTGATAGGCCTTTTTGATCTCGCTGCCGTAGAGGGCAGTGAGGGGGACCGGCGCGCCGAGAAAGGCCCCCATGCTCACGGCAAAGACCGACATGGCGGGGATGACCGTCTCCTTGGCGCCGGGGTCGAGGGAGGTGAGGATGCCCCCCATGAAGAGGAAGAAGACCAGGGGGACCAGATAGTAGGTGAGCAGCACGTCGCGGTTGCGCAGATCCAGTTTCCACTGGAGAACGGCCTGATAGAAAAAAGCGGTCATTTCGTCTCCTCCTGCTGTGCAAAGTCCAAGAATCGGTCCTCCAGGCTCTGGTGCTCCACCCGCACATCCTCCACCCGCACGCCGGCGCTGCGGGCGAGGGAGAGCAGCTCCCACAGCCCTTCGCCGAGCTGCTGTGTTTGGTAGAGGGCATAGCCCTGATGCTCGCCGGTGAACCGGCAGTTGCGCAGCGCTGCCGCGTCCAGGGGAACGCCGGTTTTGAGGCCAATCTGCGCCCCCGTCTCGCCCTGGCAGAGCAGTTCGGAAGGGCTGCCAGAAAAGGCGACCCGCCCCCCTTTGAGGAGGACGATCTGGTCGCAGAGGCGCTCGACCTCGGCCATGTCGTGGCTGGCCAAGAGGATGGCGCAGCCGCGCTCTTTCAGCCGGCCGATCTGCCGGTGTAGGGCGGCCCGCCCCTCCACGTCGAGCCCGGCGGTGGGTTCGTCCAAAAAGAGGAGGGAGGGTCGGCCGATGAGGGCCAGGGCCAGGTGGAGGCGGCGCTTTTGGCCGGTGGAGAGGGACCGATAGGGGCGCTTGCCCAGGGCGTCGATCCCCAGTTCGGCCTCCGCCTCCCGGTCGCGCTCGCCGCCGTTCCAGCGGCAGAAGAGTTCCAGCGCCTCCTGTGGGCGGATGGTGGCCGGCAGGGAGGAGGACTGCAGCTGCACCCCTAGCTGGCCAGATATCTCCACTCTGCCGCTGTCTCGGGTGCGCAGCCCCTCGATGCACTCCAGCGCGGTGGTCTTGCCGGCGCCGTTGGGGCCCAGCAGGGCGACGATCTCCCCCTCCTTCAGGGTGAGGGAGACCCCCTTTAGCACCTCTTTTTCGCCGTAACGCTTACAGAGGTTTTGGACGGTGAGTGCGCTCTTGCTCATCTAGTGTTCCTCCTGTTCGGGCAGGCGGATACCCGCCTTTTGAAAATGGGCGTTCAGGGCCTGCTCCAGAACAGGGGTCACCCGCTCCTGGCGCTGGCGGAACTCGTCGCCCCATTGGGACTTGCTGTCGGCAAAGGCCGAGAGCTGGGGGAGGAGGGAGAGGTCGCCCCCGGTGAATTCGGTCACCATGGCCCACCAGCGGCCGCCGATGTCCGCGAGGGTGTCCCCGTCCGGGATGACCCCCGCCTCCTGCATGGCGATGATCTCATCGCAGAGGGCTTTCCAGGTGTCAAAGAGGGCAAGCCCCTGCTCAGGCCGGTCGCGAAAGCGGTCTTTGATGTGCTCCATCAGCGAGTCGTCGAAGAACTTGACGATCCAATACCCCTCGTTTTTCTGCTGCAAAAGGGTGACGATCTCGGCGTATTTTTTAAAGTCCACCGCCTGCATCTGCACCACCTCTTTTTCCAGGGCGGTGATGGCGTCCAGGGCCTGCTGCAGCTCGGCGATCTGGCGGCCGACGACCTCCCGCTGGTGGGCCAGGGCCTGGGCCACCTGCTGGGGGGTGTCCAGGGAAAGGAGATTCTCCCTGATTTGCTGCAGGGAGAACCCCAGGTATTTTAGGGACTGTATCTGGTGGAGGCGGACGACGTCCTTTTCGGTGTAGAGCCGCCGCCCGCCAGGGCTCTTGGCCGAGGGCTTTAACAGGCCCTCTCTGTCGTAGTACTGCAGGGTGCGCACCGTGACCCCCATCTGCGCGGCCAGCTGGCCCACGGTGAGCAGTTCGCTTCGCTCCATGTCGAATCACCTCTTTGAGGGTATTATACTATGTGACGCAAGGTCACAAGCAACCCCTTTTGCAAATTCTCTGCATTTTCCAGCAAAAAAGGGATGGGGCCGCCGACATTTTTCGGCGGCCCCATCCCTTTTCTGCCCGGCGCTGATGCCGGGGCGGGAATCTATCTGTTTTGGCGGTACTCCTCGGCGCAGGCCTGCAGCTCGGAGAAGGTGCGCACATCGCTCTCCTCCACCTGCTGGCGCACGTCGGCAGGCAGGGAGTGAAAGTACTCGTAGCTGGTCAGGTCCTGGTCGATGAGGTCGCTCAAACAGAGATGAACGGATTCGGACATGTTGAATCTCCCCCTCACAGAGAGTGTTTGCAGGGCGAGGGGAGATGATCAGAGGGAAATGACGTCAATTTTGGCGGCTTTTTGCCCGGCGGCGCCACAGCCAGAGGAGGAGGGCGGCCGCGGCCAGCCCGGTGAGGGCGCCCGCAAAGTCGAGCCAGACATCGCTGATCTGCCCGGAGCGCCCGGGCACCAAGAGCTGGATGCTCTCGTCGCACAGGGGGATGAACAGGCAGTAAAAGAAGGGGAGCGCCAGGTGGGGCTGCCAGCGGGCGGTGTACTGGCGAAGGGTGGCTAGCGCCATCGCCCCCAGGCCGAAGTATTCGGCAAAGTGGGCGGCCTTGCGGACAAAGTGCTCGCTGAGGTGAAGGGGGAGGCCGACGGATTCAAAAAAGCCGTTGACGAGGGCCAGCACCGCCCCGCTTTTGGAGGAGGAGCTGGGCCCCATGTCCAGCGAGTTGGAAAAGACAAAGAGGGTGTAGAGGATGAGCAGGGCGGTGAAGAGCGCCCTGCGGCGGCGGATCGACATGGAAAGACCCCCTGTACAAGAAATTTGGCCAGGCCGTTTGCCGGCGGCCGACCACTGCCAGTTCATTATAAAAGGGGGGGCGAAAAAATGCAAACGGATGAAAAAAGGACGGGGATCACTCCCCGTCCTTTTGATAGGCGACCAGCACCACCGGCTGACCGCAGGAATGGCAGATGGCCTGTTCCGCCTCCCGCAGGATGCGGCAGGCATCCTCGCTCAAGGGGGCCACCCCGTACTGGTTGGGGCCCATCTCAGTCGTCGCCCCGGGTCAGTTTGTCGGCGTAGGACAGCAGGGCATCGCGGGTGCAGACATGATCGCCCCGCTGGCGGATGGTCTCCTGCACGTAGCCGGGCAGCTGGGCAAATGCGTCTCTGGCCTCGGCGTCGCCGGAGAGGAGGTCGGACAGACAGTTGTAAGATTGGTTCATTTGGCTCACCTCCCCCTTAGTATTCCGGCGGGCGGACCCACTATGCCCCGTCTGACGACAAAAGAAGATTTGAAAAAGCTGACAAAAAGCTGGTGTGCATTTTGGAGGAATGCTATAATAGCCAAAAAGCCCTCCGCCGGGGATGGGCGGGGATGGGCTTGCCTCTGCAGCCGCGCCAAAGGGCGGCGAGACAGGGGGGAAGGGGAGTGAAGAGGGATGGATCTGTGTGAGTTGTTCCAACAAAAAAAGTGCGTGCTGTCCTTTGAGGTGTTTCCGCCGAAAAAGAGCAGCGGGGTGGAGAGCATCTACCGCACGCTGGACGAGTTGTGCGCCCTAAGACCGGACTTTATCAGCGTGACCTTTGGCGCGGGGGGCACCGGCGTCAAGGACAACCTGACGGTGGAGCTGGCCGGCGCCATCCGCGCCCGGGGGGTGGAGCCCTTGGCCCACCTGACCTGCATCAACTCCGACGAGGAGACCCTGCTGGGACTTCTGGACCGATTGGAGGAGGCGGGGGTGCGAAACATCCTCGCCCTGCGGGGCGACCGGGTGGAGGGGGCCGAGGAGGGCCCCTACCGCCACGCCAACGAGCTGATGGAGCGGATCGCCCGCCGGGGCGGGTTCAATCTGGTGGGGGCCTGCTACCCCGAGTGCCACTGCGAAGCGCCCGACGCCCTTCACGACCTGCAAAATCTGCGCCGCAAGCAGGAGGCGGGCGCCACCCACCTGATCACCCAGCTGTTTTTTGACAACCGCTGCTTCTACGACTTTGTCGAGAAGGCGCGGATCGCAGGGGTCTGCCTGCCCATCGAGGCGGGGATCATGCCCATCGTCAGCAAGCGGCAGATCGAGCGGATCGTTACCCTCTGCGGGGCCAGCATCCCTCCCAAATTTGCCCGGATGCTCAGCCGGTTCGAGGGCGACCCCGCCGCCCTGCGGGACGCGGGGATCGCCTATGCCACCGAGCAGATCATCGACTTGATCGGCAGCGGGGTGGAGGGCATTCACATCTACACCATGAACAACCCCGCCGTCGCCCGGCGGATCTGTGAAAACATCGCCACCGCTCTGGACTGTGTCAACGGGGGCGGGGCAGCGTGAGGGCGGTGGACGCCGCCTCGCTGCCCATCTCCCGAGAGGAGACGCTGCGCTATCTGCGCCACCGGGGCGGCCCCCTGACAGAGGAGATGGAGGCGCTGCTAAAGAGCTGCGAGGAGGAGCTGCGGTCGGTCGCCCGCCCCCGCTACTGCCACCGCTTTTTTGGGTTGGAGCGGCGGGGGAAGGCCCTCGCTCTCACCGGGAGCGGGGCCCTGCTCCCGGGGCGGCAGGTCGCCGCGCTGCTGGAGGGCTGCGACGGCTGCGCGCTTTTGGGGGCGACGCTGGGGGGCGAGGTGGACCGGCTGATCCGCCGCGCCCAGGTGGAGCAGATGGCCCGGGCGGTGGTCCTCGACGCCCTGGGCACCGCCGCGATCGAGGCGCTCTGCGACCTGGCGGGGGAGGAGATCCGCCGGGCGGCCGCCGCGGAGGGGAAGAGCTGTACCTGGCGCTTTAGCCCCGGGTACGGCGACCTGCCGCTTGTCTGCCAGCGGGACTTTTTGGGGCTGCTGGACGCGCCCCGGCAGATCGGACTGACCCTTACCCCACAGCTGATGATGGTGCCCGAGAAGTCGGTCAGCGCCATCATCGGGGTGGGCGCGCCGTCGAGGGAAGGGCCCCGGCGGGGCTGTGAGGGCTGCGCCCTGCAAAAAAATTGTGTCTACAGACGGGAGGGACTGCACTGTGCAGAAAAATTGGGATGAAAAGGACCGCTATGTCCTTCTGGACGGGGCCATGGGCACCGTGCTGCAGGATGCGGGGCTGCCCCTGGGCGGGCGGCCGGAACTCCTGAACCTGACCCAGCCGGACTTGATCGAGGGGGTGCACCGCCGCTATATCGAGGCGGGGGCTCAGGTGATCTACACCAACACCTTTGGCGCCAACCGCAAAAAGCTGGCGGGCTGTGGGCACGGGGTGGAGGAGGTGGTCGCTGCAGCGGTGGGCTGCGCCCGCCGGGCGGCCGACGGCAGCGGCTGCCGGGTGGCGCTGGACATCGGCCCCATCGGCGAACTGCTGGAGCCCAGCGGCAGCTTCCCCTTTGAGGAGGCGGTGGACCTCTTTCGCCAACAGGTGCGCGCCGGGGCCGCCGCCGGGGCCGATTTGGTGGTGATCGAGACCATGACCGACCTGTTGGAGGCCAAGGCCGCGGTGCTGGCGGCCAAAGAGGTCTGCGACCTGCCGGTCTGGGTGAGCATGACCTTTGAAAAGGGCGGGCACACCTTTACGGGGGTCTCGATCCCCGCCATGGCCCTGACGCTGGAAGGGCTGGGGGTGCAGGCGCTGGGCATCAACTGCTCGCTGAGCCCCCGGGACATCTACCCCCTGGCCAAGGAGTTGGCCGGTTGGACCGACCTGCCCCTGATCGTCAAGGCAAACGCCGGGCTGCCCAACCTGGAGGCGGGGCGCTACGACGTATCGCCCGGCCAGTACGCCGCCGACCTGGCCCCCTTTTTGGAGCTGGGGGTCACCCTGCTGGGGGGCTGTTGCGGCACCACCCCCGAATACATCCGCCAGATCGCGGCGCTGGTGGAGGGGAAAACCCCGCCCCGGCGGACCGCGGCGCGCGTCAGTGCGGTCTGCTCCCCCTCACGGGTGGTGGCGGTGGACCGGCCGCGGGTGATCGGCGAGCGGATCAACCCCACCGGGAAAAAGCGGTTCAAAGCGGCCCTGGCCGAGGGGAATTGGGACTACATCCTGGCCCAGGGCATCTCCCAGGCGCGGGCCGGGGCCGACATCCTCGACGTGAACGTGGGGATGCCGGGCATCGACGAGCCCGCCGCCATGGAACAGGCGATCAAGCGGCTGCAGGCCATTTTGGACCTGCCGCTGCAGATCGACACCACCGACCCGGCGGCGCTGGAGCGAGGGCTGCGGGTCTACTGCGGCAAGCCGCTGGTCAACTCGGTCAACGGGGAGAAGGCCTCCCTCGACCGGGTGCTGCCCCTGTGTAAAAAGTACGGCGCGGCGGTGGTGGGGCTGACCCTGGACGAGGCGGGCATCCCCAGCCGGGCGGAGGAGCGGCTGGCCGTGGCCGAGCGGATCGTGGAGGCGGCCCTGGCGTACGGCCTCCCCCGAGAGGACATCTACATCGACTGCCTGGTGCTGACGGCCTCGGCCCAGCAGGACGGGGTGATGGAGACGCTGAAGGCCGTCTCCCTGGTAAAGGAAAAGCTGGGGGTCAAAACGGTGCTGGGGGTCTCCAACATCTCCTTCGGGCTGCCGGCCAGGGAGCTGGTCAACCGCACCTTTCTGGCCATGGCCCTGCAGAGGGGGCTGGACCTGCCCATCCTCAACCCCAACGCCGCGGCCATGATGGACACGGTGCGGGCCTACCGGGTGCTGGCCAACCTGGACGCGGGGGCGGCCGACTTCATTGCCGCCTACGGCGGGGAGAGAGAGGACGCCCCCCAGGCGGGCGTCCCCGCGGCGGAAAACGCCGAGGAGGCGGTGGCCGAGGCCATCCGCGGCGGGCTGGGGGAGCGGGCCCGGGCGTGCACCCTGACCCTGCTGGAGACCCATCCGCCCCTGGAGATCGTCAACCGCTTCTTGATCCCCGCCCTGGACCGGGTGGGGGAGGAGTTTGAGAGGGGGACCCTGTTTTTGCCCCAGCTCATCCAGTCGGCCGAGGCGGCGGGCCGGGCCTTTGACGCGGTCAAGGGCGCCATCGCCGCGGCGGACAGCGACCAGGGCGACGGCGGGCGGATCGTGCTGGCCACCGTCAAGGGGGACATCCACGACATCGGCAAGAACATCGTCAAGGTGATTTTGGAAAACTATGGGTTTTCCGTCATCGACCTGGGGCGGGACGTGCCGGTGGAAGAGGTGGTGCGCGCGGCCAGGGAACACCGGGTCAAGCTGGTGGGGCTCTCGGCCCTGATGACCACCACCCTGGGCAGCATGGAGGCGACCATTGCCGCCCTCAAAGTCGCCCTGCCGGAGTGCCGGGTGATGGTGGGGGGCGCGGTGCTGACCCCCGAATACGCCCAAAAAATCGGCGCGGACTACTACGCCAGGGACGCCAAGCAGTCGGCCGACATCGCCAAAAAGCTGTTTTCAGAGGAGGAGAGAGGATGAAGGCGGAGATATGGGGCACGCCGGTGGCCTATGAGGAGCGGGGCGAGGGGATGCCCCTGGTGGCGATCCACGGCTGGACCGGCTGCTGCCTGCAGATGACCGAGCGCCTGGAACCGGTGTTTGCCGACCTGCCGGGCTACCGGCGCATCTACCTGGACCTGCCGGGGATGGGGGAGACCCCGCCCTGTGCGCGGGTGCAAAACACCGACGAGATGCTGGCCTTTGTGCGCGCCTTCATCGACCGGGTGGTGGGAGAGAAAGCCCCCTATCTGGTGGCGGGCCACTCCTACGGCGGGTACCTGGTGCGGGGACTGCTGGCGGCAGAGGACAGCCGGGCGGCCGGGGGCATCCTCCTCTGCCCGGTGGCCAACCCGGTGCACGCCCAGCGCATCCTGCCGCCCCTCGTGCCACTGGTGGAGGAGCCGGCCTTTGTGCAGGCCCTTCCCCAGCCCGAGAGGGAGGCCTACGGCGGGGCGATCGCGGTGCAAAACCAGCGCAGCTATGCCGCCTGGCAGCGGGAGATCGACGGGGTGAAAGACCGCTTTGACGCGGGCTATCTGGACGCCATCGTGCGCACCGGCTACGGCTATGCCCGGCTGCCGGAAGAGGGGAAGACCGTCGACGCCCCGGCCCTCCTCTTTCTGGGGCGGCAGGACGACGTGGTGGGGTATGAGGAGATGCTCGAGCTGCTACCCCACTACCCCCGGGCCACCCTGGCCCTGCTGGAACACGCCGGGCACCAGTTGGCCATCGACCAGCCCGAGGCCTTTGTGGCCATGACCCGCTGCTGGCTGAAAAAATGGGAGAGCGAGCGCCCACAGCAATAGGGGAACGAGAAAAGGGCCCCTGTCGGACAGATCGTCCGGCGGGGGCCCCTTTGAATGGCGGTTTAGTCTTCCAGCAGTTCGGCAAAACACTCGATGTGGCGGTCGGCGAGGGCGCAGATCTGCGGCCAGTCCTCCCTGGCGGTCTCGTCGAAGATGGCGCAGACTTGAAACCCGGCCTTTTTGGCCGTCTCGATGGCGTAGAGGCTGTCCTCAAAGACGGTGCACTGGGCAGGGGGGAGGCCGATGCACTCGGCCGCGCGCAGAAAGATGTCGGGGTCTCTCTTGCTGATGCCGGTCTCCTGCGCGGTGAGGAAGAAGTCCAGCTGGTCCCAGAGGCCCAGCCGCTCCAGGGCGGCGCGGGAGAAGTCGCGCCCGGTCATGGTGGCGATGCCCAACTTGGCGCCGCTCTGATGCAGGGCCTGCAGGTATTGGGGGACCATGGGCTTGCACTCGATCTCCCCCTCGTAGGCCGCGCCGATGCGCAGCAGCCAGCGGTCAAAAACGTCCTGCGCGGTGGCGTTCAGGCCGTAGCGGTCGACGAGGTACTGGGCGCGGTCGATGAGCTTTTTGTCGGTCATCAGCGCCCTCGCCTCCTCCTCTTGCGCCTCGGTGAGGGTGAGGCCCCACGGCTCTAGCGCCGCGAAGTCCCACACCCGCCAGTGATGCATGGAGTCCAGCAGGGTGCCGTCCATGTCGAAAATGGCCCCTTTGACGGGGAAGTCTGCTCTGCACTTCACTGTGAATATACCCCCTTGAAAAAATCTCTTTTTCCCAGTATAGCACAAAACCACAAAAAGGAAAAACGTTTCCATCGACACGGGAGGGAATGGACGCTCTTTTTTCTCCCGTCCACGCATAGGGATAGAGAGGCGTCCGCCCGGAGGGAGGGCGACACGAGAGGAAAAGGGGAGAGGGGACAATGTGGTGGATGTTGGCGCTGGCCGCGGCGGTGGGGGAGATGTACACCGCCGTAAAGCTGGCCTATTACGGGGAGCTGTGGGGGCGGGCCCGCGGCGGGGAGCCCACGGCCTGGATGGCGGCAGCCGCCGCCCTGCCCCTCTGGGGGGCGGCCCTCTGCGCCGGGTGGTCCCGGCGGGCAGACCTGGCTTTGGGAGGCGTGGGCGGGGCGCTGCTGCTCTGGGCGGCCGCCGGGGGCTGCGCTCTTCTGGCGGCGCTGGAGACGGCCTTTTCGTGGGGGGGTGTCAGCGGCCGCCGGGTGCTCTGCCTGTTGGGGGGCTGTGGGGCGGTAGTGCTGCTGCCCGCCTTTGGAATGGACATCCCCCTGGGGCCGGTGGGGGCGCTGACCCCGGTCCTCCTGCTGCTGGGCGGGGTGGAGCTGACCTACCGGCGGGAGCTGCGGCGACCGCCTGCCCGGGCGCTGGCGGACGGCCCGCTGCGGGGGCCCCGCCTCTGGTGGCGGGTGGGGGTGCTGGCGGTGGCGGCCTTCTTGGGCGGTCTCTTCCTCTGCTGCGGCCTCTCCCATCTGCTGGGGGAGGGGGCGGCATCCCCTCTGTGGGCGGCTCTCTTTCTGGGGGCGCCCCTCTCGGCGCCGGCGGCCGTCTGCTGGGGGAAGCTGGTGCGGCGGGGGGAGAGTGCCCGATTGGCCCCCTTTCTGCTTCGCCTGGGGTGGATGGGGCTGCTGGCCCTCCCCCTGTCGGACCTGGCCTGCCGGGGGGAGAGCGTCTACCGCTTTGACGCGTCCGCCCTGCTGCTCTGGCTGCTCTGCCTCTATGCCCTGGCGGCCCTCTTCTGGTGTCTGCGGCTGCTGCGCCGCAGGGAGCGCAGCGAGGCGATGCTCCTGACCTGCCGGATCCTCTGCGTCTGCCTGCCGCTGTGCGTCCTCCTCTTTTTCTGGCTGGGGCTTCGGCGGGGGTGAGCCGCTGGGGAAAGGGGGACATTTCGGCAAATCGCCCAATTGTCGAAAAAAGGGCGTCCTTTTCATCGGCCGCGCAAAAGCGGGCCGCCAAACGCGGCGGATTTTGGCGGCGGGGAATCGCCTTTTCAATTGCTTCTCCGGCAGGGCCCGTGCTATAATGGGGACGGAAACTGCGCCGAACGCGGCGAAATATATGCCACAGAAAGGGACGCGCGAACATGGTACAGCTGAAAACAGAGAAACCCATCCTCTGCCTGGGGGACGTAAACCCCGACATCATCCTGCCCTACGGCGAATCCCGCCAGATCATGGACGCGGTCGCCCGGGGCGAGGCCGACGTCAACAGCCCCCGCCCTGAGATCGCCGTGCAGGGCGGCGGCTCGGTGGGCAACACCGCCTCCGGCCTGGGGCGGCTGGGGATGCCGGTCTTTTTCGCCGGGATGGCGGGCCACGACTCCTTTGGCCAGTTCATCAAAGAGGACTTTGAAAAAGACGGGGTGGACACCCGCTACCTGACCCTCAACCCCGACATCCCCACCGTCATCATCATGGCGGTGGTGGGGGAGGACAAAAACCGGGTCATCTACGTCTACCCGCCGGAAAACCCCTCCCACCTGCAGCTGCGGCCGCAGGACCTGCCGGACGAGATTATCCCCCAAATCGGCTGGGTGCACACCACCGGCTTTATGCTGCGGGAGAACCCGGCGGCCGACACGGTGATCGGCTTTATGGAAAAGTGCGCGGCGGCGGGGATTTTGGTCTCCTTTGACCTGAACCTGCGCATCGAGACCAACCCCCTCACCGAGGAGTTCCGGCAGAGGGTGATGCGGATCGTCAACATCTCCAACCTTTTGCTGGGCTCCGGGGTGGAGGAGTACATGCCCCTCACCGGCAAGGGCGACCCGGAAGAGGCGGCCCGCTCCCTGGTGACCCCCGACCGGGTGGTCATCTCCCGCGCGGGGGCGGCCGGCGTCCACTACTACACCGACGGGGAGGAGGGCTTCCTGCCCACCTTTGACGTGGAGGTGGTGGACACGGTGGGCGCGGGCGACGGCTTCAACGCCGGCTTCATCTCGGCGGCGGCCCGGGGTCTCCCCCTGCGCGACTGCGTGGACTGGGGCAACGCCACCGCCTGCTACACCATCTCCCACAAGGGGGCGCGCACCGTCCCGCCGCGGGAGGTCATTGAGAAATTTATGAAGGACGTTCCCTATATCCGCTGACGGGAGCGAACAGGGGCCTGGCCGCTTTTGGTGGCCGGGCCCTTTTTTGCCGTTTGAGGGACCGCCCCTTTTCAAATGGGGGCAGATGCCGTATAATAAGCCGGAGTCAAGAGAAGGACAGGTGATCTGACGAGATGCAAGTGACAGTATACGCCCAGCACGACTTTGTCGACCCGCAGCAGCTGGCCAGCAGCACAGCGGTGGTGATCGACACCTTTCGCGCCACCTCCACCGTCACAGCGGCTTTGGAAAACGGCTGCGCGGCGGTGATCCCGGTCGCCCACAAGGAGGACGCCTTTCGCCTGCGCAGGGAGGTGCCCGCCTACCGGGAGGCCCTGCTGGGGGGCGAGCGCAAGACCCAGATCATCCCCGGATTTGACTGCGGCAACTCCCCCCTGGAATACACCCGGGCGCGGATCGGGGGGCGGGTGCTCATCCTCTCCACCACCAACGGCACCAAGGCGATGGCCAAGGCCGAGCGGGCCAGCGCCATCTACCTGGGCTGTCTCAACAACGCCGAGGCGGTGGCAAGGCGCCTCTGGCGGCGGGGGGAGGACGTGCAGATCGTCTGTGCGGGCACCAAGGGCAATTTCTCCCTGGAGGACGTGGTGAGCGCCGGGGCGATGATCCACTACCTAAAGCTGTGGGGGGGCGGCGAAGTCGCCTGCAACGACCTGGGCTACACCGCCTGGAAGATGTTCGAGGGCTACGGGGCGGATATGGACGGGCTGCTGCGCCCCACCCGCCACTACGGCACCATGCTCAAAAACGACCTGGCAGAGGACATCGCCTACTGCATCCAGCTAAACATCAGCCGATCGGTCCCCGTCTGCCAAAACGGGCAGGTGGTTTTGGCGCCAAAAGAGGAGGAGACAAGATGAAAGAGACCAGGCCCTATCCGGCCACAGCGGTGAGCCCCAAGGCAGAGGCGTCGATCCTGCGGGGGCACCCCTGGATTTACGACACCGAGGTGCGCCAGGCGGGGGAGGACTGCCTGGACGGCGAACTGGTGGACGTCTTTGGCCCCAAGGGCGGCTACCTGGGGACAGGCTTTTACAACAGCCACTCCAAAATCCGCATCCGGCTGCTCTCCCGCAACGCCAACGACCGCTTTGACGAGGCGTTTTGGGAGCGGCGGCTGCGCTATGCCTGGGACTACCGCAAGGCGGTGATGGGCGAAGACATCCGCTGTTGTCGGCTCATCTTCGGCGAGTCCGACGCCTTTCCCGGGCTGACGGTGGATCGATTCGACAACATCCTGGTGGCCCAGACCCTCTCGCTGGGGATGGAGCGGCGCAAGGGGCTGCTCTTTTCGCTGCTCTACAAGATATTGACCGGAGACGGCCAGAAAATCGACGGCATCTACGAGCGAAACGACGTGGCCATCCGCCGTTTGGAGGGGATGGAAGAGGGCAGGGGATTTTACCCCCTGGACGGGGTCGTCCCCCCTGCGCAGACCCGGACCGAAATCGTCGAAAATGGGATCGCCTACCAGGTGGACTTTGAAAACGGGCAGAAGACCGGCTTCTTTTTGGACCAGAAGTACAACCGCCAGGCGGTGGCGAAACTGGCGGCTGGTCGGCGGGTGCTGGACTGCTTTACCCACACCGGCAGCTTTGCCCTCAACGCCGCCAAGGGCGGGGCCGAGTGGGTGGAGGCGGTGGACGTCTCCGCCTCCGCCGTGGAGATGGCGCGGGAGAACGCCCGCCGCAACGGTTTGGAGGAAAAGATGGGCTTCGCGGTGGCAAATGTCTTTGACCTGCTGCCGGCCTTAGCCAAGGAGCGGCGGGGGACCTACGACTTCATCATCCTCGACCCGCCGGCCTTCACCAAATCCCGCCACACGGTACACGGGGCCGAGCGGGGCTATAAGGAAATCAACTACCGGGCCATGAAGCTGTTGCCCCGGGGCGGGTATCTGGCCACCTGTTCCTGCTCCCACTTTATGAGAGACGAGCTCTTTCGCAAGATGCTCGTCAGCGCCGCGGCGGACGCCCAGGTGTCCCTCCGGCAGATCGAGGCCCGCCAGCAGGCCCCCGATCACCCCATCCTCTGGAATGTGCCCGAGACCGACTACCTGAAGTTCTACCTCTTTCAGGTGGTGTGAGGGTCGCGAGGGGAGAGGAGAAGCCGCCTTTCTTTGGCGGGATCTCCCTTTTTGTTGTATTGGGCGGAATTTTGTACTATACTAATAAAGCTATCAACTGATTTTTGGAGGCTACTGCACTATGAAGAGATTGGAACTGACACAGCTTTTCCGGGAGGCCGAAGCCTATGGCGGCAAGACGGTGACGGTCTGCGGCTGGGTTCGGACCCTGCGCTCGTCCAAGGCGCTGGGCTTTATCGAGCTCAACGACGGGAGTTGCTTTAAAAATCTCCAAGTGGTTTTTCAGGACGGCCAGGTGGAGAATTTCAAGGAAATCGCCAAGCTGAACGTGGGCACCGCCCTCTCGGTGGAGGGGGAGGTGGTCCTCACCCCCGAGGCCAAGCAGCCGCTGGAGATCCACGCGGCCTCCATCTCGGTGGAGGGCCCCAGCAGCCCGGAATACCCCCTGCAGAAAAAGCGCCACTCCATGGAGTATCTGCGCACCATCGCCCATCTGCGCCCCCGGGCCAACACCTTTAACGCCGCCTTCCGGGTGCGCTCGGTGGCCGCCTTTGCCCTGCACCGCTTCTTCAACGAAAACGGCTTTGTCTACGCCCACACCCCCATCATCACCGGCAGCGACTGCGAGGGGGCGGGGGAGATGTTCCACATCACCACCCTGGACGCGGAGAACCCGCCCCGCACCGAGGACGGCCGGGTGGATTACAGCAAGGACTTCTTCGGCAAAAAGACCAGCCTCACCGTCTCCGGTCAGCTCAACGCCGAGAGCATGGCCCTGGCCTTTGGCAAGGTCTACACCTTTGGTCCCACCTTTCGGGCGGAAAACTCCAACACCCCCCGCCACGCGGCCGAGTTCTGGATGCTGGAGCCGGAGATCGCCTTTGCCGATTTGAACGACAACATGGACCTGGCGGAGGCGATGCTCAAATACGCCATCCGCTATGTGCTGGACAACTGCCCCGACGAGATGGCCTTCTTCAACAACTTCTTTGACAAGGGCCTCATCGAGCGGCTGGAAGGGGTGGCCAGCGCTGACTTTGCCCGCTGCACCTACACCGAGGCCATCGAGCTGCTGGAGAAAAACAAAGACCAGTTCGAGTTCCCGGTCTTCTGGGGCTGCGACCTGCAGACCGAGCACGAGCGCTACCTGACCGAGAAGGTCTTTCAGAAGCCGGTCTTTGTCACCGACTACCCCAAGGAGATCAAGGCCTTCTACATGCGCATCAACGACGACGGCAAGACGGTGGCGGCCTGCGACCTGCTGGTGCCCGGCATCGGCGAGATCATCGGCGGCAGCCAGCGCGAGGAACGGCTGGATGTGCTGACGGCGAGGATGGCCGAACTGGGCCTGGCGGAAGAGGACTACGAGTGGTACCTGGACCTGCGCCGCTTTGGCGGCACCAAACACGCCGGGTACGGCCTGGGCTTTGAGCGGCTGATCATGTACATCACCGGCATCCCCAACATCCGCGACGTGCTGCCCTTCCCCCGGACAACGGGCTCGGCAGAGTTCTAAAAAAGAGAAAAGCGAGCGCCGGACAGGCCCCAAAAGGGCTTGCCCGGTGTCTTTTTTGGGAAAAGACCGGGAGAGAAGGCGCTGGCAGTTGTGAGAAATTTGAAGAAATGTAACTTTTTAACTTGCACTTTTATATAACTGGATAAATGTATGAAAGGGGGTTGCAGCCGATAAAATAAGGGTATATAATAATCGACAAAGATAAAAGTTTGAGAAAGCACCTGCAAATTGCAAGTTTTTCATTTTTGAAATTGCAATACAGGGCAGCTTTTTTCTGTTAGAGAGAGTTTGTGGGAGGCAGGAAAGATGGCAAAGAAATACGGGGAAATGGGGCTGAGAGAGGCGGCGGCAGAGCTGTCCTCCCTCCGGGCGGCATATCGGGAGGCAGCTGCAAAGGGGCTGTCCCTGGACATGTCCCGGGGCAAGCCCTGCAGCGAGCAGTTGGCCCTCTCGATGGAGATGTACGACGTCCTGCGGGGGGAGGGGGACTACTTCAGCGAAGACGGCAGCGACTGCCGCAACTACGGTTTCTTTGACGGCCTGCCCGAGGCCAAGCGCCTCTTCGGCGAACTGCTGGGGGTGGGGGAGGATCAGATCTTCATTGGCGGCAACTCCTCCCTCAACCTGATGTACGACGTGATCGCCAAGTACCTGCTCAAGGGCGCCCTGGGGAGCGAGCGCCCCTGGGGGAAGGAGAAGAAGGTCAAATTCCTCTGCCCGGCGCCGGGGTATGACCGCCATTTCGGCATCTGCGAGGCGCTGGACATCGAGATGATCCCGGTGGCCATGACCCCGCAGGGGCCGGATATGGACCGGCTGGAGGCGCTGGCAGCGGCCGATCCTCTCATCAAAGGGGTCTGGTGTGTGCCCCAGTACCAAAACCCCGAGGGCACCAGCTTCAGCGATGAGACGGTGCGGCGCTTTGCCGCCATGAAGCCCGCCGCCAAGGACTTCACCATCTTCTGGGACAACGCCTACATGGTGCATGACCTCTATCCCGACCGGCGCGACCGGGTGCTGGACATTCTGCGCTGCTGCGAAGAGGCGGGCTGTCCCGACCGGCCCATCGTCTTTGCCTCCACCTCGAAGATCTCCTTCCCCGGCGCCGGGGTGGCGGTGATCGCCGCCTCCAGGGCGAACATGGCCCGCATCAAGGCACTGACGGTCCCCCAGACCATCGGCTTTGACAAGATCAACCAGCTGCGCCACGTCCGCTTCTTCGGCTCCGCCCAGGGGATAGCCGAGCACATGAAGAAACACGCCGACATCCTGCGGCCCAAGTTTGAACTGGTGGAGCAGATGTTGCAGCGGGAGCTGGGCGGCCTGGGGATCGCCCGCTGGACCAAGCCTCTGGGGGGCTATTTCATCAGTTTCTACACCGAGCCCGGCTGTGCCAAACGGGTGGAGCAGCTCTGCCAGGAGGCGGGGGTCAAACTGACCCCAGTGGGCGCCACCTACCCCTACGGCAAGGACCCCGATGACGCCAACATCCGCATCGCCCCCACCTACCCGCCGCTGGAAGAGCTGGAGAGCGCCATCTCCATCCTCTGCCTGGCGACCCGCATCGCCTCGCTGGAAAAGCGGCTGGAGCAAAAGGCCGCATGAAAAGAGAAGAGGGCGGAGAGGTGACCTCACCTCTCCCCAAGGGCAGACGCCGATAAGGCGTCTGCCCTTTTTTGTACAGGGGGCGGCAAAAGAGGGGCCGCAACCGCGCGCCGCATGCTCCCGGCGGACACCGCAAGGATAGGGGGGGGCAGAATGAAGGGGCTCTCTGGTCTCCAGAGCGATGGCCGGTCGTCTCCATTGCGGCCAAAGGGGTCTTTTGGCGGGGATGGACGCTCCATCCGTTCGGCTGTCAAGAGGCCGGTCAAAGAACTGTCGGGGCCGGGATCGCTGCGCTTTTGGCAGCGGAGAGAGGGCCGATGAGGGCCGGCTTTTGCGGGAGGGCCCGGTCGGGACCCACAGGAGAGAAGGGCAAACAGAGACAGCTGCCAACCGCCGCCCGGATCGCCTGCCGGAAGGACAGGGCCGCCTGTTGCCCCAAGGGCGCGGAAAGGGGAGAAGGGGCCCTGCTTCTTTGTCGGAAAAATCGGCTCTTGACTCGGCGCGCCCTCGCCCGAATATTTGACTTTTCCCCTCTTTTTGCCTATAATGAACGGTATGTGTACGGTGCCTTTTGTGAGCGGGGGAGCGCCGGTTGGAGCAGACCGGTTCCGCCGCTTTTCAACTGCACCGCTCAAAATTGCAACTGGAGGAGTTTCACCGGTGAAAAAGAGAGGAAAAATCACATTTTTCGTTGTCTTTGCACTCATCGTGTTGCTGGCTTATACCGCAATTGCGGGCATCAGCACCCGGTATGGCGATGTGGAAAACATCATCATCAAGGGCGTTGACAGCATCCGGTGGGGCATCGACATCCGTGGCGGCGTAGACGTGACCTTTACCCCGCCTGCCGATGTGGAGGCGACTGACGACGAGATGTCCGCCGCCGAGTCGGTCATCAAACAGCGCCTGGTGTCCCAGAATATCACCGACAGCGAGGTCTACACCGACTACCAAAACGACCGCATCATCGTCCGCTTCCCCTGGAAAGAGGGGGAGAGCGACTTCAACCCCGAAAACGCCATCAAGGAGTTGGGGGAGACCGCCGAGCTGACCTTCCGCGAGGGCAACAGCACCGACAGCACCGGCGCCCCGACCGGGACGACGGCCACCAACATCATCCTGACCGGCAGCGACGTCAAGAGCGCCAAGGCCGGCCAGACCAGCGGCCAGAGCGGCAGCAGCGCCCAGTTTGTGGTGCAGCTGGAGCTCAACGACTCGGGCAAGGAGAAGTTCTCAGAGGCCACCGCCAAGCTGGCCCCCAGCAACGGGATCATCTCCATCTGGCTGGACAACCAGATGATCAGCTACCCCAATGTAAAGGACCACATCACCGACGGGATCGCCACCATCTCCGGCAACTTTGACGCCGAGAGCGCCAAGGAGCTGGCCGACAAGATCAACGCCGGCGCCCTGCCCTTTGCCCTGACGGCCGACAACTACAACACCATCAACCCAACCCTGGGGCTGGACGCCAAAGACGCCATGGTGTTGGCCGGCGGGATCGCACTGCTGCTGGTCTGCCTGTACATGATCATCGTCTACCGGCTGCCGGGCGCTGTCGCCTCCATTGCCCTGGTGGGGCAGACAGCCGGCGCCATCGCCGCCATCTCGGGCTACTTTGCCCCCTTCCCCAGCTTTACCCTCACCCTGCCGGGCATCGCGGGCATCGTCCTCGCCATCGGCATGGGGGTGGACGCCAACGTCATCACCGCCGAGCGCATCAAGGAAGAATTGCGCTCCGGCAAATCGGTGAATGCGGCCATCCAGTCCGGTTACAAGCGCGCCTTCTCCGCCATCTTTGACGGCAACATCACCGTCATCATCGTGGCCATCATCCTCATGGGGGCCTTCGGCCCGCCGGCAAGCATGTTTGCCACCCTGCTCAAACCCATCTTCCAGTTCTTCCCCTCGGCCATCACCGGTTCGATCTACTCCTTCGGCTACACCCTGCTGGTGGGTGTGCTCATGAACTTTGTCATGGGCATGGGCGCTTCACGGCTGATGCTCAAGTCCGTCTCCAAGTTCAAGTGCTTTGGCTCCAAATGGCTGTACGGAGGTAAAAAAGATGAAGAGTAACATGAATATCGTCGGCAAGCGAAAAATCTTTTTCACCATCTCTCTGGCCATTGTGGCAGTGACCATTCTGGTCTCGGTGATCTTCGGCGTCAAGCGGGACATCCAGTTCACCGGCGGCGCTATCATCACCTATTCCTATCAGGGTGAGCTGGACAAATCCTCCTTTGAAAGCGAGATGAAAGCGGCGCTGGACGGCCAGCACCTCAACTTGCAGTACTCGCAAAACAGCGCGACCGGCAAACAGAATGTGGTGATCTCCCTGCCCAATTCGGGCACCATCTCCATCGATAAGGTCAGTTCGATCCAGTCGATGCTCGATGAAAAGTTTGCCGCCAACGAGCTGACCCAGGAGTCGATCGACAGCGTCGACCCCACCATGGGGGGCGAATTCTTCCTCAAGTGCATTGCCGCTGTGGTCTTTGCCGCCGTGCTGATGATCCTCTTCATCGCCCTGCGCTTTCGCAAAATCGGCGGCTGGTCGGCGGGCGTTATGGCCGTGGTGGCCCTGCTCCACGACGTGGTCATGGTCTTTGCGGTCTTTACCCTCTGCCGCATCCCCCTCAACGACAACTTCATCGCCGTCGTTTTGACTATCTTGGGCTACTCGATCAACGACACCATCGTCATCTACGACCGCATCCGCGAGAACACCCAGCTGCACCGCTCGATGCCGGTGGCCGAACGGGTCAACCTGAGCATCAACCAGAGCTTTGTGCGCACCATGAACACCACCATCACCACCGTTATGGCCATGAGCGTGGTCTGCATCGTGGCGCTGATTTTCAACGTCACCTCCATCCTGACCTTCGCTTTCCCCATGATCGTGGGCATGATTTCCGGCGTCTACTCCAGCCTCTGCATCAGCGGCCCGTTGTGGGTGGTTTGGCAGGAGCACAAGGCCAAAAAGAAGGCCGAAGCCGCCAAGGCTCCCAAGGCCTCCAAGACCAAAAAGAAGAAGTAAGGGCCCTTCGAGCCTCCGTTCCCTGCGTTTGAAAAATACCGCTGTCCGATGGGACAGCGGTATTTTTTTGACCTGCACAGAGTTGCAATTTATCAAGAAATCCCCTATACTAAAAAGCGCCTGAAAAAAGGGGAGCCCCCTTTTTTGTACCCTTTCAGGCTGGCTCCTAAAGTTCCCCGCACTCGCCGGCGGCGAGCGGAGAGAAAGGACAGACTTCTGGGGATGGCGGCCAATGGGCCCCGCCCCTTGTCACTTGCGGCGAGGGGCGACAGAAAGGCCGGCAGGCGGGGAATGTCCCTTTTCACCCAACAGGAGGGCCCGCCGATTGCACCGCTGCCGGAGGGGCCGCTGCGAGGATTTTCTCTGCTGGGCAGGGAAAATGGCAAATTGTTCAGATGTGAGCCAAATCTGTGAAAACAGTAAATTTATAAGCATTTGCTTAGCAAACGAGAAATTTGTCGAATGTTTTTGGTTGTCTTTTGTTGGAATCCAACGTATAATTTTTCATATTATATGTATGGAGGAATCGAAATGATTGTGAAGACAGCCTACACAGAAGATTTTGAAGAGAGAGTTCGCTACGACCTGATTGGGGAGTACCGAGAGCTGGACGAAGTCTACTACCTTGGCTACGGGTTTGAGGTGACCGCCTGTAAGAGCGGGGAGTCGCGCCGCATTGCCGATTTCACTTCACTGCCCCAGCGGGCTGAGAGCGTCTTTCAGCTGCTGGTGGACTGCCGGGTTGCGCCGTTTCAGCTCCAATATGTTTTGGAGGACCTGCTGTAAAGGCGGGTGCAGAGAGGGAGAGAGCTATATGAAATGTCCGTTTTGTTCCTATACAGAGAGCAAAGTCGTCGATTCCCGCCCCACTGAAGAGGGGGAGAAGATCCGCCGTCGCCGGGAGTGTCTCAGCTGCGGGCGGCGCTTCACCACCTATGAGGTGATTGAAAACCTGCCCCTCATCGTCATCAAAAAGGACAAGTCGAGGGAGCTGTTCGACCGGGACAAACTGCTGGGCGGGCTGATCCGGGCCTGCGAGAAGCGCCCCATCCCCTTGAGCCAGCTGGAGGAGTTGGCGGCCGACATCGAGTCGTCCTTTCTCAACTCCCTGATGGGGGAGGTCACCTCCACCGAAATTGGCGAAAAGGTGATGGAGGAGCTCAAGGCGATCGACGAGGTGGCCTATGTGCGCTTTGCCTCGGTCTACCGGGAGTTCAAGGACATCAACTCCTTTATGGACGAGCTCAAACGGCTGCTGCAAAAGGACGGAAAGTAGCGATTTTCCCACATGCAATAAAGCCTTGCCAGTCAAGGCGACAATGGGGCGCCCGAGAACGAGATTCTCGAGCGCCCCATTGTCGTTTTTGTGTGCTGTGAACACAGGTGACTAGGTCAAAATCTCCCAGGTGATATTGTCGCCCTTGAGGATGTGCTCCAAGTTGGAGCGGACACCGTAGCACTCACCCAGGTAGAGGGAGAGGTCCCCCTTCTCCAAATAGCCCTGCATCTTGTAGATGGACACCCCGATGTCCTCTACGTTTTTGCGGTTGGTGAACAGGTTGATGAGCTGTTTGCTGTCTTCCCAGGACTGCATCAGCTTTTCGTTTTCTTCGGGCAGCTGTTCGCTGCCATCGGTGGCCAGCAAGATGACCTCGTTGAGCCTGCCATTGATGTCGTTGTAGCAGTTGGTGAGAATATGGGTCGAGGTCACGGCCAGGGCCACAGAAAGGGCGAAGATACTCAGTGCGAGGATGACGCGCTTCACAAAACTGCCTCCTTTATGCTGTAAAGTGATATGCCTTTTCAGAAAAAATGGCTGGAAAGGGGCTCAGTTCCCCTCTTTTTTTACAATGCGAATGTTGCGGTAGCTGTCGCAGGTCATGAGAAAGACGTCGGGGATGCGGCAGTGGCTGGCGGCCAGCTTGTCCTCCACGAATTGGCGGGTGATCCCGCAGTCGCGCAGGGCTTGTTCCATCAATTTGCCGTCGCTGATGACCACCAGCTGTGGAGTGGGGTCGGTGCCCGCGATCTGCATGTCCTTATTCTGTACGGTGGAGGCGGAGAAGCGCTGGAGCACGCTGAGCTTGCCGTTGGTCTCGACGATGGCATAGTAGACGTCCTCCAGGGAGAAAATGTCCTTGAGGCGCAGCTCTTCCAGCAGGTCTTCTACAGTCATCCGCAGTTTCTCCAGCTCGTTTTGCACGATCTTCCCCTCCCGCACCACCACGATGGGGGTGCCGGTGACCATCTTGCGGAAGCGGTTGCTCTTGAGGGAGAAAAAGGAGAGGAAGACCTCGTAGCAGATGATCAAAAAGATGGGCAGGATGCCGGCCAAAATGGGGATATCGGTGTTTTCGATGGGGAGGGAGACAATGTTGGAGATGAGGATGGTGGTCACCAGTTCGGAGGGCTGCATCTCGCTGATCTGTCGCTTTCCCATCAGTCGCAGGGCTATGACGACGATGGCGTAAAGTATCGTCGTGCGCACAATCAAAACTAACATAACATCACCTGTCGCTAGTATGGTGTCAGCCGCCTCTATTATGTATGAAGCGGTGGAAAAAAGGCCAGAATAGGCCAGAGAGAGGTGATGGAAATGAGACTGTGCGCCGATTTGACGGAGAACATCGTCGCCCTGCGGGCGCTGGTGCAAAACAGCTCCGACTTTTTGAATAAATCCATCCATCTGGCGGGGCACCGGTGCGAGCTGGTCTTCTGCGAGGGGATGATCGGCATCGGCACCCTGGCGGAGCTGATCATCGAGCCCCTGCGCGAGTACCGGGACGCCTGCATCCAAGAGCCGGAAGAGCTCTTTTTGACCCTGGGGCGGACCGATTTTCTGGCCGCCGACCAGAAGGTGGTCCTCACCAGGGAGGAGGTGTTGCAGTTTGCCATGTCCGGCTTTGCGGTGCTGCTCATCGACGGCTGCGAAAAGGGGCTGGCCTTGGGGGTGCAGGGATTCAACTTTCGCTCCATCTCCGAGCCGGGGAACGAGCAGAACATGCGGGGGAGCAGGGAGGGGTTTGTGGAGGCCGCCCGCATCAACCTGACCATGATCCGCCGGCGGATGAAGAGCCCCCACCTGAAGTTTGAATACATGAACCTGGGCAGCGAGAGTAAGACCGATGTCTTTTTGGTCTACATGACCGACAAGGTCAGCGCCAAGGTGCTGGCGGAAATCAAGGAGCGGCTGGGCACCATCTGCCTGGAGGCCATCCTGGACAGCGGCTATGTGACCCCGTTTTTGGACAAGAAGAACGCCTCCCTCTTCTCCGGGGTGGGGTACACCGAGCGCCCGGACACCCTCTGCGGCAAAATCATGGAGGGCCGGGTGGGGATCCTCATCGACGGCACCCCCTTTGTGCTGGTGGCGCCCTATCTCTTCAGCGAAAACTTTCAGTCGCTGGACGATTACGCCCAGCGACCCTACTACGTGACCTTTATCCGCTGCTTAAAGTTCTTGGCCTTTACAATCAGTTTCCTCCTCCCCGGCGGCTATGTGGCGGTGGTGACCCACCACCCGGAGCTGCTGCACAAGGAGCTGCTGGTCAAGATCATCGAGGCGCAGCAGGGAACGCCTTTCCCGCTGATGGTGGAGGCCCTCATCATCCACATCATCTTTGAAATCATGAGAGAGGCGGGGCTGCGGCTTCCCAAATCGGTGGGGCACGCAGTCAGCATCGTCGGGGCCCTGGTCATCGGCGATGCCGCGGTCTCGGCCGGCCTCATCGGCACCCCCATGGTGCTGATCGTGGCCCTGACGGCTGTCAGCTCCTTTGTGGTGCCCAATCTCTACGAGCCGGTGACCATCCTCAAGTTCGCCTTTATCCTGCTGGGGGGCTTTTGGGGGCTCTACGGCATCGCCCTGGGGCTGTTGGCGCTGCTGCTCAACCTCTGCTCCATCAACACTTTCGGCATCCCCTACACCAGCCCCATCTCCCCCTTTGGCAAGGCGGCGTTTCGCGACGTCTTTGTGCGGGCCAGCTGGCCCACCCTGCAGAAAAGCCGCAGCGGCATCGTGCAGGACCTGCCCGGCTCCTCGGTGCAGAGCGATGGGGGGCACGGCGATGCATAAGGGGATACAGTATATCGGCCGCAAGCAGTTTGTCCTGCTGCTGGTCCTCTCCAACCTCTTCAGCTACCTGACCTACTACCCCCGCGCCTCTGCCGGACAGGTGGAGTTTGGCTCCAGCATCGCCGGATTGGTTTTGGGCAACCTGGCCGTCTGGGGGATCGGCGTCCTCTTTTTCGCGCTGGAGGACGGCACCGGCAAGAACCTCTGTGACTTCATGCTCTTTTACAACCGGCCCCTAGGGCGGCTCTACAACGGGTTGCTGGCGGCTTTTTTGGGGCTGTCCGCCGCCCACTCCATCTGCGGATTCGTCCGCTTTCTCAACCGGGAGATCTTTCCCCAGAGCAGCTATCTGGTCTTTTTGATCCCCTTTCTGGGGGTGCTGATTTTCGGCGTGGTGGTGGGGATCGAGAGCTTTGCCCGCACCGCTTCGGTGATTTTTGTCTGCGCCGCCCTCTCCGTCGCCCTCATCTTCTTCGGCACGGTGGGGAACGTGGCGCCGTCGGCCCTGCGGGCCTATTCGCAGGTGCGGTGGACCGGGCTCTGGGGGACCTTTGTCGCCGTCTTGCAGTCCAATGTGGAGCTCCTGCTCCTCTTCACCCTGGTCAAGCACCTGGCGCAGCGCACCCCCTCGGTCTTTCAGGGCTACTTCTGGCTGGCCACCGGCGGGTCGGTGGGGCTCTCCCTGCTGGTGAAACTGGCCCTGGGGAACTACGCCCAGATGCAGCAGTACCCCTTTTACGCCCTGGCCGTCTCCTCCGACCTGTCGGTGGTTCAGCGGCTGGACTCCTTTTACCTGGTCATCTGGGTGCTCATCTCCTTTGTGCGGGTGACCGCCCTGCTGCTCGCCCTCTGCACCGCCCTACAGGGGGTGCTGCCCGATCGCCGCTACAACAGCGGGGTCTGGACGGCTTTGTCCCTGGTGGCCGCCCTCTCGGCGGCGGTGGGGGCCAGCAGCCGACTGTACGAGTGGCTCACCGCTCTGGTCAAGGGGTGCTTTGCCCCCCTGACCTTGGCGCTGTTGCCCCTGCTCTACGTGTTTTACAAGCGGACAGTGGGCAGAGGGGGAAAGACGAGAGGAGGTGCCCGCGGTGAAGCGGTTCACTAGTGTGGCGACAGCTCTGCTCTGCTGTCTGTTGCTGCTCACCGGCTGTGCCGACGGGCAGCAGATCAGCCGCCGCAAGATCGTCCGCGCCCTGGCGCTGCAGGGGGACGAGCGCGGCTACACGGCGGTCCTCTGCATCCTGCAGCCGGAGGAGAACCAGTACCTCGCCCTGCGGGGGGAGGACCTGGGCGATTTGCAGCGCCAGCTCTCCCAGCGGGAGGTCTTTTTGGACAGCGCCGACCAGGTCTTTGTCTCCGACGAGCTGGTCTATCGGGGCAACCTGCCCCTGCTGCGGCAGTTCTTCATCGAGCAGCTGCGCATCCGCCCGAGCGCCAAAATTTACGCCTACACCGGCGAATACAGCGAGGAGTGGATGGGCCTCACCCGGGAGGAAAACGGCCAGTTCGGCTTTGCCGAGATCCGCGACCTGGCCGACGCGAGGGTCACCCTGCCGATCATTGAAGCGGGGCCGCTGGGCGCGGGCGCAGTGCGGGCCCTCCGCGCGGAGGAGGAGCGCTCCTATCCCCTGGGGGCCCAGGAGTATTTGGGCTATCTCCTCCTCAATCGACGGCTGGACGGCTACAAGAGCGAGTGGGGGCTGATTGCCAGTGCCGCCCCCTATATTCAGCCCGGGGAGGGGAGAGAGGAGAGTGTGGTCACGGTGTCTGTTCGCACTTCTCCGCAGGTGACTGAAAAAGAGCTGACAGAGGCCGTCGCAAGTTATCAAAAGCTCTGTGCGGATCGGCGCTGCAACCCCGTTGACCTGCTGCAAGACGAGGTGTTTCAGGTTTCGGTACAGCAGAAAAATGGGGACTCTTTTCAGGAAGTTTTGTGACCATTGCCAGATTCTGAGAGATTGTTAGCAATCGCTTGCGCAATTGCCGGCGGATCGGGCATTTCATTTTGCTGCGCACGCCAAAAAGCGGCCAGGCCGAATCGCTCGGTCTGGCCGCTTTCGCAAAGGGGAAAGAAGGCTATTTCTTGGTCAGCTTGTCGGCCACGTAAAGGCCGTTGGCCGCCGCCTGGGAGAGGGAACGGGTAAAGCCGGCCCCGTCGCCCAGGGCGTAGATGCCCTTGCAGCCACTGATGGCAAAGTCGTCGGCCGCCGGGCGGGCGGAGTAGTATTTGCATTCAATGCCGTAGAGCAGGGTGTCGTGGTTGGCGGTGCCGGGGGCAATGGCGTCCAGGGCGTGCAGGGTCTCCAGGATGCTGTCGAGCTGGCGCTTGGGCATGCACAGGGAGAGATCGCCGGCCACCGCGTCCAGGGTGGGGCGGGTGGTGGACTGGCGCAGCCGGGCCTCGTCGGTGCGGCGGCCGTTCTCCAAATCGCCCAGGCGCTGTACCAGCACGCTGCCGCCGCTGATGAGGTTGGCCAGCCGGGCCACGTGGCGGGCGTACTCGATGGGTTGGTTGAAGGGCTGGGTGAAGCGGATGGTGGAGAGGAGGGCAAAGTTGGAGTTCTGGCTCTTCTTGGCCTCATCCCGGTAGGCGTGGCCGTTGACGGTGAGCACCCCGTCGGTGTTCTCGGTCACCACCTGGCCCCGCTCGTTAAAGCAGAACATCCTCGTCACGTCGCCGTATTTTTTGGAGCGGTACCAGATTTTGGGCTCGTAGATCTTTTTGGAGAAGTCGTCCCAAATCATGGAGGGCAGCTCGACGCGCACCCCCACGTCCACCTGGTTGTTTTCCAGCGGGATCTGGTTTTGAGCGCACCACTCGGAGAAGAAGCGGCTGCCGGCCCGGCCCACGGCAAAGATGATCTCGTCCGCCTTGAAGGAGGCGGTGCCGCTGCGGTCCTCGGTGAAGATCTCGTGGCTCTCGCGGTTGACGTCAATCACGTTGGTGTCGGTGACGATCTCCACCTTGGAGCTGATCTCCTCGATGAGTTTGCGCATGGTGTCGAAGTTGGCGTCGGTCCCCAGGTGTTTGAGCTGAGCCTGGGCCATGTGCAGGTCGTTTTGCAGGCAGAGCTTTTTCAGGTCGTTGTTGGGCATGAACCGCTCGGTGGTGGCGCCGAAGGAGACCAGGATCTTGTCGGCCTGCTCGATGTAGTCGATGACCGTGCTGGGGGCCAAAAAGTCGGTCAGCCAGCCGCCGTACTCGGTGGAGATGACATACTTGCCATCGGAAAAGGCGCCGGCGCCAGCCATCCCCTCCATGATGGCGCAGGACTCGCACTTGATGCACTTTTGCACCTTTTTGGCGACGATGGGGCAGACCCGCTTGACGATGGCATGGCCCTTTTCCACCAGCACCACCGATTTCTCCGGGGCGTTCTCCGCGATCCGGTAAGCGGCCATGATGCCGCCGATGCCGCCGCCGATAATGGCAATGTCGTAGTGTTGTTTTTTCACCGTGGTACCCTCCGTTTTCTTCTCTGCGCCACAAAAAATGACGCGCCCCCGCTTTGGCTGGGGGATTTGGCGCGCCATTTGAAGTGCAGGCGGCGACCCAGGTCGGGCCGCAGTCATTTCCGTATCGTACACAGGGGCAGGGAGGGGGAAATGTCCACATTTCGAGGACAGCTGTATCCCTTCCGCCCGATGCGATAGTATATCACAAAATTTGCGTTAGTCAAGAGCGCAGGGCCTTGACATAGATCTTTTCGAGATTTTCGCCCAGGGTCTTGGCGCCAGAGTGCTGCACCGACTCCACCACCGACTCCTTGAGGGGCTGTTTGTCCTCCAAATCCCGGTAGGCCAGCAGTTTTTCCGCCAGCTCGTCGGCGCTGTTGTAGATGAAGCCGTTGACCCCCTCCACCACCTGGCCCTTGTTCAGGGGGTCGTGGATGTGAAAGACCGGCAGGCCCACCGCCATCCCCTCCAGCATAGAGATGGAGTTGGTGTCCGAGAGGGAGGCGGTGACGTAGGCGTCGCAGGCCACCAGGTATTCCAGCAGCTGGTCGTGCATCACCTTGCCGATAAACTGCACCTGGGGCGAGAGGCCCAGCGCCGCGGCTTTGGCAATCAACGCTTCCCGCTCCGGCCCGTCGCCGATGACCATCAGCTTGAGGCGGGGTTCCTTTGCCAACTGGGAGGCGGCCCAGAAGTCCAACAGCTGGTCGATGTTTTTCTCCTTCCCGACCCGGCCGACGAAGACGGTGACAAAGTCGTCGGCCGCGTAGCCAAACTGCTCCCGCAGGGCGGCGACCTTCTCCATGTCGGCGTGCTCCAGGTTGAAGGTGTCTAGCTCCACCGGGTTGGGCACCACGTTGACCGGCTTTTTGATGCCGTGGCTGCGCAGATAGCTCTCGACCTTTTTCGAGGGGCCGGTCACCTGGGCGGCGGCCTTGACAAACATCCGCGAGTAGCGGCCGGCCACCTGTTTGGCGGCGGGGATCAGGTGCTTGGGCACCACGTAGTAGAGGTAGTCGTCGTACATGGTGTGCATGGTGTAGACCATGGGGACTTTGCGCCGCTTGGCGTACTGGTAGCCGAAGAGGCCGATGCCAAACTCCTGGTGGACGTGGACGATGTCGGGGGCGAAGTTGTCGATGAGCTTTTCCCGCACCCGGCTCACGGGGGCGGCCAGGCCATAGCCGTAGATCCGCTTGAGCTTTTTACAGGGGCAGTAGAGAACCCCGTCTTTCAGGGTGTGGCGCTTCACCTCCGGGTCGGCGGTCACCACCAGCACCTGGTGGCCCAGCATCTCCAGACCGGTCTTCAGCGAGTGGACGTGGGTGACCACACCGTTGATGTACGGCAGATAGGTCTCGACGAAAAGCGCTACTTTCATAATCCAAAGAACTCCTCTGTATTGGTTTGGCAGGCCCCTGTCTGCAGAGGGAAGGGCCGGCCGGTCTTGCTTGCACCCAGTATACCATAATCGTTTTTTAAAAGAAACGCTTCCGGCTAAATGTCAGTTGAAAGGCGGCCATTTTTCATATATACTTAAGATACATTAAGGGGGACTGCAAATATGGAAGGAAAATTCAGCGTAAGTCTTGCCACCATCGTACACAAATTCGGCCTGGAACCCATCGTGATGCCCAAGGACCCCGCCGAGATCGCCATCACCGTGGGCGACCTGAACCGCCCCGGCCTCTACCTGGCGGGCCATCACGATTTTTTTGATTGCTCCCGCATCCAGCTCATCGGCAATTTAGAGTACTCCTACCTGCTGGACCTCGACGACGAAGCGCGGGACGCAAGTCTCTGCCGCTTCTTCAAGACCCAACCGGTCACCGTCATCTTCACCCGCGGGCTGGAAATTTTCGAGTCCGCCATCCGCTACGCCGAGGAAAACGGCGTCCCCCTGCTGCGCACCAGCGAGCCCACCTCCACCTTCATGTCGGGGCTCAACTCCCTGCTCAACATCGAACTGGCCCCCCGCATCACCCGCCACGGCGTGCTCGTCGAGGTCTACGGCGAGGGCATCTTGCTGTTGGGGGAGAGCGGCGTCGGCAAGAGCGAGACCGCCATCGAGCTGGTCAAGCGGGGCCACCGGCTCATCGCCGACGACGCGGTGGAGCTGCGCAAGACCTCCACCACCACCCTGGTGGGCACTTCGCCCGACAACATCCGCCACTTTGTCGAACTGCGGGGCATCGGCATCGTCAATGTCCGCCGCATCTTCGGCATCGGCTCGGTCAAGATGAGCGAGAAGGTGGACATGATCATCCACCTGGAGCCCTGGGAGGCCGACAAGAACTACGACCGCATCGGTCTGGAAAACACCCACACCGAAATCCTGGGGATCAAGATCCCCTCCCTCACCATCCCGGTGAAGCCCGGGCGGAACCTGGCCATCATCATCGAGGTGGCGGCCATGAACAACCGCCAGAAGAGGATGGGCTACAACGCTGCCCGCCAGCTGCTGACCAACCTGGGAATGATCGAGGACGTGAAAAAGGCCGAGGAGCAGGACGTCGACCTCTTTTAGGGGATGAACGGCCGCCCGGCCACATAGAGTGAATAGTGTAACGCCGAAGGAGATAAAAACAGCATGAGATTGATTGCAGACACCCACACCCACACCATCGCCTCCACCCACGCCTACGGCACCGTCATCGAGATGGCCCGGGGCGCCGCCGAAAAGGGGCTTCCCGTCTTAGGGATGACCGACCACGCCCCCTCCATGCCCGACTCGCCCGACCTCTGGCACTTTGGCAACCTCCACCAGCTCCCCCCGGTCATCGAAGGGGTGCGGGTGCTGCGGGGGTGTGAGCTGAACCTGATGGACTGCACCGGCAAGGTGGACCTGGACGAACACTTTTTGCAGAAGATGGAGTGGGTGGTCTGCTCGATGCACCCCGAGGTCATCGCCCCCGGCAGCGTGGAGGAGAACACCGAGGCGGTGCTCAACTTGCTGAAAAACCCCTATGTGGACGTCTTCGGCCACCCCGGGGCCAACTGCTACCGCTTTGACTACGAGCGGGTGGTGCCCCTCTTCAAGGACAGCGGCAAGTACATCGAATTCAACGCCTCGTCGGTGACCTTCCGCGAGGGGGCGGCCGAAAACATGTTCACCATCGCCAAACTCTGCAAGGAGCACCGGGTGGAGGTCATCGTCAACACCGACGCCCACTCCCCCTTTCGGGTGGGGGAATTTGAAAAGGCCACCGACATCCTCGCGGCCGCCGATTTTCCCGAAGAACTGATCGTCAACGCCGACCTGGGCCGCTTTGAAAAGGCCCTGGCCAACCGGCGCGTCCCGGTCTCCCTGTGACCGGAAATACTGCACTGGCAGGAGGAACGCTTTGAACTACGACCGCTTTATTCAAGAGGCAAAGACCAAGGACTGCGACATCTTGCGCGATGAACCCCTTTCTCGCCACACCACCTTTCGCATCGGGGGGACGGCCGACTGGATGGTCGTCCCCCACACCGCCCAGGCGGCGGGGGAGCTCTACACTCTGTTGGAGAAGGAGGGGTTGCCCTGGTTCCCGCTGGGGCGGGGTTCCAACTTGCTGGTGGGGGACGGGGGCTACCGCGGCGTGGTGCTCAAGAGCGCCAACAAATACGGACACCTCTCCTTTGACGGCGAGGCGGTGGAGGTGGACGCCGGGGTCTCCTTGGCGAGGCTTTGCTACAGCGCCTACCAGCACGGTCTCTCCGGGCTGGAATTTGCCTGGGGGATCCCCGGCAGCGTGGGCGGGGCGGCCTACATGAACGCCGGCGCCTACGACGGCGAGATGAAGGACGTCCTCTCCTCCGTGACCTTCTGGGAGGGGGGAGAGGAAACAACCTTCTCCCGGGAGGAGTGCGGCTTTTCCTACCGCCACAGCTATTTCTCCGACCGGAACTGCCTCATCACCCGGGTCTCCCTCGCCCTGCGGGCGGGGGAGAAGGGGGCCATCAAGGAGAAGATGGACGACCTGCTGGGCCGCCGCTACACCAAGCAGCCCATGGAGCAGCCAAGCGCCGGCAGCACCTTCAAACGCCCCCAGGGCAGCTATGCGTCCAAGCTCATCGACGAGTGCGGGCTGCGGGGCTTTTCGGTGGGCGGGGCCCGGGTGAGCGAGAAGCACTGCGGTTTCGTGGTCAACGCCGACGGCGCCACCTGCGCCGACGTGCTGGGGCTGATTGCCGAGGTACAGCGGATCGTGCGCGAAAAGACCGGCTTCTCCCTGGAGCCGGAAGTGCGCTTTTTAGGGGAGCAGTGAGAGCTGTCTCCCACCGACCAAACAAGACAAACTGCCCGTCCGGGCAGTTGGCGAGGGGGATGTAAAAATGGACGCGAAGATGGAGCTTTTGGTGATCACCGGCCTTTCGGGGGCGGGGAAGAGCCAGGCGGTGCGGGTCATCGAGGACATGGGCTACTACTGCATCGACAACATACCGCCGGCCCTGATCGGCCGCTTCTTTGAGGTCTGTGCACAGACCGACGGCAAGCTGCGCAAGGTGGCGGTGGTGGCCGACGCCCGCTCGGGCGACTTCTTCTACAAGCTGCTGGAAGAGGTGGAGGGCATCAAGGCCACCGGGGTCGACGTGAAGATCCTCTTTTTGGACTGCGCCGACGAGGTGCTGGTGCGCCGCTACAAGGAGACCCGCCGCCGCCACCCCCTGCTGGATGTGGCCGGTTCGCTGGAAAAGGCGGTGGCCGCCGACCGGCTGATCCTCAAGCCGGTAAAGGAGCAGGCCAACTACGTCATCGACACCACCCTCCTCTCCATCACCCAGCTCAAGCAGCGCATCATCGACATCTTTGCCGACAGCGCCTCCTCCTTCTTCCAAATCGACACCCTCTCCTTCGGCTTCAAGTACGGCATTCCGGTGGAGGCCGACTTGGTCTTTGACGTGCGGTTCCTGCCCAACCCCTTTTACATCCCTGAACTCAAGCACCAGACCGGGCTGGATCAGCCGGTCTACGACTACGTGTTCGGGCAGAAGGAGACGGGGCTCTACGTGCAAAAGCTCTTTGACCTGCTGGATTTTTCGGTCCCCTACTACAAAAACGAGGGCAAGAGCCAACTGGTCATCGGCATCGGCTGCACCGGCGGCAAGCACCGCTCGGTGGCCATTGCAGAGACCCTCAACCGCCATTTTGCCGACCAGGGGCTCAAGGCCAAGGTCACCCACCGGGACATCTTAAAGGACAGGTAGGCCATGTCATTTTCCACCTCGGTCAAGACGGAGATCATGAAAAATGTGCCGGAGACCCGCTGCTGTGCGGCGGCCATGCTGTATGGCCTGCTGCTCGGCGGCAGGTCTTTTTCCGCTGCCTCCATCGAGCTGGTATCGGAGAAAAAGGCGGTGGTGCAGTTCGCCAAGGGGCTGACCCGCCGCATCTTCGGCGAGATGATGCGCACCTACAGCATCGAGCGGCAGAATGCCGCCGGGCACAGCCTCTACTCCTTTCGCATCGTGGACCCCGACGACATCCAGCAGATCCTCCTCTTTTACGGCCATGCCGGGCAGGAGGTGAGCCTGCGGATCCAGCGCCAGTGCTTTGTCTGCACCGAGTGCCGCCGCCACTTTTTGGCGGGCGCCTTTTTGAGCATGGGGCGGGTCACCAACCCCCAAAAGGAGTACCACCTGGAACTGACCTCCTCCCGCCGGGGGCTGATGGGGGATCTGGCCGAGGAGTTTCGCCGCATCGGTTGGCAGCCCAAGGTCTCCCGCCGGGGGAACGTCAACCTCCTC
Organism: Bittarella sp. HCP28S3_D9; assembly: GCF_052065655.1. NCBI lineage: Bacteria > Bacillati > Bacillota > Clostridia > Eubacteriales > Oscillospiraceae > Bittarella (ex Durand et al. 2017) > Bittarella sp. HCP28S3_D9. The sequence continues at coordinate 3,630 of NZ_JBQHTP010000010.1, read as the reverse complement.
TACTTCAAGGACAGCAAGGAGATCGAGGAGGTGCTGGTGGCCGTCGGCGCGCCGATGAAGTCGCTGGAAGTGATGAACGTCAAGATCTACAAGGACATCCGCAACCAGGTCAACCGCCTCACCAACTGCGAGACCGCCAACATCGACAAGACCGCCACCGCCGCGGCCGGGCAGACGGCGGACATCGAATACATACTGGAGAAGAGGGGGGCGGACTTTTTGGGGGAGGACCTGCTGTTGGCCGCCCGGCTGCGGCTGGAAAACCCCGAGGCATCCCTCAACCAGCTGATGGAGGTCTGCCCGCCGGGGATCAGCCGTTCCAGCCTCAACCGGCGGCTGGCAAAAATTCGGGAGCTGGCAAAAAAATTGCGAGAGGAGGAAGGAAGCAATGGCCAATGACAACGGCTTTGTCCACCTGCACCTGCACACCGAGTACAGCCTGCTCGACGGGGCCTGCCGCATCAACCAGTTGATGGACAAGGTCCTCTCCCTGGGGCAGGACGCGGTGGCCATCACCGACCACGGGGTGATGTACGGGGTCATCGACTTCTATAAGGCCGCCAAGGCCAAAGGGGTCAAGCCCATCATCGGCTGCGAGGTCTATGTGGCCAGCCGCGCCCGCACCGACAAGGTGCACGGGCTCGACTCGCAAAACCACCACCTGGTCCTCCTCTGCGAAAATTACACCGGCTACCAAAACCTCATCTACATGGTCAGCCAGGCCTTTATCGACGGCTTCTACAAAAAGCCCCGCATCGACCACCAGCTGCTGCAGGAGCACAGCGAGGGGCTCATCGCCCTCTCGGCCTGCATTGCTGGAGAGGTGCCCAGCCTGCTCTTGCAGGGGGACGACAAGGGGGCGGAGGAGACCGCCCGCTTCTACCGCGACCTCTTTGGCAAGGACCGCTACTACATCGAGCTGCAAAACCACGGCCTGGATCTGCAGGCGGAGGTCAACCCCAAGCTGGTGGCCCTGGCCAAAAAGTTGGATATCGGATTGGTCTGCACCAACGACTGCCACTACCTGAGCCGGGAGGACAGCAAGATGCAGCACCTGCTCACCTGCATCCAGCTGGGAAAGACGGTGGACGAGGACACCGGCATCGAGTTCTCCACCGAGGAGTTCTACGTCAAGGGCAGGGAGGAGATGGAGGCCCTTTTCGGCCACCTGCCCGAGGCCATTGCCAACACCCGCAAAATTGCCGACATGTGCCAGCTGGACTTTGAGTTCGGGGTCACCAAGCTGCCCTACTTCACCTCGCCCACCGGGGACAACCAGTCCTACTTCGAGGATCTCTGCTGGCAGGGGCTCTGGAACCACTACGGGAAGGACTGCCCGCAGGAGATCCAGGACCGGCTCTCCTACGAGCTGGGGGTCATCACCCAGATGGGGTATGTGGACTACTTCCTCATCGTGCAGGACTTTGTCAACTACGCCAAGAGCCACGACATCCCAGTGGGGCCGGGGCGCGGATCGGGCGCGGGTAGCCTGGCGGCCTACTGCATCGGCATCACCGGGATCGACCCCATCGAGTACAACCTGATTTTCGAGCGGTTTTTAAACCCGGAGCGGGTCTCGATGCCCGATTTCGACATCGACTTCTGCTATGAAAAGCGGCAGCTGGTCATCGACTACGTCATTGAAAAGTACGGCGCCGACCACGTGGCCCAGATCATCACCTTCGGCACCATGGCGGCCCGGGCCGCCGTGCGGGACGTGGGGCGGGCCCTGGGCATCGCCTACTCCACCTGCGACCAGATCGCCAAGCTCATCCCCATGCAGCTGCACATCACCATCGCCGAGGCGCTGAAGATCTCCTCCGACCTCAAGCAGCTCTACGACAGCGACCAGACCGCCCACGAAGTGCTGGAGATGGCCATGAAGCTGGAGGGGATGCCCCGCCACGCCTCCACCCACGCCGCCGGGGTGGTCATCAGCCGGCTGCCGGTCTACGAGTACGTGCCGTTGCAGAGCACCGACGGGCAGATCGTCACCCAGTTCACCATGACCACCCTGGAGGAACTGGGCCTCCTGAAGATGGACTTTCTCGGCCTGCGCACCCTGACGGTCATTAGCGACGCCGAGCGGATGGTTCGCCGCCGGGAGCCCGGTTTTGACATCGGGGCCATCGACAAGCAGGACCGGGCCACCTTTGAGATGCTGGCTTCGGGCGACGCCCGGGGGGTGTTCCAGTTTGAATCGGAGGGGATGAAGCGGGTGCTCACCGACCTGGGCCCCACCCGCATCGAGGACTTGATCGCCGTCATCTCCCTCTACCGCCCGGGGCCGATGGACTCGATCCCCCGCTATTTAAAGGCCAGCAAAAACGCCGCCTTCATCACCTACAAGCACCCCTGGCTGGAGGAGATCCTCGACGTGACCTACGGCTGCATCGTCTACCAGGAACAGGTGATGCAGATCTGCCGCAAGCTGGCGGGATTCACCTACGGCCAGGCCGACATGGTGCGCCGGGCCATGAGCAAGAAGAAGGCCGACGTGATGCAGAGGGAGCGCCAGCGCTTCCTCTACGGCGACGAGGACCCTGACAGCCAGTGCGTGGGCTGCATCAAAAACGGCATCGACGAGAAGACGGCCAACGACATCTTCGACGAGATGTCCTCCTTCGCCTCCTACGCCTTCAACAAGTCCCACGCGGCGGCCTACGCCTATGTGGCATACCAGACGGCCTACTTAAAATGCCACTACCCCAAGGAGTTCATGGCCGCCCTCCTCACCAGCGTGCTGGGCAACACCGACAAGGTGGCCGAGTACATTGCCGAGTGCGACCAGATGAAGATCCCGGTGCTGCCGCCCTACATCAACGAGAGCTACCAGCGCTTCACCGTGTCGGGGGACGCCATCCAGTACAGCCTCCTGGGCATCAAGGGGTTGGGGGAGGGGGTCATCGCAGAGATCGTGGCGGAGCGGGAGAAGGGCGGGCCCTTCACCTCCCTCTACAATTTTGTCGACCGGATGAAGAAGATCTTGACCCGGCAGCTGAACAAAAAGGCCATTGAAAACATGGTGCGCTGCGGCTGTCTGGACAAGCTCAACCCCAACCGCCGCGCCCAGGTGGAGGCCATCGACGGCCTCTTCGACTACATCGAGGAGCGGGACCGGCGCAACGTGGAGGGCCAGCTCAACCTCTTCGGCGGCGGGGAGGAGGGGGAGGAGGAGCCCTTCACCCTCCCCGCGGTGGAGGACTACCCCCTGCGGGAAAAGCTGCAGATGGAAAAGGAGATCATCGGCTGTTACATGTCCGCCCACCCCCTGGACGAGTACCGGGAGGTCATCGAGCGGGGCAAGTTCCCGCAGATCGCCTCCATGCTCCAACTGGACGACAGCAAGGACGGCCTCAACGTCCGCTTCTTGGTGGTGGTCACCGCCGCCCGCACCAAAATCACCAAGAGCCAGACCACCATGATGTTTGCCGACGTGGAGGACCGCACCGGCACCATGGAGATGCTGGTCTTTCCCTCCACCCTCCAGCAGTACAGGCCCCTGCTGCGGGAAAACGCCATTGTCGTCATCGGCGGGCACCTCTCCATCCGCGAGGAGGAGGCGCCCAAGCTCATCTGCGAGTACGTGCAGTCCCCCGCCGAGGCCGGATCCCCGCCGCCCCCCAGAGG
>NZ_JBQHTP010000009.1:0-97832 GCF_052065655.1 Bittarella sp. HCP28S3_D9 | reverse complement strand
CGGCAGCGGCACTCTCGCACCCGCTGCCGGGCCCCCTTTCTGTCTGTCGAAAAATCAGAGCGCCTGCAACTCGCCCTTGGGCTCGGCGGTCAGCTGGTGGCCGTCATAGTCCACCACAATAGCGGTGCGGGGCGCCAACTCGGCGCGGATGATCAGCCGGGCAATCAGGGTCTCCACCTTGCTCTGGATGAAGCGCTTGAGGGGTCTGGCGCCGTAGACCGGGTCGTACCCCTGGGCCACCACATACTCCTTGGCGGCGGCGGTCAGCTCCACCGACAGCTGCTTGTCGGCCAACCGGCGGCGCAGGTCTGCGATCTGCAGCTCCACAATGCCGGATATCTCCTCCCTGGTGAGGGGTTTGTAGAAGACGATTTCGTCCAGCCGGTTGAGGAATTCGGGCCGGAACTGGCGGCGCAGCAGCCCGCTGACCTCCTCCTTGGCGCCCTCGGAAATCTGCCCGTCGGAGCCGATCCCCTCCAGAATGGCGCCGGAACCCAGGTTGGAGGTGAGGATGATGATGGTGTTCTTAAAGTCCACCGTCCGCCCCTGGGAGTCGGTGATCCGCCCGTCGTCGAGCACCTGCAAGAGGATGTTGAAGACGTCGGGGTGGGCCTTCTCCACCTCGTCAAAGAGGATGACGCTGTAGGGGTGGCGGCGCACCTGCTCGGTCAGCTGGCCCCCCTCCTCGTAGCCCACATAGCCCGGAGGCGCGCCGATGAGGCGGGAGACGGCGAACTTCTCCATGTACTCGGTCATGTCGATGCGCACCATGCTGCGCTCGTCGTCGAAGAGGGCCTGCGCCAGGGCCTTGGCCAGCTCGGTCTTGCCCACGCCGGTGGGCCCCAAAAAGAGGAAGGAACCGATGGGGCGATCCGGGTCCTGGATCCCCGCCCGGGAGCGGAGGATGGCCTCGGAGACCTTCTCCACCGCCTCGTCCTGCCCCACCACCCGGCGGTGCAGCTCTTCGGGCAGCCGCAGCAGCTTGTCGCGCTCCCCCTCCACCAGCCGGGAGACGGGGATGCCGGTCCAGCGGCCGACGATCTTGGCGATCTCCTCGTCGGTGACCCGGTCGCGCAGCAGGCTGCCCGCGCCCTTCTGTCCCTGCTCGGCGATCTTCTCCTCCTCTTCCAGTTCCTTTTTCAGGCCGGGCAGCCGCCCGTACTTGAGCTCGGCGGCCCGGTTCAAGTCGTATTGCTGCTCCGCCTGTTCGATCTCGGCGTTCACCTGCTCGATTTCAGCGCGGAGGTTCTGCACCTTGGAGATGGCGTTTTTCTCGTTTTCCCACTTGGCCTTCATCTCCTTGAACTGGGCCCGCAGGTCGGCCAGCTCCTTTTGGATCTCCGCCAGGTGGTCCTGGGAGAGGCGGTCGGTCTCCTTCTTCAGGGCCGCCTCCTCAATTTCGTACTGCATGATCCTGCGGGAGATCTCGTCGAGTTCGGCGGGCATCGAGTCGATCTCGGTGCGCACCATGGCGCAGGCCTCGTCCACCAAGTCGATGGCCTTGTCCGGCAGGAAGCGGTCGGTGATGTAGCGGTTGGAGAGGGTGGCCGCAGCGATGAGGGCGGCGTCCTGGATCTTCACCCCGTGAAACACCTCGTAGCGCTCCTTGAGCCCCCGGAGGATGGAGATGGTGTCCTCCACGTCCGGCTCCTCCACCATCACCGGCTGGAACCTGCGCTCCAGCGCCGGGTCCTTTTCGATGTACTGGCGGTACTCGTCCAGGGTGGTGGCGCCGATGCAGTGCAGTTCGCCCCGCGCCAGCATCGGCTTCAGGAGGTTGCCCGCGTCCATCGAGCCCTCGGTCTTGCCCGCCCCCACAATGGTGTGCAGCTCGTCGATAAAGAGGATGATCCGGCCCTCGCTCTTCTTCACCTCGCCCAAAACGGCCTTCAACCGCTCCTCAAACTCGCCCCGGAACTTGGCCCCTGCCACCAGGGACCCCATGTCCAGGGAGAAGAGCTTGCGGTCTTTTAGGTTGTCGGGCACATCCCCCCTGGCAATGCGCAGGGCCAGCCCCTCGGCAATGGCGGTTTTGCCCACGCCGGGCTCGCCGATGAGGACTGGGTTGTTCTTGGTCTTGCGCGAGAGGATGCGGATGGCGTTGCGGATCTCCGCGTCCCGGCCGATGACCGGGTCCAGCTTCTGGGCGCGGGCCAGCTCCACCAGATCCTGCCCGTACTTTTTCAGGGCGTCATAGGTCTCCTCCGGGGTGTCGCTGGTGACCCGGGTATTCCCCCGCACCGACGACAGGGCGGCCAGAAAGCCGTCCTTTTTCACCCCAAAACGGCTCCAAATCTCCCGCATGGAGGTGCTGGGCCGCTCCAGCAGCCCCAGCAGCAGGTGCTCCACCGAGACGTACTCGTCCTGCATCCGCCCCGCTTCGGCCTCGGCCTGCACCAGGGCCTGGTCCACCTCCTGCGAGACGTAGATCTTGTCCGGCTCCCGCCCGGGGCCCGAGACGCCGGGCATCCCCTCGATGCGCTGGCGCACGGCGGCGCGCAGGGCCTCCAGGTCGCAGCCCATCTTTTTGACAAGCGAGGGGATCAGCCCCTCGGGCTGTTCCAGCAGGGCCGAAACCAGGTGCTCCTGCTCGATCTGCACGTTGCTGTGCTCTATGGCCAGGCTCTGGGCGGTCTGCACCGCTTCCAGCGATTTCTGTGTCAGTTTGTTGGCGTTCATTGGAACCACCCTCCCATTCTCTTCACACTTTTAGCAGTCTATTCTCTTGAGTGCTAAATATAATATACCCGATACCTGTGTACAAATTGTGAACGCCGCAAAAATATTTTTGACTTTTTCTGACCTTTTGTTTTTCCCCTTTTCCACACCAAAAAAGGGCGCGCCCCTCCCTCTGTTTGGGGAGGGGCGCGCCCTTTGGCTCAGCCCTCTAAAACTCTTTCTTGGCGTAGATCCGGCAGGAGACGCCGTAGGAAATCAGGGTCAGCCCCACCATCACGGCGGCGATCAACCCCACCCAGAGCCCCGTCGGCAGCTGCGGCAGGGAAGGCAGCTTGAGGGCGGGGAGCTTTTCCGCGAGAAAGACGATGGCAAAGACGGCGGCCATGGCCGCATAGAGGATGATGCGGCTCTTCTCCGCCCCCCACTTAAAGGTGGGTGGCAGCAAAATCAGGTTGAAGAGCATCCCCACGCAGGCGGTCAGCCCCGCCGTCAGGGCGTTTTCCACCATGTTCTCCGGGCGGATAAAGGAGTACCCAACGGTGATGAGGAGGGCGACCACGCCCCCCAGCAGGGGCATCCCCATCCCCAGCGCGTACTTGGAGAGCACCACCTTGCCCCGGCTCACCGGCAGCGCGGCGGCATAGGCCGGCCAGCGGGCCATGTCGTCGTAGGAGAAGGTGCTGATGCAGAGGATGGAGAGCATCATCACCACGATCCCCACGATAAAGGCAGAACTCTTCATCCCCAGCCCCAACACCGCCATCCCGACCAGGTAGAGGATGTAAAACTTGGCCGATTTGCCGAAGATGCAGAAATCCTTGAGCAAAAGTCCCTTCATCTCTTCTTCCCCCTTATAAAGTAGAGCACCATTTCCTCCAGGGTGCAGCGGTCAAAGACCAACCCCTCAAAGCGGCGGCGGTTCTCCTCGCTGCGCTCCACCAGCGCGTCAAAGCCAAAGCTGGTCTCCCGCAGGCCGATCAGCTCGCTGCGGTCCAGCCGCTCCAGCTGTTCCCGGGTGCCCTTGAGCACGCTGTAGCCATAGAGAAGGGCGTCCTTCTCCTCGCAAAAAATCAGCTGGCCCTCATCCAGCAGGGCGATGTAGTCGGCCACCCGCTCCAAGTCGCTGGTGATGTGGGAGGAGATGAGGATCGAGTGCTCCCCATCGCCGATGAACTCGGCGAAGATGTCCAGTATCTCGTCGCGCACCACCGGGTCCAGACCGCTGGTGGGCTCGTCGAGCAGCAGCAGTTGGGGCGCGTGGCTCAGGGCCGCGGCGATGGAGAGCTTTGCCTTCATTCCCCGGGAAAAATTCTTGATGGAATCCCCCGGCCGCAGGCCGAAGCGCTGCAGGTAGTCGGCAAACTGCCTTCCGTCCCAGTTGGGGTAGATGCCCGCCATGATTTTGGAGACCTTTTGCGGGGTCAGGAAGTCGTGAAAGGCGCTTTCGTCCATCACCACCCCCAGCTGCCGCTTGATGGCCATCTCCTCTTTTAAATTGTCCATCCCCAGCACCGAAATCTCGCCGCTGTCCCGGGCAATCAGGTTTAAAATCAACTTGAGCAGGGTGGTCTTGCCCGCGCCGTTTTGCCCCACCAGGCCCATGATACAGCCCTTGGGCACGCTCAAATCCACGTCCCGCAGGGCAAAGGAGCCGTAGTTCTTGCCGACCCCGCGCAGTTCCAAACAATTTTGCGTCATCATACTCTCACTCTCCACTGTAAAGCAATGTCACCAGCTGTACCAACTCCCGCTCCGACACGCCGCAGCCCCGGGCCAGCTCCACGGCTTTGGCCAAGCTCTCCTCCAGGGCGCGCATCCGCTCTTCTCGGGCAAATTCCAGGTTTTTCTCGGCCACAAAGCTGCCCCGCCCGGGCTGGGTGGTGAGGAACCCCTCCCTCTCCAACTCCTCGTAGGCGCGCTTGGTGGTGATCACGCTGATCTTCAGCTCCCGGGCCAACAGCCGCATGGAGGGCAGCGCCTCCCCCGGCTGCAAAACCCCGGTCAAAACCTTGTCTTTGACCTGGTCGACGATCTGCTGGTAGATGGGTTTGTCGCTGGAATTCTGGATGATGATGTCCATGGGTCACCTCAAACACTCAAATATATCGATATATTGTATATACAGTATATATACAATCAGCACGGTTGTCAACACCCTTTTGTCCTTTGGAAAAAACTTTCTCTCCCCCCTTCCACCGCCCTCCCCCGGCGGTACCGAGGGGGAGCTCGGCAGACCAGCGGCGGCGCCACCCAGGCTGCCGGTGGCGGTGACCGGGAGGAGGCAGCTACCTGGCCGGATGAGGTCCGCCGCGAAAAAGCCCCCCGGCGCAGATTTTGCGCCGGGGGGCTGCCCGCCTGTACAAGCAGGAGCGGATTCTTGGGGTCCTTTTTCTATCGGCGAGGCGTGGGCGGTGGGAAGAGGGGGCCCACACCGCCCACTGGCCGCCTCAAACGGGAGGCCGCGCGGCCTCTGTCCGCAAAGTTTCTACCGCTTATACCGGCGGCCCTTTCGGCCGCCGAAGAGGGCGACCCCGCCCAGGGAGAGGGCGGCCAGGGAAGCCCCGGCCAACAGCAGGCCGCTGTCGCTGGGGGCAATGGCCCCGTCGCCGGTGATGATGGAGTTTTGGTGTCCGCTGTCCGAGTCGCTCTCCACCGTCGCCTGACCGCCGCTCGGGGGAGGGGTGGGTGTTTCGGGGGCGTCCGGCTCGCCCCCGCTGGGGTCGCCCGCGCCGCCGTCCGGCGGGGTCGGGGTCGGCTCCACCGGTTCCTCTACCAGGGTATAGGTCAGAAAAATGGTGGTGGTGTCGCCCAGACTGTCGGTGGCGGTGACCGAGAGGAGGTAGCTGCCCGGCCGGGTGAGGTCCACCGCGTCCGCCGCCGCGCCCCCTTTGAAGATGGTGGCCGCCGAGTAGGTCAGCGCGCCGTCGGGCAGGGCCGAGTCCACCTGGTAGCGGTCCATCAGCAGACCGAGCACCTCCAGCCGCGAAAGGCTGCCGCTGGGCCGTACCCGCTCGACCACCGCGTCCGCCACCACCGCGTGAACGGTCCCGCCGGCCCCTTCGGTGACGGCGTTGGGGACCAGGGGCCCCTGCTGTTCGCCCTGGGGGCGCACAGTGGGGGGATGGCGCTCCTTGATGAGCAGGGGAAGGGTGGCGCAGGTGATCTCGTAGTTTTGCCGCGCCAGCTCAGTGGCGTCGGGAAAGGTCACCGCCAGGGTGTACGACCCGGCAAGGGGGGCCTGCCTGTCCAGCTCCACCTTCCCTGCCCGGCAGCTGTAGGCCGGCTCACCCAGGGTGTCGGCCAGGGCGTCCCCCTCGCCCAGCATGCTGCCCCAGCTGCCGTCGGGGTCGTATTCCACCGCCGTGTGGCCGTAGTCGTGGGGCAGGGGCACCCCGGCCCAGCTCTCGCTGACGGCAAAGGTGGGGGCCACCGCCAGCGGCCGGGGGGTGATGCTGCCCGGCACCTCTATCTTGTCGTCGGCGAGGCCGGTGAGGGTGTAGTCCCCCGCGTCGTCGCCGGTGAGGGACAGCCCCGTCAGGGTGAGGGTATCGGCTGTGGCCACGTCCTTGCTGTTGAAGGTGGCGGTGCAGCGCAGCTGCACATCTGCCCCCTCTGGCAGGCCCGAGAGGAAGATGTCTCCGCCGTACCCGTTCGTGCCGTCATACACCTTGGCGTACGTGCCGTCCGCAGCGGGGGCGGGGGCCACCGAAATGTCCTTGGGCAGCACCTGAAAGGTATCGCTGTCCCCCTGGTAGCCGTCTTTGGCGGAGACCACCCGGTACTCCCCCACGTGTTCCGGGGCGGTCACCGGCTGCCAGCTGCCGTCGTCGGCCCGCCGGTAGTAGGTGTACACCACCGCCTCCACCGGGCTGCCGTTGGCCTTGCTCACCACCTTTGGCTCCTCCCCCACGGTGATGTCGCTGGCGCTGGTGGAGAGGGCCTTGCCGCTGGGGTCCAGGTTCACTTCTTCTTTGGCGCAGTCGTCGCTCTCCACCTTGTCGCCGGGCATGCCGCCGTACTCCACCACATAAACCATCGTCTGCGTGTCGCTTAAGTCGTTCCAGCCCAGGCTCCCGTTCTCCCGATAGGAGGACAGATAGGGCTCCGCCCCGGCTATCCCCGGGGCCCCGCCGTGATCGGGTCCGTTTACCGGCCAGCCCCGGCTCGTCTCGATCCAGTTGAGCCAACAGCCGTTGCGGCTGTTGGCCGGGTCGTTGGGGGTCGACGTGTTGCAAACCCCCTCCCAAAACAGCAGGGGCTTGCCGCTGTCGGCGATCCCCTCCGGCCCGGACACCCAGTACCAGCGGCCGGGGTTTGCATTCCCGCTGTCTGGGTCCTTGGTGTAGGCCGGGTCACAGCTGCCGCCCATCCAGGTGTTGATATTGGGGATGAGGGAGGCCACAAAGTCGTTTTCCTCCTGGGTGGTGATGGTCACCAAATACCCCTGCATCCCCAGATATTTCCGCTGGTCCGCGTCGGCCATCGCCGCCTTCCAGCTACTTCCTGACCGCACCACCTGGTAGTAGTGCCCGGTCTCGGCGTTGTAGTCGTAGATGTCGGTGGCCTCGCTGTAGCTGGCAATCAGCCGCAACCGCTTCATCTCGCTGCCGGCGAGGGTCACCCGCAGGTTGTCCCGCAGGTACTGGGTCCACTCCTGGGCGCTCTTGCCGCTGGCGTTGATCGCCACGTTCCCGCTCTTGCTGCCAGCCAGCTGGACAAAGCCCCCGGAGGGGGGAAGGGAGATGTTGTCGGCGCTGGCCACCGCGCTGGAAAACTGCACTGTGACGCTCTTGACCTGGGCGCCGTCCGGCACCCGCAGGACCAATTCGGGAAAGGAAAAGCGCCCGTCGGACCCCTTGACCGCCGGGCCGGTCTCGATGGACAGGGCCGTCGCCTCTCCCCCCGCCGCCTTTGCCCGAAACCCCTGCCAGACTGCACCCGCCGACAGGGCCATCACCGCCGACAGCAGCAGGGCGCCAAGCTGGCGCCCGCTCTTTTGATGCTTCACTCTTTCCGCCTCCTATTGTTGGGGGGTAGCGCCGCCGCTGAGCGCAGCGCCCCTCTCGCCCTCTACAAAGGCTTGTGCAAAACACAAGCTCATCAATAATTCGCAGTTTTGGCAAAAACGGGTCACATTTTGGCAAAAAAATTTCCCGCTTGCACCCGGCGGGGCGGCCGTGCTATATTGGCAGAGAGATTGGGGACAGGGGGACGCCAGGTGAAGACATATAGCCACGCCGAACTGGGGGAGTTGGCCCGCAGGGCCGCCGCGGGGGACCGGACCGCCTTTGACCGGCTCTACGCCGCCACCGCCCGCTTTCAGTACTACCGCATCCTGCAGATGGTGGGCAGCGCCCAGGTGGCAGAGGACCTGCTCCAGCAGACCTACCTGCACCTCTGGCAGAAGATCGCGGAGATCGACCCGCCCGAGCTGGTGGCCGCCTATCTCAGCGGTATCAGCCGCAACCTCTGTTTGCAGCACCTGCAGCGGCAGCGGCGGCAGCAGGCCCCCCTCTCCCTCTCCGGGGGCGAGGCCGCCAACGCGGCCGACCTGAGCCCCACCCCCCAGCAGTGGGCCGACAAGAAGAGCGACGTGGAGAGGATGCAGGCCGCCCTCACCGCCCTCACAGAGGAGGAGCGGGAGGCGGTGCTGTTGCGGTATGTGCAGCGGCTGAAGGTGCGGGACGTCGCCGCTGTCATGGGCCGCTCTGAGAGCACGGTCAAGCGGCTGCTGCGCCGGGCCATGGGCAAGCTGCGGGGGGCCATGGGGCTGGGGGGACTCTTGGCAGGGCCCGCCGTCGCCCGCATCGCCCGCCAGAGCTGGCGGCAGGCGGGCGGTCAGGGCAGGAAAGAGCGCGCTTCCCGCCGCCCCCCTCTCCGCCTGCTGGCGGGGCTGGCCGCCACTCTGTCCGCCCTGGCAGTGGGGACCGCCGCCACAGCCCCCGTTCAGATCGATTGGGTGGAGTGGCCCGACAGCGTCCCCCAGACCCAGCCGGTCCAGGTGAGCGCCCAGGTGTCCTGCCCCGCGGGGCTGCGGGAGGTCTATTTGGAGGGGGAGGGCCTCCGCCTGCCCCTGTCGCACCGAGACGGGCGCTATGCGGCGGCCGTTCCCCGCAGCGGCCGCTACACCCTGGTGGCCCGGGGGAAAAATGGCAGCGCCGCCAGCCGGGAGGTGTCGGTCACCTGCATCGACGACCAACCCCCAGTTTTGCAGGGCAGCGCGTGGGAGGAGGGTCTCACCGTCTTCACCTTTGCCGACCCCAGCGGCGTGGCCGAGATGTACTGCACCGGCGAGGACGGCCGCCGCATCGACCCGGTGCAACAGGACCTGGCCGACGGCTGGTTTGCCTTTGCCCTGCCGCCGGGCAGCTACACCACCTGGGTGCGCGATGCGCTGGGCAACCAGGGCAGGGGGAGCACCCGGGTATCCGCGCGGCAGTAGCGCCCTCTGTATCTCCCCCCTCTCCACCCAAAAGGGCCCCCGGCACAGCGCCGTGCCGGGGGCCCTCGCTTTTACTGCTCCATTCTATCGACCGGCCTGGGGGCTGCCCCGCCCCTGCAATGCCAGCAGCGGCCGGCAGACAGCGGTGGAGAGGACGGCCGCCACCAGGGCCTCCGGCACCCCCACAGTGCCCACCAGGGCGGCGATCCAGCCGAAGAGGGCGCCGTAATCCACCCCCTGGGCCGCCGCGTAGGCCGGCCCGAAAAAGAGGTAGATGCCCCCCATCACCAGCAGGGTGTTGCAGAGGGAGCCAGCCACCGCCGCCACGGCCATGGCCGCCGTCTTTCGCCTGCCACCCCGGGCGATGGCCCGGTAGCAGAGCCCCGCTGTCACCCCGATGAGGATGCGGGGCACCAGACAGATCACCAGGCTCCACAGGTTGCCGTGGGTCTCCCCCACCCCGTAGAAGGGGGAGAAGACAAAGCTGCTCAGGTTGGGCTGAAAGGTGTTTTTCAGCAGGCTGGTGAGCCCGAAAAAGCCCCCCAGCACCCCGCCCGCCTTGGGCCCCAGCAGGATCCCCCCGATGATCACCGGGATGTGGACGGTGGTGGCGTTGATGAACCCCAGGTTGATGTACCCCAGCCAGGGCACCGCCGACAGGACCGCGATCAGGGCGGCCAGCAGCGCCATCTGCACCAGGGTGGTTGTCTTTCGTCTCGTCTTTGACACAGCGCATTCCTCCTGCTGCCGTTCCCGCATGAAGGGCGGGATACAGCGCATATTCTGGGAAAGAAGGGCCGGGGCTATTCGCCCCGCTGCCGCTCCGCTGTATTTTTCCGATAGATGGCCGCGAGCCCCCGCAGCAGCAGGTGCTCTTTTAAGAGGAAAGGCACCCGGCAGTAGGGCTGCACCAGGGCTGCCCACCGCCCGCAGAGGTAGAGGGGGCAGTCCGTCCCCAGCGCCTCCTGCAGCCGCTCGGCCATCCCGTCGAGCATGGCGGCGTGGCCGTGGAGCAACCCGCCCCGCATGGCCCCCACCGTGTCGCTTCCCAGGGGGGGCGCAAAGCCCCCCTCCAGGGCGATTTCCGGCAGGCAGGCCGCCCGCTCCCGCAGGGCCTCCAGCGAGAGGGCCAGGCCGGGCATCACGGCGGTGCCCCGCAGAGCGCCGCCCTCCCCCAGGGCCACGGCGGCGGTGGCCGTCCCCAGGGAGAAGGCCGCGCAGGGCCCCCCTGCCAGGGTCAGCGCCCCCACCGCCAGGGCCACCAGGTCGCTGCCGGTGGCCGCCGGGTTCTGGGTGCGGATGTCAAGCCCCGTCTTGACGCCGGGTCCCAACACCAACCTGCGCCCCCCCGGCCGCACCAGCAGGTCGGCCGCCTCAGCCGCCGCCTGGCGCAGCGAGGGCACCACGCAGGAGAGGATCGCCCCCGAAAAGGGCTCCTCTCCCCCGCCGGCCAGGGCCAGCGCCTGGCGGATGTGCAGGGCCAGGTCAAAGGCGGTCGCGCCCTTGCGGGTGGCGGTCTGCGCGACAAATCGCAGCTCCTCCCCCGCGAACGCCCCCGCCGAGATGGCAGTATTGCCCACATTCAGCACAAGCAGCATAGCAAGGCCCTCCCCCTTGTGACGATCGATCGGAAAACCAGCTGATTTCCCGGTGTCAGTGTACCCCATTTCGGGCAAATTGGCAAGGGCGCGTCGCCCCTCTCCACAGACCCGGCCCCCTGTTTTCCGGCCACCGGCTCCCCCCGCCCCGCCCCCGGTGCGGGCCGACAGGCCGCACCGGGGACGGCGCGAAAAGAGGACTCGCTATCCTGTCAAAACCGCCCTCTCTTTTTTGGTAATATCGATAAAATAAAAGAAAATGATTGATTTTTTTGTTGACTAACACTATACTGTGGGTAGTAGTATTTACAGTTTGTTAACAAGAGGGAAGTGCTTGTCGAGGTCGTTTCCCGCCTTGTTTGGCAGGCCGAACGGATTACAACTTCTGAGGAGGTACGCATCCATGAAAAAAATGAACAAACTGGTCATCTTCTTGATTCCCATCGGCATTGCAGTCAACTTCGTGGGTGGGCAGATCGCCATTCTGCTCAAACTGCCGCTCTACCTGGACGCCATCGGCACCATTGTGGTGGGCGCGCTCTGCGGCGGCGTCCCCGGCGCCCTGGTCGGTCTCATCACCAACCTGCTCAACGCCATCACCTCGCCAACCACCCTCTACTACGCGGTGCTCAACGTGGCCTTCGGCTTTGTGGCCGGCTGGTTCTCCAAAATCGGCGTCTTTAAGAGCCTGTGGAAAACCCTGCTGTCCGCCCTGGTCTTCGGCTTCATCGGCGGCGTCATCGGCCCCTGCATCACCATCCTCTTCCTAGGTGGCTACGGCGCCAACGCCACCGGCCTCATCACCGGCGCCCTGGTCGCGGCCGGCTGGTCGGTCGCTCCCGCCTGCTTTGCCTCTGAGGCCTTTGCCGACTTGCTCGACAAGGTCCCCACGGTGATCATTGTCTTTATCATCCTCAAGAGCATGCCCAACCGCTTCCTCACCAAGCTGCCGCTCGGCCACGTCTACATCGGCGCCAGCGGCGCCGACGAGGACGACGAAGAGGAAGAGACCCTCTAGCGTTTTCCGTCCCCCTTCCCAACCTCGACTGCAAAAAAAGACAGGCCGCTGGGTGAGCAGCGGCCTGTCCCTTTTCCCAAGGCAGCCCCAAATTTTGACACAAAGGAGTGGATCGGTTTGGATCTGGATTTTGCCTATTCCTTTAAAAAGCCCCAGCTCTACGGGAACTGGCTGATGGACGTCAATCCCCTCAACAAGTTCAACTTCTGCGCGGTGATGGCGGCCGTGGGCTTCATCCTCCCCTACTGGTGGATTGGCTACGCCATGATGGCGGGTTTCCTCATCCTGGCGGCCATCGCCGGCAAATTCGGCCCCTTTTTCAAGATGTTTTACAAGGTTTTCCTGCTGGTGGGCGCCATCCTCTTTTTGATGCGCGCCATGTTCACCGAGGGCACCACCGTCCTCTTCAGCTGGGGCAACATCCACGTGACGGTGGAGAGCATCTTCTACGGCCTGCGGGTGGCGGGCACGGTGGTCGCCTTCTGCGCGGCGGTCATCCTCTTTTACAACATCACCCCCATGCGCGACCTGATGTACTCCCTCGAGCGCATCGGCGTCTCCCACGAGACCTCCTACATCTGCCTGGCCTCGATGCAGGCCATCACCGATTTGGGGGAGAGCTCCAAGGTCATCATGGACTCCCAGAAGGCCCGCGGCATTGAGACCGAGGGCGGTCTCATCAGCCGGATGAAGGCCTTTATCCCCATCATCGGGCCGCTGGTGCTGGGGGCCATCTCCAACACCGAGGAGAAGTCCATCGCCATGGACGCCCGCGCCTTCTCCGCCCCGGTGAAGCACACCTTCCTGCGGGAGCTGCGCAAGACCCCGGCTGCCGAAAAGGCGGTCATCATTCTCATCGACATCGCCCTCGTGGCGGTCATTGTGGGGAGGATCATCTGGCTATGAGTTTTATCACCTTACAAGACGTCTCCTACAAATACCCCCTGGCCAAGACCTTTGCCCTCAAGCACGTGGACCTCTCCTTTGAAAAGGGGAAATTCTACGGCATCATCGGCCAGAACGGGGCCGGCAAGACCACCCTGTGCAACCTGGTGCGGGGACTGGTCCCCCACTTCTACGGCGGCTCCCTCACCGGCAAGACCATCATCGACGGCACCGACGTCAAAAAGTGGGACACCGACCAGCTGGCCACCCAGATTGGCTATGTCTTTCAAAACCCCTTTACCCAGATCAGCGGCGTCAAGGAGACCGTCTTTGAAGAGATCGCCCTGGGCCTTGAAAACCTGGGCATCCCCAAAGATGAGATGATCGAGCGGGTCATTCGGGTCTGCAAGCTGCTGAAAATCGAAGACCTCATCAAGCGCGACCCCAATGCCCTCTCCGGCGGGCAGCGGCAGCGGGTGGCCTTTGCCGCCATCATCGCCATGGACTCCGACACCCTGGTCATCGACGAGCCCACCTCCCAGCTCGACCCCGAGGGGACGGCCGACGTCTTCGCCATCATCCAGCTGCTCAAAGAGCAGGGGAAGACGGTGCTCCTCGTCGAGCACAAGATCGACCTGCTGGCCGAGTACGCCGACGAGATCGTGGTGCTGGAAAAGGCCCAGGTGGCCTTTCACGGCCCCGCGCAGGAGGTGCTGCAAAACCCCGCCCTCTTAGAGCACGGCGCCCAGATCCCCCAGGTGGCGCTGCTGGGCAGCAGGCTGGAGAAAAGGGGAATTGGGCTGGCGCGCATCCCCATCACCCAAAAAGACGCCATCGCGGCCATTGAAGAGAGATTGGGGGGAGAGAGCTGATGGCAATTGAACTGAAGGACGCATCCTTTACCTACCCCAACGGCTACACCGCCGTTGAGCACCTGGACCTGCTCATCGAGAGCGGCGAAAAGGTGGGCATCGTCGGCCAGAACGGGGCCGGCAAGACCACCGCCGTCAAGATGATGAACGGGCTGCACAAGCCCTCGGGCGGCGACGTCATCGTCGACGGGGTCAACACCAAGGAGAAGACCACCGCCCAGATCTCCACCTACGTGGGCTATGTCTTTCAAAACCCCGACGACCAGATCTTCAACAAGAGCGTCATCGCCGAAATCGAGTACATGCCCCGCTACCTGAAGATGGAGGAAAAGGAGATCAAGCGCCGGGTGGACCGGGCAGTCGAGCTCACCGGCATCGCCAAATACCTGAAGAAAAACCCCTTCGACATCCCCTACTCCACCCGCAAGTTTGTGGCCATCGCCGCCATCCTGGCCACCGAGACCCCCTACCTCATCCTCGACGAACCCACCGCCGGGCAGGACGCGGAGGGGATCGCCATCCTCTCCCACCTGATCGACGCCCTGCAGGCCGAAGGGCGCAGCGTCATCACCATCACCCACGACATGGAATTTGTGGCCGACAACTTCGACCGGGTGGTGGCCATGGCCCAAAAGCACATCATTGCCGACGGCAGCGCCCGCGACATCTTCTGGAATGAAGAGGTGGTCAGCACCTCCCGCATCCGCAAGACCGCCATCGGCGAACTGGCCAAAGAACTGAAAATCGGCGAGCGCATCCTCTACTGCGACGAGATGGTGGAGGAGATCGCGCGGCGGCTGGGGCGGTAGTTCCCCCTTCTGCCCAAAAGAGAGCTAGCCCCGGACACCCAATCAGGTGCCCGGGGCTAGCTTGTTGCGGAGAAAGGCCTTCCAGCTGGGGGGCTACTTCTCCTCCCCCCGCTCGGGGAAGAACTTGCACAGCAGCTTGATGCTCAAATAGATGACGAGGATGACGGCAAAGATGCCGCCCATCCCGTAGCCCATGATGGGCAGGGTCGATAAAAATTCGGGAATGTGAAACACAGCGCGCCCTCCTTACTTGGCAATCAGGCTGATGATCAGCCCGCCGGCGATGACCGAGGCGATCTGCCCGGCCACGTTGGCCCCAGCCGCATGCATCAGCAGGAAGTTCTGGGGGTCCTCCTTGAGGCCCATCTTGTGAATGACCCGGGCCGACATGGGGAAGGCCGAGATGCCGGCCGCCCCCACCATGGGGTTGACCTTCTTTTTGCAAAAGAGGTTGAGCAGCTTGGCGAAGAGCACGCCCCCCACCGTGTCGAAGATGAAGGCCACCAGCCCCAGCCCCATGATGAGCAGGGTCGCCGGCTGCAGGAAGTACTCGGCCTGCATCTTGGTGGCGATGGTCAGCCCCAGAAGCAGGGTGATCAGGTTGGCCAGCACCTTCTGCGCGGTCTCGGAGAGCATCCCCAGCACCCCGCACTCGCGAATGAGGTTGCCAAACATCAAAAAGCCGATCAGCGAGACCGATTTGGGGGCAATCAGCCCGGCGATGACAGTGATGAGGATGGGGAACAGGATCTTGGTCGTCTTGGAGATGGAGAGGGGGTTGTAGGGCATTTTGATCCGCCGCTCCTTTTGGGTGGTGATCAGGCGGATCACCGGCGGCTGTACAATGGGCACCAGCGCCATGTAGGAGTAGGCCGCCACGATGATGGCCCCCACGTAGTTGGACTCAAAATAGTTGGCCACAAAGATGGAGGTGGGGCCGTCGGCCGCGCCGATGATGGCGATAGAGGCCGCGTCGTGCAGCTCAAAGCCAAAGAGCGAGGCGATGCTCAGGGTGAAGAAGATGCCGAACTGCGCCGCCGCGCCGAAGAGCAACATCTTGGGGTTGGACAGCAGCGGCCCAAAGTCGATCATGGCGCCAATGCCGATAAAGAGCAGCAGGGGGAACAGCTCGTTGGCGATCCCCGCCCGAAAGAGGGTGTCGATGGCCCCCTGCTCCACCCCGCTGCCGGCCACCTGGTCCACCGCGCCCGAGAGGGGCAGGTTCACCAAGATGGCGCCAAAGCCCATGGGCAGCAAGAGGGTGGGCTCCATCTCCTTTTTGATGGCCAGCCAAATCAGCAGCCCGCCGATGACCCACATGACGATTTGGCCCGGGGTGATGTTGAGAATGTTTTCAAACAAAACTTCCATTGTGCACTCCCATTTCTTCGCTCTGCAGTTGCACCGCCCAAAACTGTGCAAAAAAAGAGACTTTCACCGTGAAAACCACAGTAAAAGTCTCACTTTTTATAGTATGTGCGGATTTTTTTGCAAAAATCGGATTGACGCACCATACGACGGCGCAGGGCGCCGCAAGTTACTCCCTTTTGGGCGGTATGCAGTTGTTACCGGATAAGAATACCACAAGCCGTCGCCCAATTGCAAGGCCCCTCTGTAAAGTCTGGGTAAAATTCGCCTTTTAAAAAGTCCAGTCCTGTTCTCTGCGGCAGGTGAGGAGCCCCATCTCCGCCACAAGCAGCCCCATCCAGACGGTCAGCAAACCCCCGTCAAGCCCGCAGCGACGAGCAGAGTAGAGGATGGCCGCCACTCCCGCCAAAAAGAGGAGGAAGCAGCCGTCCCCCAGGGGCAACTGCAGCCCCTCCCCCTCTCTGCGGGGGCGGGTGCCACAAAAGCGCAGCGCCAGATAGGCAAGGGAGACGGCCATTCCCAACAGGGCCAGCCAGTGCACTAGGCACCCCTCCCCGAAAAATTGCGCGGTAAGAGATGAAATTGTCCCCTGTTGAAAGGTCACCGCCGAATCACCCCCTTGTCACTTCTCTAACAATAGGTGTTCAAAGTTGGGGCGAAACGGTCACTTTTTTCCGTTTTGCTTTTATTTTCTCTGTTTTGGTGTATTTTGCCGTCCCCAATCGACAAAAAACTGCACAAAAAGGCGGTCGATGACCAGTCATCGACCGCCTGGGACCGCTCTCACCTCAAATTTTTGCGGCGAGTCAGCGCGCTGTCCCTCCCCGCCGCTGTGTGCGACCAGCCAGCAGGGCCAAATCAGCCAGCACCACTGCTCCCCACAGCGCCGCCAATGGCAGGTCCCACGCACAGCTGTGCAGCGCCGCCAGGTAGAGCGCCGCCCCCGCCATCAGCGAGAGAAAGCCGCTGTCGCCCCAGGAGAGGCGCGCCGCCTCTCCCCTCTCCCGCGGGCAAGTTCCCCGCAGCCGGAAGGCCATATGGGTCAGGCAGAGGAGAAGGCCCGCCAGTTCCAGCCAGTGCAGCAGACAGCCGTTCCCCAAACTGCCCTGTGGCCCCTCTCCGGTGTGCGGAGCGCCGTCGGACCCGTTGTCGTGGGCGCCCCCCTGCCCATCTTGGTTGCCGTCGGGCAATGTGTCGGCTGACGCCCCTCCCTCCTGCAGGACAAACTGCAAAAAGAGGGTGGTGCGGTTGCCGGAGGAGTCCTCTAAGGTGTAGGTGACAACGTACTCCCCCGGTTTGGTGGTGTCGATCCCACCCACCGCCTTGCCGTTTTGGGTCACGGCAAAGCGGATTTCTTTGAGCCCCCCGTCCGGCTGGGTCGAGGTGAACCGGTAGCGGCCGGAGAGGAGACTGCGGATCTCCCCCTCGTCTAGCCAGCCCCCTGACAGGGGCGGGACGGTCACGGTCTGCACCAGCCTGTCCTTCACCGTGGCGTACTTGGTGCCGCTCTGCCAATCCTCCACCACCTCCGGGCCGTCGGGCCGGCTCCCCGGCTCCACCGTGGGGTCGTTGGGGTCGTACTCGATCACCGGCGGGACCCCCTGGCCCACAAAGGTATATTGCAGGTGAACGGTGGTCTGGTTGCCCTGGCTGTCGGTCACCGTCTGGGTGATGACGCAGCTGCCGGGCTTCGAGGTGTCCAGCCCCGCGGTGGAGATGTCTTTTCCGCCCGCCGTCACGGCGACCGGGCCGCGGGTGAGGACCCCGTCCCCCTGGGCGCTGCCGAACTGGTAGCGGCCCTTCAGTATCTCTGTCGCCACCTGGGCCGTCAGCCTGCCGCTGTAGGCGGGAGGCGTGTCCACCACCTCGGTGATGCTGTCGTAGAGGTGGGCGTGATTTTTCCCCGTTTCCGGGTCGTCTTTGATCGCCGGCTTGGGGAGGGGCTTCAGGGGGTCGAAGGAGGGGCCCACCGGCGGGTCGGGGTCCTCCCCCCAGTCCACCACCGGCGGGGCGTCCCGGTCGATGAGGGTGTCGGTGAGAATGACGGTGGTGGTGTTCCCGTCCGCATCGGTGGCGATGCAGGTGACGGTGAAGCTGCCCGCCTGGGTGGCGTCCACCCCTTCCCCGGTGACGTCCTTCCCGTCTTGGGTGATGGCGTAGGCATAGGTCAGGCCGGTGTCCCCGGGAATATGGGAGGAGAAGCCGTAGCGGCTGTCAAACAGCTTTTGGGCTTCCTCCACTGTGAACCGCCCACCGTAGAGGGGGGCCTCTCGGTCGATGATCTCCTGAATGTGGTCGCGGATGGTAATGTGCACCAGGCCGTTTTCATCCACCTCCTTCTCTGGGTCGGAGGGGGTGACGCTGGGGTCGCTGGGGTCCACCGAGGGCGGGTCGTTGACGGTGATTGCCAGAGGGGGAGAGGCGTTCCCCGCCGCGTCCACCGCCCGGTACTTGCCGTTTTGGGCGACGGCAAAAGTCTGGCTGGCGGCGCCGTTGCCGTCGGTCAGGGCAAAGGCCTTGGCGCCGACCCAGCGGCCGGTCTTGGCGTCGTACCGCTCCAACTTCCAGACGCCTGAAAGGCTGTCGGTCAGGGTGAGGGTCTTCCCCGAGACGGAGAGGGTGGGGGCGGTGGCGTCGATCTTCACCTGGTCCTTCACCGTGGTGGAGACCTCTTTGGTGCCGCTGTTTTTGGCCTGGTAGACCGTCTCAGTCCCCCCGGTCTCCTCGCCGTAGACCTTTTTGGGGGTGGCCTGGTCCAGGGTGGCGGCCAAATCCGCCCCCTCTTTGATCTCGAACTGGTCAAAGTCCCCGGGGCAGAACACCACCTCCACCGGGCTGTTGTTCCATCCGTTTTGGTTGGCCGGGGTGCGGGTAAAGTGGTAGTCCTTCCCCGCCGTCCCCTGCTCCTCCGCCGGTTTCTCCGGGTCGTAGGGCACCAGGGGCACCGCCGGGGCCAGCTCGGTCTTGGAGTACTGTTTGGACAAGAAGAAGTCGTCCTCGATCATCTGGCCAATGGTCACCGCTTTGCCCTCTGGGTTTGTCACCTTGGCCCGATAGGTGACCTCTGTTCCGCCGGGTTTGCAGGAGAGGGGGATGCCGGTCCCGGTGATGTTGACGTTGTTCACCACATGTCCGTCCACCTTTACCTCTTGCGTCTCCCCTGTGGCCCAGGTGCTGCTGTCGAAGTTGAGCATGGCGGTAGGGTAGTCGGCGCTGTCCGCCAGCTTGAGGTGAACCGGCACCGGATCGCCGCCCACAAAGGTGTTGTTCACCTTGGCCCGGATGGTGACGATGTCCCCATCCTGCACCTGCCTTTTCTCCTCCTCGCTCATGGGCTGCCCACTGCTGTTGAGGATGGTGGTCTCCACAAACTTCGGGTTGTACTTGGTGTACTTGACCTCTTCAAACTGGGCGCGCACCATGGAGGTAGGCACCGCCGACTCTTTCCTCCAGGTCGTCTGTCCGCAGAGCCTGAGGTAGGAGCTGTCCTGCTGCAGCACGTCGCACTGGTCTTTTTTCAAAGAGATGGAGGTGTCGCCGTATGTACAGGTAAGCGTTCCCGTCGCCGCGTTGTAAGAGAGGACGATGGGGGTACCGTCCACCACCTTGGCGGCCGGAATCACCTTTGAGTCGTAGGTCGCCACGATGGTGGCGCTGATGTTGTTCCACTTGCGAAAGCGGAGGGTCAGATCAGAGCTGCCGTTTAGAAACACCGCTTCGATGAGCAGCTGGCTGTTGTCCACCAGGCCGTGGATGGAGTACTTGAAGATCGTCTCCGTCGCGGTGGGGCCGCTCTTCATGATGAACTTGCTGGCCATCTGCCAACTCGCCTTCAGCGAGATTTTCCGCTTGCTGGTCACCAAGGTCAGTTGAGACATAAAACTGGTATTGTGCGCCACCACCTCGTTCCTGTCCGGGTGGCCCGACGGGTCGCTGAAGAAGATGTCATTTTTGTCCATCTCCAGCGGGGTGTAGTGCGGGTCATTATCGGAAAAAATATCCTTCAGGTTGAAGCTGCCCACAAAATTGTCGTCTTTCGTCTCCGTCGCCAGGACAGCGGGAAAGGCAAGTCCCCCCAGTGCCACCACAGTGGCCAGCCCCAGGGCTGCCAGGCGCCGTCTCTTTTTATATCGCATCGCCCATCGCTCCTCCTATTTTTTACTTATCAAGAGTAAGCGTCACAATCCCCCGCAAGTTGGTCAGATTTTTTGCAAAATTCAGCAGAAAATTTTTACAGCGCGAAAATTGTCAAATTGCCCTTTGGAAAACGGCATTTTCGTGTTACAATAAGGCCAATTTTATCAAATTAGTAGGGGGATAGCGCGATGCGGGAACTGAGCCACCGCCGGCTGGCAGAACTGCTCGACCGGGCCAGAGCAGGCGACCGAGAGGCCTTTGACGAACTCTACCGGGCCACCGCGCCCATTCAGTACCGAAAGGCGCTGGGGATGTTGGTCCGGCCCGACCTGGCGGAAGAGGCGGTGCAGGAGAGCTATTTGACCCTGGTGAAAAAGTGGGAACAGCTGCACTCGCCCCAGGCCCTAGTGGCCTATCTCAACCGGGCTACCTACCTCAACTGCCTGGCCATCCTCCGCCGGCAGACCCGCCAGCCCGAATTGCGGGAGGACGAGAGCCTGGCCTCCATCCCCGATGTGGACGAGCTGGTGCAGCCGGAAGAGGCCACCCAGGGGCGGGACGAGCAGGAGCGGCTGCTGGGCGCCCTGGCCGCCCTTCCCCCCGACCAGCGCCAGGCGGTGCTGCTGCGCTACTGCCAAAAGCTCCCCCTCGCGCAGATGGCCCAGGTCATGGACTGCTCGGTGAGCACGGTGCAGCGACTGCTCGGCCGCGCCCTCTCCTCCCTGCAAAAGCAGATGGGCGGCCTTCCCGGCGTATTCGTGGGGCCCGCCGTGGCCCGGGCGATGGGACGGCTCTCCCCCTCGCCCGGAACTTCCGCCCCCAAAAAGGGGGCCTCTCTCCGCTGGGCGGCAGCGGCCGTTCTCACCGTCGCCGGGGTGGGGTTGGGTCTGGGGGTCGGGTCCAGACCCCGAATTCAGTGGGCACAGGGAGAGCGCGGCTGGCGCAACACCCCCTGCCCGGTGACGGTGGCGACGGCGGGCCCAGTGTCCACCGCCGCCTTCGCCGGGGAGGACGGCGCCATCTACCCCGCCCAGCGGCAGCCAGACGGCCGCTTTCTCGCCCTGTTGCCCCAAAACGGCAGCTACACCCTGACCCTGCGCTCATCCATTGGGCGGACGGCCGAGGCACAGCTCTGGGTGGAAAATCTGGACTGCTCCCCCCCGCTGGTGGGCGCAGTCGCCCGCCAAAACGGGCGGACCCGCATCCCCCTGACAGACGAGGGCGCGGGGGTGGACTGGGCCTCTGTGCGCCTTACCGGGGCAGATGGGGCGGAACACCAGCCGGTCGGACGGGAGGGGGAAGCCCTCCTCTACGCCCTTCCCAACGGCGGGTACACCCTGGAGGCGAGCGATCTTGCCGGCAACACCCTAAGGGCCAGGGTGAGCGTCTTTGACTGAAGCGGCCTCAAATAGGAAGAGGGGGCAGCCACGGGTGGCTGCCCCCTCTTTTTTCTCTCTGCCGGCGCGCCTACTCGGCGGCCGCCTGGGCCTGCGGCTCCTCTTTCCAGACCAAGACCCGGTCGATGCGCCGCTCCTCCATCCGCGCCACCCGGGCGCAGTAGCCCCCTCCCAGGGGGAGGACGGTGGCGTCCCCCTGCTGGGGGATGTAGCCCAGCTCTTCAATGAGCAGGCCGGCCAGGGTGTCGTACTCGCCCCCGTAGTCCAGCGCAATGCCGAGGATCTCCTCCACCTCTTCCAGCTCAATAGAGCCGGCGAAGAGATAGCGGCCGGGCGCCAACTCCTGGCAGTCGGCCTCTTCCCTGTCGTACTCGTCGGCGATGTCGCCGACGATGTCCTCCAGCAAGTCCTCCATGGTGACGATGCCGGCGGTGCCGCCGTACTCGTCCACCACAATGGCCATGTGGACCTTTTCCTTTTGAAAGGTGCGAAGCAGCTTGCTGCAGAGCATGCTCTCGGGCACATAGATGGGGGCGCGCATGCAGTCGGCCGCCTTTTCGACCTGCTTGGAGTCGTCCAGCAGGTCCTTTACGTAGAGGATGCCCACCACGTCGTC
Organism: Bittarella sp. HCP28S3_D9; assembly: GCF_052065655.1. Lineage (NCBI taxonomy): Bacteria > Bacillati > Bacillota > Clostridia > Eubacteriales > Oscillospiraceae > Bittarella (ex Durand et al. 2017) > Bittarella sp. HCP28S3_D9. The sequence goes on along the minus strand of NZ_JBQHTP010000009.1, from coordinate 76,011 downwards.
GGCCGTCTCGTGGTAGACCGGGATGCGGGAGTACCCCTCCCGCCTGGCCAGTTCCTTCACGGCGGCGATATCGTCGCTGTCCTCCACCATGCTCACGTCGGTGCGGTGGGTCATCACCTCGCCCACCGTCTTGTCGTCAAAGGCGAAGATGTTCTCGATGAGCTCTTTTTCATCGCCGTCAAACACGCCCTTTTTGGCGCCGGTCTCCACCATCAAAAGGACGTCTTCGGGGGTGATCTCCTCCTCGTCCTCCCCCGGCTTTTGGCCCAACAGCCGCAAAATGCCGTTGGTGGACTGGGCCAGCAGCCAGACAAAGGGGCGGGCGATGCGGTAAAACAGGGAGATGACCCCCGCCACCCGCAGCGCCACGGCCTGGGCCCTGCGCATGGCGATGCGCTTGGGCACCAGCTCGCCAAAGACGATGGTGAAATAGGACAGCAGCAGGGTGATGAGCACCAGGGAGCCGCCCTGCAGGATGCCCCGGTCCACCGGCAGGAAGGACAGGGCGTCCGCCAGCATCCCCGCAAAGTTGTCCGCCGCCACGGCCGAGGCCAGAAAGCCCGAGAGGGTGATCCCCACCTGAATGGTGGAGAGGAAGTTGGAGGGGGTGTGGGTGAGGAAGAGCAACTTCCCCGCCGCTTTGCTCCCCCCGTCGGCGAGTTTTTGCACCTTGGCCTCATTGACCGAGATGACGGCAATTTCGCTCATGGCAAAAAAGGCGTTGGTGGCGATCAGCACCAACAAAATGGCAATACTGAGAAAAAGACTACTGTCGGAGTCCATATCCGCTCCCTTTCCTTGATGGGTCAAATAGTGTCCGCCCGGTGGGCGGGCGGCCCGTCCGGCCGCTGTCCGCGGTCGCCCCACAGGGAGCGGCCGGGAGAAATGGTACAAGATGATTCTATTATAGCGAAACAGCGGCCCAACGCCAACAACCGGCCGGGCTTCCCCGGCGGTGCGGCGGCAAGGCAGCGAAAGGGAGAAGGTCTTCCCGCTCTCCGGGCGCACCATTCCCGGCCAAATCCACCCCAAAAGGGGGAAAATCGCCTTTGCCCGGCTGCTGCCAAGCGCCCGGTGGCCGCACTTGACACAAATTTTACAGGGCCCCCCGCCGAGCGGCGGCTCCGCCCGGCCCGCACCCCCGCCACCAGGGCGGAGAACTGGCTGCGGGCATTGACTTTTGCCCCCGCCTTTTTTACACTGGTACAAATTTCTGAAAATAGGAGCGAGACGATGAAACGCACCAAAGAGGGACTTTCCACCCTCCTCTCCGGCCTGGTGGTGGGCAGCAGCATGCTCCTGCCGGGGATGAGTGGGGGGACCATGGCGATTATTCTGGGCATTTACAGCCGGCTTATCCGCGCCATCAGCAGCCTGACCAAAGATCGGGGCGCCAAGCGCCGGCAGAGCCTGCTCTTCCTGCTGGTCTTCTGCCTGGGCTCGCTGGGGGGGATGCTGCTCTTCTCCAAGGCGGTCCTCTACCTGACCGAGCGCTTTGGCGACCCCATGCTCTTTCTCTTCTCGGGGTTGATCCTGGGCAGCCTGCCGGTTTTGTGGCGGCAGGCGGGCATCCGCCGCCCCACCCCCAGCTGCCTCGCCGGGGCCGCCCTCGGTCTGGGGCTGGTCTTTGCCCTGCGGCTGGTGCCCGACGGCCTCTTCGCCCCTGGCGAGGGCTTCTCGCTCCAGGGGGCCCTGCTCCTCTTTCTGGCCGGGGCGGTGGTGGCGGTGGCCCTGGTGCTGCCGGGCATCAGCGCCTCCCACGTGCTGCTTTTGCTGGGGCTCTACCAGGTGGCCCTCTCGTCGGTCAGTCAGCTCTACCTTCCCTTTCTCCTCCCCCTCGCCCTGGGGCTGGTGGGGGGGATCCTCGCCACCACCTCCCTGCTGGACAGGGCCATGGAGCGGCGGCCCCAGTTCACCTACGCCCTGATTATCGGCTTTGTGCTGGGTTCGGTGGCCGAGGTGTTCCCCGGCTTTTCCGGCGGCTGGGGGGCTGCCCTCACCGGCCTCGTCTGTCTGACAGCCGGGTGCGCCGCCACCCTTTTGCTGGGGCGGCTGGGGCGGGCGCAGGAGTAGTCACACCATTCGGGCCGGGCGAACATATAGTGGAGCGTGACCAGATCGTCACGAGATTTGTTCGTCTGCTTGAAAGGAGTGTCTATCCGTGTACCGTTCCAAATACATCTGCGGTTTCCTGGCCTTCGCCAGCGCAGTGTTGGGCGCCATCTTTGCAGCTCTCTACTATACGGGCATCGCCGCTGTTTTGGTGTATGTGGCGCTGGGCTTTATCGCTGTTCTCTCCGCCATTGCCCTGCTTCTGCTGCTGGTCTTCGCCCTGCACCGCCCCTGCTGCGACAACTGCGAATTCTCCGACAGCATCTGCGGCTACCTGCCCTGCTTCCTCTTCTCCGCTCTGGGCGCCCTGATCCTCTCCCTCTTCACCGCCATCGTGGCGGTTGCGGGAGTGGCGAGCGTAGCCGCCATCATCCTCCTCTTCTTTGCCAGCGCCTTCGCCTTCATGATGCTGTTTACCCTGGCGGCCCTGGTCCATGGGATCATCAAGGACAACTGCCCCACCTGCGACTGCCACTACAGCTGCAACTGCGAGCGCCACTGACCCCTGAACGGCCGGCACAGCCTGCCATTGCCGCACAAAAAGGGACCGGACGACTGTCCGGTCCCTTTGCTTTTGCCCAGTCTAGCGGACAAGGTTGCTGATGACGGCGGCGAGGGAGTTGAGCGCAGCCACGCAGATGGCCACGATGTTGAGGACCTTGCCCACCGTGTCCCTCTCCCCAGTATAGGGGTTTTGCCCGGCCATCACCAGCCCGGGGATGGAGCAGCAGTAGGTGACGATGGGCAGCAAAACCGAAAAGACCAACCCGACGATCCCCAGCGTCAGGGTGGTGTTCTTTCTGTTTTTGCGGGGTCTCGGGATCTGGTAGGGCATCTGCTGGGGCGGCTGGTAGGGGGACTGGCCGCTCTGCTGGGGAGGGATCTGCCGGTAGGGCGGCTGCTGCGGGGGCGAGGGCGGGTACTGGTAGTTTGGCTGGTCATTTTGCGCCTGCTTGCCCGCACAGGGGTCGCCCACATAGGTGGCGGGCGGCGGCGGGGGTGGCGGGGCGTAGGCCGGCCGGTTGGCGGCGGCGCTGGGGTCCTGGGGCGGGGTGCTGCCGTCCAGCGCCGCGCCGCAGGTCTGGCAAAAGCGGGCCCCCACCTCTGCGACGGCGCCGCAGGTGGGGCAATATCTGGTGTCCATCTCTGAAACCTCCATTTTCAGGCGGCCCTTTCCGCCGGGTGGGCAGAGGGCGGCCTGTCGGTACTCCAATGTATCCAGTATACTGAAAAGCGGCGTGGGGAACAAGTTTTTTTGCCCCCTTTTGGGAATTTTCCCTGTTTTTTTGCGGCAGTATATGGTAGAATGGCAACCGTCGGCGGATGCCGAGGAGTATGCCAACGCGGAGGATTTTATGATTACCGTACAAAATGTCAGCCTGCAGTTCGGCGGGCAGAATCTCTTTAAAAATGTGGATCTGAAGTTCACCCCCGAAAACTGCTACGGCATCATCGGGGCCAACGGCGCGGGGAAATCGACCTTCCTGCGCATCCTCTCGGGGGAGCTGGAGCCCTCTACCGGGGAAATCATCATTCCCCCCGGCACCCGGATGTCGGTGCTGAAGCAAAACCACTTTGCCTACGACGAGTTCACTGTGCTAGACACCGTTTTGCAGGGCAACCCCCGGCTCTTTGAAATCATGAAGCAGAAGGACGAGCTCTACCAAAAGCCCGACTTCTCGGAGGAGGACGGCATCCTCGCCTCCGAACTGGAGGGGGAGTTCGCCGAGCTCGGCGGCTGGGAGGCCGAGACCGAGGCCCAGCAGATCTTGCAGGGGCTGGGCCTGTCGGCCGAGCTGCTCTACGAGGGGATGGCCGGCCTGGCCGAAAAGGTCAAGGTCAAGGTGCTGCTGGCCCAGGCCCTCTTCGGCCGCCCGGACATCATTCTCCTGGACGAGCCCACCAACGGCCTGGACATCGACGCCATCAACTGGCTGGAGGACTTTCTGCTGGACTTTGTGGGCACGGTGATCGTGGTCTCCCACGACCGGCACTTCCTCAACGTGGTCTGCACCCACATGGTGGACGTGGACTACGGCAAAATCAAGATGTACGTGGGCAACTACGAATTTTGGTATGAGTCCAGCCAGCTGATGCAGCGGCTGCTAAACGACCAAAAGCGCAAGCGGGACGAGAAGATCAAGGACCTGCAGGACTTTATCTCCCGCTTTTCGGCCAACAAGTCCAAGGCCAAGCAGGCCACCTCCCGCCGGAAGCTGCTGGACAAGCTGACGGTGGAGGAGATGCCCGCCTCCTCCCGCCGGTACCCCTTTGTGGGTTTCACCATGGACCGGGAGCCGGGCAAGGAGATCCTGACGGTGGACCGCCTCTCCAAATCGCTGGAGGGGGTGCCCGCCCTGCAGGAAATCAGCTTCACCGTCAACCGGGGGGACAAAATCGCCTTTGTGGGCGAAAATGACCTGGCCTTCACCGCCCTGTGCAAGGTGCTCACCGAGGAGGAAGAGCCCGACGGCGGCAGCTTCAAGTGGGGGGTCTCCACCAGCCGCAGCTACTTCCCCCAGGACAACACCGCCTACTTCGAGGGGGAGGACAAAAACCTGGTGGAGTGGCTGGCCCAGTACTCCCTGGGGGACACCACCGAGACCTACCTGCGGGGCTTTTTGGGGCGGATGCTCTTTTCGGGCGACGACGTGTACAAGCCGGTGAGCGTCCTCTCCGGCGGCGAGAAGGTGCGCTGCATGCTCTCGCGGATGATGCTGGGCGGGGCCAACGTGCTGCTGCTGGACCAGCCCACCAACCACCTGGATCTGGAATCCATCACCGCGGTGCAGAAGGGGCTGCAGAGCTTTGGGGGCATCCTCCTCTTTGCCTCCCACGACTACCAGACAGTGCAGTCGGTGGCCAACCGCATCATCGAGATCCGCCCCGACGGCATTCTCGACCGCCAGGGCAGCTATGAGGAGTTTTTGGAGTACAAAAAAGAGCGGGGCCTGTGAGGGGCCGCTCTTTCCCAATAAAGAAGGAGGGCGAGGCAGATGCCTCGCCCTCCTTCTTTGTCTCGATGCATATACTACAATTCCCCGCAGGCAAGTAGTTTTCCACAATACCTCATATTCAAAGCATATTGTCTTGCCAAAAAACCATAACAGTCATTAAGACGACACAGTACGGATGCCGTCTGCTCTACATCATATAGTTCTAGCCAAATAGCCGCTTCCCTATCCCCTTCTTTTGCCCGTATGAGCTCATCTGGCGCATTTCACTGCGCGCTGACCCCACATCTTTCAGTGGGGCTTTTTTTGTTACCTCGCCCGCAAAAAGCGGACCGCCATCCCCCCCGCGGCTCCATTTCTTTCAAAACTGCAATGTTTTCTCCATCACTTCTCAAGAAATGCGCCAGAAAGAGTTCAAGTGCCCCCCGCTCTTTTCTGGTTTGATGGAGGGGAGAAAGGAGCTGCATTGCCAATGACAAGACAGGGAAAGAAGAGGAGAGGGAGAGCGCTGCTGGCAGCCGCCGTTTTGCTGGCGGCCCTGGGGGGCGGGCTGGCCCTGCGCGCCGTGGGGGGCGACGCGCATCCCCGCCCCACCCCCGTGCAGAGCGCCCCCCGCTTTGACGACCGGGGGGTGGACAACCCCCTGGAGCTCTACAGCCCGGTCGCCTTTCTAGTGGAGTGCGGGGGCGGACAGGTGCTGCTCTCCCAGCGGAGGAAGGAGCGCATCTACCCCGCCTCCCTCACCAAAATCATGACGGTCATGCTGGGGATGGAGGCCCTTCCCGACTGGAACGCGGCGGTGCGCCTGCCCTCAAACTTTCAGCCCCTCTATGCGGCAAACGCCTCGATGGCCGGGTTCCTCCCCGGCGAGGAGGTGCGGGTGGCGGACCTGTTCTACGGCGCCCTCCTCCCCTCTGGGGCGGACGCCTGCCTGGGCATCGCCACCGCCGTCAGCGGCTCGGAGCCGGCCTTTGTGGAGCGGATGAACCGGCGCGCCCGGGAGCTGGGGATGGAGGACACCCACTTCGTCAACGCCGACGGGCTGCACCACCCCGACCACTACAGCACCGCGGCGGACATCGCCCTGCTGCTGGACAGCGCCCTGCAAAACCCCGCGTTTTGCCGCGTCTTTACCGCCCACAGCTATACCACCGCCCCCAGCTCGGCCCACCCCGACGGCCTTTTCCTCACCAGCACCCTGTTTGATGTGGGGATCCCCGCCCAGCTGGGGGGCGGGGCGATTTTGGGGGGCAAGACCGGCTACACCGAAGAGGCGGGCCTCTGCCTGGCCACCCTGCTGCAAAAGGGGGACAGGCGCTACCTGTTGGTGACGGCAGGGGCGCCCGGCTCCCACCAGAGCGCCCCCTACCACGTGGAGGACGCCCTCAACATCTGCCAAAACGCCCTGCCCGACGACTGACAACCCCCACCCCCTTGTGCTATACTGGTACCAAGTTGCCGCACAGGGGGGATTTTTTGTGAAGCTGATCGACACCGCCTCCATGAAAGAGGCGGAGCGCCGCGCCGACGCGGCGGGGCTCTCTTACTACCAGATGATGGAAAACGCCGGGCAGGCGGCCTTCTCGCTGCTGGCCGGGCGATTTTCCCTGCCGGGCAGGCGGGTCTGCCTGCTCTGTGGCAGGGGGAACAACGGGGGCGACGCCCTGGTCATGGCCCGGCTGCTGGCAGGGGCGGGGGCCGAGGTCTGTCTCTACCTCACCGACGGGGCCCCCCGCACCGCCGAGGCAAAACAGGCCCTGCAAAACCTGGCGGGGGCGGTCTCTCCCACCCCGCTGGAGCAGGTGCCCCAGGGGGAGCGCTTTGACCTGCTGGTGGACGGGGTCTACGGCACCGGCTTTCGGGGGGAACTGGACCCCTTTCACCGGGCCCTGTTTGCCTGGGCGCGGGGAGCCGCCCCCTTTGTGCTGGCACTGGACATCCCCTCCGGGGTGGAGGCGGACACCGGCCTGGTGGCCGACGGGGCCCTGCGGGCAGACCTGACCGCCGCCTTTGCCGCCGCCAAACAGGCCGCCCTCCTCCGCCCCGGCCGGGAGTGGATGGGGGAGTGCGCCGTGCTGGACATCGGCATTGAAGAGGGGCAGCTGGCCGCCCTCACCCGCGCGGTGAAGGCGGCCGACGAGGGATACCTGCGGGCGCAGCTCGCCCCCCTCTCCCCCCTCTCTCACAAGGGGACAAACGGCAGGCTGGCGGCTGTCTGCGGCAGCGACCTCTACCGGGGGGCCGCCGCCCTGGCCGCCGAGGCGGCCCTGCGGACGGGAGTCGGCTACCTGACCCTCTGCTCCACCGAGCGCGTCTGTCAACTGGTCTCCCTCCGCTCGCCGGAGACGGTGCTGCGCCCCCTGTCCGGGGGCGAGGAGGGGCAACTCTGTCCCGGCGACCTGACCGACCTCTGGGCGGGGGTGGAGGGGGCCAACGCCCTGCTCATCGGCCCCGGCCTGGGGCGCAGCGAGGGGGTCGGGGAGCTGGTGGGGGAACTGCTGGGGCGCTTTGCGGGCCCGGTGCTGGTGGACGCCGACGGGCTCTACCACCTCGCCCGCCACCCCCAGTGGCTGGCAAAGCGGCGGGGGCCCACCGTGCTCACCCCCCACCTGGGGGAGATGGCCCGCCTCACCGGCGAGAGCGCCGGGGAAATCGGCAAAAACCCGCTGGCCTGCGCCGCCTGCTGGGCCGCCGAGTGGGGGGCGGTGGTGCTGCTCAAAGGGCACAACACCGCCATCGCCGGGCCGGACGGGGCCCTGGCCGTCAACCCCACCGGCGGGGCGGGTCTGGCCAAGGCCGGCAGCGGCGACACCCTCTCGGGCATCCTGGCGGCCCTGCTGGCCCAGGGCACGCCCCCCTTTGTGGCGGCGGTCTGCGCCGCCTGGCTCCACGGCCGGGCGGGGGACCTCTGTCAGGCGGACCGTTCGGCCCGCTCCACCCTCCCCCGGGACCTGCCCGGGCGGCTGGGGGACATCTTCGCCCAGCTGGGCATATAGACTTTTTAGCAGAGAAAAAGGAGAGATCGCTGTGCAAAACGGGATACTCCCCCAAAAGGGCGGCCGGTACGCCCTGCGGGTGGTGGGCAGCTGCGGGGTCTTCACCCCCGACGCGCTGCGGGCGGCGGCCCTGGTGGCCGAGCGCTGCGGCGGCGGGCGGGTGACCGCCACCAGCCGGGGCACCCTGGAAATCGACCGCATCCCCGCCGAGCGGCTGGACGAGGCGGTGGCCCTGGCCGGAGAGCTGGGGCTGCAATGGGGGGGCACCGGCGCCACCGTGCGGGCGGTGACCGCCTGCAAGGGGACCGATTGCCGCCGGGGCGTTTTTGACACCCACCGGCTGGCCCTTCAACTGGACCGGGCCTTCTTCGGGACCCCCGCGCCCAAAAAGTTCAAAATCGGGGTCTACGGCTGCCCCAACAGCCTGGGGAAGGCCCGCGGACAGGATGTGGGCATCCTCCCCGCCCCCGGCGAGGCGGGACGGTTCCTCCTCTTTGTCGGGGGGATGATGGGCCGCCGCCCCCGCCTGGGCGACGAGCTGGGGTTTGCGCTGCCAGAAAGCGCCCTGGTGGAGGCGGTGGGGCGGATCCTGGCCTTTTACCGCCGCCAAGGCGCGGAGGGACAGCGGCTGGGCGACCTGCTGGAGGAAGGGGGCGCGCCCCTTTTGGAGCGGCTGCGAGCGGAGCTGAAAGAGCTGACTTAAAAACAAAAGAGGGTCCAGACCCCGGGCTGTCCCCGCGGGTTTGGACCCTCTCTTTTGGCAATCTCACTGTTCCCGGCTCAGCTGCTGCGCCAAGTCCTGCACACTCTTGAGGCTGAGGTTGTGGTTGACGGCGCTCTCCCCCTCCAAATTGAGGGCAGCGCAGGCCAGGGCGTGGAAGATGGTGTCCTCTTCCGAATAGTCGTAGGCCAGGCCGTAGCAGAGGCCGGAGGTAAAGGCGGTGCCCACCCCCGCGTCGCTCACCGGCTTGACCGGGCGGGTGCGGTAGATCCCCTCGCTGCTGGCGGTGGACAGGGCGGCCCCCCGGGGCCCCATGGTGACCACCACCCGCTTGGGCCCCATCCGGCCGATCTGCTTGGCCGCCCGCAGGGCGTCCTCCTCGGTGCTGATGGCGACGCCGGAGAGGTACTCGGCCTCCGCGCTGTTGAGCTGCAGGGTGGGGATGGCGCCTATCAGGTGGCGGATGGAGGACAGTTTGGCCACCGACCCGGCGTCGACGACGATCTCCTTGCCGGCAAAGGCGGTGAGGAGGTACTCGATGCTCTCCACCGGCAGGCCGCTGCCCACAGACATCACCTTCGCCCCGGCCAGGGCGCCCCAGCGCCCCTCCAAAAAGGCGGGGGTAATGCACTGCTCGATGGTCATGTCCGACAGGCCGAGGGCCATCTCCCCGTCGGGGCTGACGATGCCGATGAAGAGGGAGGAGTTCTCCCCCGGGAGGATGAGACAGCCGGTGACGTCGATGCCCAGGGAGCGGCAGTCGGCGAGGATCTTCTCGCCGAAAACATCGCCGCCGATGGCGGAAATCAGCTTGACCCCCACCCCCAGCCGGGCCAGGTTCTCCGCCAGGTTGCGGGCCTCGCCGCCCGGCTCGAGGCGAATTTTGCCCGCGTTGAAGTTTTGGGGGATCAGGGGGCCGGAGGAGAAGCCGTTGACGTCCATGTTGGCGCCGCCGATGACCACGGCGTAGTTGGGCTGTTCGAGGATGTAGCCCCGGCCGATGATCTTTCCCTTTTTGGCCAGGTTGGTCAGGTGGACCGACGCCGCCGAGCGGGTGATGCCCAGCCGCTCGGCCAGCTCTTTGTGGGAGATGGTGGGATTTTTGCGGAGGATGGTCAAAATCTGCGCCTCGCGCTTGGTGACCCCCGTCTCTCCGCCGGTGGTGTTTAAATGCATGGACAGTTCCCTTCTGGGCCCTGGGGCCCCTTTTTCACTTTCCGATATTAGTATAGAAAAGCCCTTTTGGCCGGTCAAGGAGAGACGGCCCTTTTTGGGGAAATGCCCTGTTTCAGGCGGGGTTTTTAGGCAGTTGTGCCAACAGTCCCCTCCAGGGGGACCACCTGCCAGCGAGCGCCGCCCCAGATATCCCGCCGCCGGTAGTCAAAGGCGATGGCCACCGGTCCGGGGGCACCGGTGAGGGGGTGGCGGGCAAACACCTCCAGGTGGGCGGTGCGGGCGATGTGGCCGGGGTGCTCGCCCAGGTAGGAGGGCAGGTAGCGGGCGACCTTCTCCCCGTCCCCAAAGAAGTCGCCGGCGGCGCGGCGGTAGCGGGGGGTCAGGCTGCTGTCGTCGAGGAAGGGCAGCCGCTTGCGGGGCTTTTCGCAGCAGAGCCAGTCCAGCCGCAGGGCCTCCCGCAGCCGCTGTTCGTCGACCCCGGGACGCCCCCTGCCAAAGCGCCAGAGAAAGGCGTGCTTCCCCTCCCGGGAGAGGGCGGGCTCCTCCGCCAGGGCATCCCCCATCTGGCAGAAGAGGGCGAAAGGGCTGCCCTGGCAGGCGGCCAGGTAGGCGAGCGACGCCCGGTAGCGACCGCTGTTGGAAAAGGTCTCCAGCGCCCCCTCCGCCCGCTTGAGGGCGCAGATGTCTTCGTAGGAGAGCCAGCGGGTTTTCAGCACCTCGTAGGGGGGCAGGTCGGGGCAGAAGACGATGCCGTAGTCCCCCGCCTCCGCCCGCAGGCGGCTGCCGTGGAGGAGTTTGAGAAAGCCCAGCTGCAATTGGTGGGGCCCCAGCGCATATACCTGGTCAAAGGAGCGGCCGAAGGTCTTTTTATCCTCAAAGGGGAGCCCGGCGATGAGGTCCAGGTGGAGGTGGATGTTCTCCCCCGCCAAAAGTCCCCGCACCGCGCGGGAGATGGCCGCAAAGTCGTGCACCCGCTGCACCGAGGCCACCGTTTGGGGGTTGGTGGACTGCACCCCGATCTCAAATTGAAAGAGGCCGGGGCGGGCGGCGCGCAACAGCTCCACCTCCTCCGGGCCCAACAGGTCGGCCCCCAGCTCAAAGTGAAAGTTGGTCACCCCGTTGTCCCGCTCCATCAGGTGGCGCCAGATGGCCCTGGCCCGCTGCCGGTCGCAGTTGAAGGTGCGGTCGACAAATTTGACCCGCACCACCCGCTGCTCCAAAAAGAAGTCGAGCTCCTGCAAGGTCTGTTCCAGGGGTTTGAAGCGCACCCGCCCCCCGGCCCCCGAGAGGCAGTAGTGGCAGGAAAAGGGGCAGCCCCGGCTGGACTCGTAGTAGATGTGGCGGTGGGGCGGCAGCTCCCCCTCGCCGTAGACAAAGGGGAGCTCCTCCAGGGGAAGGGGCGGCGCGGGGGGATTGCGGCGGAGGCTCCCCCCCGCGCAGTAGAGGAGGCCGGGGACCTCCCCCTCGGGCCGGCCGGCGGCGAGGAGGGGGAAAGCCCCCTCCCCCTCCCCGCAGAGCACCCCGTCGCACCAGGGGTGCTGCTCCAAAAACTGGGGGTCCCACTCGGCCTCGGGGCCGCCGCAGTAGAGGCGCAATTCGGGGCGGACCAGCTGCAGCCGCCGGGCCACCAGGTCGATGAATGCGCGGTTCCAGATATAGCAGGAAAAGGCCACCCGCTCCCCCGCCAGGCGGGCGATGGCGGCGGTCACCTCGTCGGGCTGCAGGTTGATGTGGTACTCGGCAAAGCCGCAGCCCTTTACGCCGGCACGGCGGGCACAGGCGGCGAGATAGCGCACCGCCAGATTGGTGTGGGTGTACTTGGCGTTGACGGCCACCAACAGGGTGGAAAGCATGGGCGGGGTCCCCCTCATCTCTCTAAAATCGACAGCGGGAGGAGGGCGTCAGGGGCGCCTCTCCCGGCTCTCTCTATTGTACCACTTGCAGGGTCGGAAGTCATGGCCCGCCGTCCCCTGGAAGGGCCTCCCAAAACAAAAATGAGAATTGTTATTATTTTTTTCGCAAAACCTATTGACGTAAGTGGATGCTCGTGGTATAGTTAAGCCATGGTAAGAAACCCCAGAAAAACAATCAAAACAACAATTTCATTTTGAAGTAGGAGGAACGAAAAATGTCTAAATTTGTTTGCACCGTCTGCGGTTATGTGTTCGAGGGCGAGGCTGCTCCCGAGAAGTGCCCGGTCTGTGGCGCCCCTGCTGAGAAGTTCAAGAAACAGGCCGAGGGCGAGCTGTCCTACGCCGACGAGCATGTGGTGGGTGTGGCCCAGGGCGCTCCCGAGGAGATCATCGAGGGCCTGCGCCAGAACTTTAACGGCGAGTGCAGCGAAGTCGGGATGTACCTGGCCATGAGCCGGGTGGCCGACCGCGAGGGCTACCCCGAGATCGCCGAGGCCTACAAGAGATACGCCTTTGAAGAGGCCGAGCACGCCGCCAAGTTCGCCGAGCTGCTGGGCGAGGTGCTGACCGACAGCACCAAAAAGAACCTGGAGATGCGGGTGGACGCCGAGCACGGCGCCTGCGAGGGCAAAAAAGAGCTGGCGACCCTGGCCAAGAAGCTGAACCTGGACGCCATCCACGACACCGTGCACGAGATGTGCAAGGATGAGGCCCGCCACGGCCGCGGCTTCGCCGGGCTGCTGAAGAGATTCTTCTAAGCTTCTCCCATCGGTTTTTCCTGAACGATTTGCTTTTTCTCTTGAGAGGGAAACGGCTGCCTTCCCCGGGCAGCGGTTTCCCTCTTTTTTTGCGGCCCTCCCCTCTCCGTTGGGGCGAAATGGGGAGGGACACAAAAACGGCCGGCGGGACTTCCCCGCCGGCCGCTATTCACTTTTCGGAAGGGGCGCACTCTCTGGCCTGTTCCAAATCGGTCAGGATGGTGTCGAGGACGTTGCAGACATGGCGGGCCCGGTCCGGCGGCAGCTCCCTAATCGACAGCAGCCGCGAATCAAGGGCGGTCTCGTCCACCGGCCAGGGCTCGCCCCGGAGCAGCTCGTTGGCCGAGCAGCCCAGAACATTGACCAGCTTGACAAAGGTCTCCACGCTGGGGTAGGCTTTGCCGGAAAATACACCATTGAGAAAACCGACACTGACATCTGTCTTTTCGGCCAAAAGCTCCGTTTTTATCCCCGTCTTTTTGCGAATTTTGTTGAGGCGCTCGCCGAATTCCGCCCTAGTCATCTGCCTCTCCCTCCTTTCGCATGGCACCGACAAAGTACCGCGCGGCGGCGTACAGATACTCCCTTTCCGCCTCCGGCAAACTGTCTATGCGCGCCGAGATGTCTTTGATTCTGTAAAGGATGCCAACATCCAGAACATCACACAGAATGTCCTCAACTGCGGTATCCGCATAAACCTCTGTCAATTTGATAAAAGTTTCAAATACGGGTACAGTCTTTCCCGTTTCTATCTTCCCAATCGAAGGCACTGACAACCCTATCATTTTTGAAAGTTCTTTCTGTGTGAGACCGTGTACTTTCCTCATTTTGCGAAGCCGCTTGCCCAATAAGCTTTTCAACATATTACAACCCACACTTTACATCAAATACTATTGACTTATAAAGCGTAGGTGAAACAAACTGTCTCTTAAATATACCTATAGTTATTCACTCGTAATATTAGTTGTATTTTCTCTGCTTTTTTGCTATAATAATAAAAAATTTGTCGAATACAGGGGGATTTGCAGATGTTGAAAGGATATTGGCGTCACTGGGGGTCCTTCCACGGGAAAAAGCGGAGGCGGCGTGCGGCCCAGGCGACCGCGGCCGAGGCAGCAGACTTTTTTCTGCCGGAAACCTTCCGGCAGCCGCTGTGCTACCTGGACGAGCGCGACGCCTGCTTTCGCGCCCGGCGGCAGGGCTTTGGCCGGGACTGGGCCGCCTTTCGCCGCCAGGTGGAAAAACAGGGGGTGCTGACCGGAGCATACTGTGCGCTGTTTGAAAAGCGGCTGGCCCACCTCTGCTACCTGTACAGCGCCGGGGCCATTCTGGCGGGGATGCAGGAAGTGGTCGCCTTTGGGGTGGAGGGGGTGGCGCTGGCCCCGTTTGCAGACGACGAGGGCGGGCGGGCCGCCCTGCACGACGCCATTTTGTGGAAGGCGGGCTCCCTGGACCGGGAGGCGCTGGCCTGCTGGCCGGTGGCGGAGGCCGATTTTTGCACCGTGCTCACCCCGCAGGCGCGCAAGGCGTACCAAGGGATGCAAGGGATGCTGACCAGTTGTTTTCGCAGTTGGCTGCCCGTCTGCTTTATCGCGGGGTTTGAGGTGCTTTTGGCCGACCAGCAGCACCCGGTGGGAGCGGCGCTGGTGGACCAGGTAGAGCGGATCTACCGCCTGCTGGGACTGGCGCGGGAGGCGGACTGCCACTGGGAATTTTGAGCGCAGTCGAACAGGGGGCAGGACAGCCCCCTATTTTTTACGGGCAAAACCGGCGCGCTTGTGGTATCATAAGGGGTGAAAAAGGGCGGCGAGCCGCCCGGGGAAAGGGGGCGCGCCGGATGGACGACCGGGTCATTTTGCACTGCGACTGCAACGGCTTTTACGCCTCGGTGGAGTGCGCCCTCAACCCGGCCTACCGATCGGTGCCGATGGCCGTCTGCGGCGACCCGGAGAGCCGCCACGGGGTCATTCTGGCCAAAAACGAGCTGGCCAAGGCCTTTGGCGTGCAGACGGCGGAGACGGTGTGGCAGGCCCGGCGAAAGTGCCCGGAGCTAGTGCTGGCGCCGGCCCACCACAAAAAGTACCGGGAATTTTCAGAGGCGGTCAACGCCATCTACTGCCAGTACACCGATTTGGTGGAGCCCTTCTCCATCGACGAGTCGTGGCTGGACGTGACCGGCAGCCGGACCCTCTTTGGCAGCGGGGTGCAGATCGCCGACGAGCTGCGCCGCCGGGTGAAAAAGGAGACCGACCTGACCATCTCGGTGGGGGTGAGCTTCAACAAAATCTTTGCCAAGCTGGGCAGCGACTACAAAAAGCCGGACGCCACCACCCTCATCACCCGGGAGAACTACCGGCAAATCCTCTGGCCGCTGCCGGTGAGCTCGATGATCTACGTGGGAAAGGTGGCGGCGGAAAAGCTCTCCCGTGTGGGGATCGACACCATCGGCCAGTTGGCCCAGGCCGACGAAACCCTGATCGAGCGGCTGCTGGGGAAAGCCGGCATGGCGGTGCAGCTGTACGCCCGGGGCGAGGACGAGGAGCCGGTGCGCCCCGCCGGGGCCGAGCGGGAGGTCAAGAGCGTGGGCAACGGCATCACCTTCCGCCGCAACCTGGAGGGGGAGGAGGACGTGCGCGCCGGACTGCTGATGCTCTGCGACACGGTGGCGGCCCGGCTGCGCCGCTACGGCCTTTGCTGCCAGACGGTGCAGGTGCAGATCAAATCGCCCCAGTTCAAGGTGATTTCCCGCCAGCGGCAGTTGGAGCGGGGCACCGACCTCTCGCGGGAGCTGTTTGCCGCCTCCATGGAGCTGGTGCGGCAGAACTGGGACCTGCGCGCCCCCATCCGGATGCTGACGGTGACCGCCGCCGGTCTGGGCGGGAAGGACAGCGGGGAGCAGCTCTCCCTCTTTGCCGACCAGGCGGTCCTGGCCCAGCGGGAGAAGCAGCGCCAGCTGGAAACGGCCATGGACAGGGTGCGCTCCAAATACGGGGAGGGGGCGCTCTCCTTTGCCTCCCTGCTAAAGACCGACATCGTCAGCAAGAGCCAGGGCGAAAAGCTGCGCGTCGAGGGGAGCGAAGGGCCCGACTCCCCCGCCGGTCCCCCCGAACAATAGCGGGGCCCGCCAAAAAATCTACAAAATTCCCCCTTAACATTCCGGGTCCGCAGGGTCCGCCGAGGCCCATCACAAGCCCCTTTCAGGCCGTTTTTCAAGACTTTCTCCATCTTCTGGACTTGTTCACATTTGGGTGTTACAATAGGGGACAAATGCCAAAACCGCCCGCAAAAGGGCGTTTTCTCACAACTTTATTTTCCGCAACAAAGGTGGTCGTAACTGATGGAAGAAACCAACTTCACCCCACAGCCCCCCCTCTCCCCCCAGCCGGGAGAACCGTCCGGCGCGCCGGAGGCGGCGGAGAGCCCCTCCCCCGCCCCGGCCTTTGACCGCCCCGAAGGGGCCGTCGACTTCCCCCCTCCCCCCACCGCAGGGGGCGAAACACCCCCCGTGCCGCCGGTCGCCCCCCCTCTCTCCCCCGTAAAACAGGCCAAAAAGGCGCTGCGGCGCTGTTCCAACCGCAACAGCCTGCTGCTGCTCTTGCTGGTGGTGGGCACCAACCTGGTGGCCCTGGGGGTGCTGATGGCGATGAAGCTGCTGGGGGTGCGGATGAGCACCACCGCCTTCGACACCGTGGCCAACCTGATCTCCTACGGCTCGCTCTACCTGGTGATGGCCCCCCTGCTGCTGCTCATCGGCAACGCCGGTCAGCCCCACAAGGTGCGCACCTACTTTACAAAGCCCAAGGCCAGCGGCAAGGAGATCGCCAAGTGGACCCTCATCGGGGTGGGACTCACCTACGGCGTCAGCTATGTCTTCAACTTTCTCTTCACCATCATCCAACTGCTGTTCGGGGTGGAGCTCGCGGCCCCCAGCCTGGTGACCGACACCGGCTTTGCCAACGCCCTCATCTCCTTCTTCTTCATGGCTCTGGCCGCCCCGCTGATGGAGGAGCTGATTTTTCGGGGGACCCTTCTCTGCCACACCCTGCCCTTTGGCAGTTGGTTTGCCATTGTGGTGGTGGGCGTCTCCTTCGGCTTGACCCACATGAACTACCAGCAGCTGTTCTACGCCATCATGATGGGGATCGCTGCCGGGTTTGTGGCGGTCAAGGCCCAGTCCATCTGGCCGGCCTTGGGGATCCACCTCTCCATCAACCTCATCGGCGCCACCCAGTCCATCCTGGCCGGGCACATCGACCTGTCGGTGCTCACCGGCGGGGGCAGCAGCCGCTATGTCATGACCTACCTCCTCTCCAAGCTGCCCTACCTGCTGCCGATCCTGCTCCTCTCCCTCCTCTGTCTGGCGGCGGCGGTGAGCGGGTTTGTCCTCTTCGTCATCGAGGCGGTCAACCACAAGGACACCTTCCGCCTGGAAAACCCCTGCACCGTCCTCACCCCGGCACAGAAGGCGGCGACCTACCTGTCGGCCCCTGGCACCATCCTCACCCTGGCGGTGATGCTCGGCATGACCATCTGCAACGCCCTGGGCGTTTTGTAACCGCCTGCTCCCTGCCAGTAAAAAGGGCCGCTCCTCATCGGAGCGGCCTTTTTTTGCCCCCATTGCAGTGAGGGCGCTGCTGTTGGGATTTGGCAAACCCGCCTTCGCCAAAATGGGGAAACAGGCGGGCAGACCCCTTTTTACGTCGCGGCCTCTGCCGATGTTCCCACCCGCTCGAAAACGCCCCGCGTCCATGCGGGGAGGCGACCTGGCAAATTGGAACCAATCAGGCCGGGGGACCGCCGCCAAACCCTTTTCTCAAAAACAGGATGCGCTTTTCGATATTTTCAGCCGCTATTTTGGTGTTTATGGCGCAGTCATATCCGTGAATGGTCCCTCTGGTCTCGCTTATCTCCACATTCGCCCCCGCCTTTCGCAACCTCTCTCCGTACAGAACGCCCTCGTCGTGCAGACAGTCGTATTCCGCTGTTTCAATATAGGTGTCGGGGATGACCTGGGGCAAGCGGCTGTGCATCGGCGAGGCGTCATACCTCTCTTCCGCCTTCAAGGTCTTGCCGTAATACGACCACATCCGCCTGTTGTTTTTGGAATTCCATATCGGCGTATCCGAAAACCGTTTCATCGAATCCGTCTGCATCTCCACATCTGTCACAGGGTACACCAGCATCTGCACACAGGGCGGCTTCAGCCCTTCCCGTTCACAGCGGTTGCAAATCAGCGCGGCAATCGACGCGCCGGCGCTGTCCCCCGCCACGCCGATCCTCCCCCTGTCCACGCCAAACTCCCCCGAACGGTCCACAACGCATCTGTACAGGGCCAAAACATCGTCGTAGGCAGCTGGATAGGGGTATTTCGGCGCCAAGTGATAGTCTGGAAAACACACCCTGCACCCCGCCTTCCCCGCATAGAGCGACGCGAGTTTTTTGTGATAGGCGGAAGCTCTATAGCTAAACGCCCCTCCGTGCACATAAATCAAGCAGGGCAGCTTTTCTGTTCTATTCTCCGGCTCAAATATCTCTACCTTTAAGGGAAGCCCTCTGTGCCCTTTTATCACGACCTGTCTGCTGGTCACCCCCCTCGGGAGTTTTGTCAGGCGAAAGGACAGCCCCTGAAAGAGGTTGGCGCACCCGATCACCGCCCGGTTATAGGGCACCTTTCTTGCAATCCGCCTTAGTTCAGAGTGAATTTGTTCTCTGTAGTCCATCCACAGACACGCCCCTCTTTTTTCATCTCGACCGATTTCAATTTGTGGGTTCCCCTTGTCCGCCCGGGGTGCACCCATTTTCTTTCCATCATACTATACCCATGCGCGCGCCTCAAGGCGGCTGGACAAACTGGCAAACCTTCTCCCCCAACGGGGATCGGCATCACTGTCCTTTTGGGGGCAAGGGGTTGACAAAAACAGTATCTTGCAATACAATGTAGTCTCTGTACATTGCATTGCAAGATACCAAAAGGGAGGCCAGGTGATGATTCCTTCGCAGATGCTCAAAGGGACTTTGGAGGGCTGTGTCCTCAAGGTCATCTCCCGGGAGGAGACCTACGGATACGAAATCTCGCAGAAGCTGCGGCAGTACGGGCTGGCCGACATCTCAGAGGGGACCATCTACCCCCTGCTGCTGCGGCTGGAAAAGGGCGGCCTGATTGCCGCCACCCACCGGGTCTCCCCTGCGGGGCCCAGGCGAAAGTACTTTCACATCACCCCGGCAGGGAGGGCGGAATTGGTCCTCTTCGAGGGGCACTGGCAGGAGATGGCGGCGGCTGTGGGCCGCCTGTTGAGAGGGGGAAACAGAGATGAAGAGAGATAGCGAGGTCGCCTGTCTCACCGAGGAGGGCCAGCGCTACCTGGCCGACATCCTCACCTATCTGCGGCTCAAGCAGATGGACGAGGGAGAGCTGGAGGCGGTGGCCGACGACCTGAAGGCCATGTTCTGGGAGGCCCAACAGCGGGGCGAGGGGCCGCAGCAGGTGCTGGGGCGGGACTTTCGGGCTTTCTGCGACGACATCCTGGCCGGGGCCGGCCGCAAGCGGCGGAGGGCCGTCCTCTGCGACTGGGCGGACACGGTGCTGCTGGGCCTGTTGCTATTGGTGGGGCTCGACTTTCTCTTTTCGGGGGCAATCGGCCAGGCGGCAAACGCCCTGCTGCACGGCAGCGCGTACGACTGGCGCTGGGCCATCACCGCGGGCGACCTGCTCACCTGGGGGGTGCTGGCGGCCGCGGTGGCGGGCCTCTACCTCTGGGTGGGGCGCACCCCCCTGGCGGAGAGGGGGACGACCCGGCGCACCCTCTCTTTTGGCATGGGGGCAGGGGTGATGGTCCTCTGCCTAGCTTTGGCGGCCGTGGGCCGCTTTCTCCTCCCCCACGTCCTCTTTCATCCCCCGCTGTGGGGGCTAGCGGCCGCACTGCTGCTGGGGTATCTGGCCCACCGGGCCCTCTGCCGCCTCTCCCGCTGAAAAAAGAGCCCGCACCTCTCGACCTTGGAGGGGGGCGGGCTCTTTTACTGTCCTTCCGGGAAGGGGATGGGGCTGATCACCGGTTTGCCGCAGCGGTCCAGCAGCGGGGTGAGCCCGCCGGAGTACCCCTCTTGGTGAAAGAGGTAGTTGACCCCCGTCGCCCGGTCCACCCAGATTTGGGTGACGTTCATGGTGCCCTGCTTGTAGACAACGATAAAGCGGTCGCTGGGTTTTGCCATCTCTCATCCACTCCTTTTCCGCCCGCAAGGGGGCTTTTTCAGTGTACGGCAAGTGGGGGCGGCTGTCAACAGGGGAAGATGCAACGCCCCTCTCTGCGCCCCGTCGCCGAGATGAGCCCCCGCAGACCCCTTGCAGCAAACGGGGTGATATGGTACGGTGGTGGAAAGAGCGGTGCGCTTTTGGCGGGTAAGGCGTACAACAAACGAAACGTTGTGGAGGTTAATATGTTTATCAATTTTAATGAGATGCCGGAAAGAACCGTACCGGGAATGAACGGCGGGACAGGAGAAATGACAGCGAAGATGTTTATGGATGAACAAGGCAAAATCATCCCTTGTCGTATCCATGCCGGAGGTTCCATCGGCTTTCACCGGCATGAAACAAGCGATGACATCAACTATATCATTTCCGGTATAGGACGTGCTGTCTGTGATGGGAAAGAAGAAATGCTTTCAGCAGGAACTTGTCATATATGTAAAAAAGGTTCCGAACACAGCATTATCAATACTGGAACTGAAGATTTGGTTATGCTCACAGTTGTCGTAGAGCGATAAACCTCCATTTGCTGGGCTGATCAAATGCGCCTTATTGGACACAAGGCGGCCCAATGGCCTTGCAAAAGTCGGTTGACTTTCCATTTGGACCCCAGACAAAGCCCTGAAAAGAGAGGTCGCCCCGCAGAGGGAGGCGACCTCTCTTTTTTTGCAGCGCGGCCCCCGCCGGCGCAGGGAGAAAAGAGGTCACAGAAAAAAATGGGTTAAACAGCCGCGTTTGGGGAACACTGATGGGGAAATCGAGGTGATCGTTTTGAAGCGTGAGGAAATTGCCCGCCTGCTCCCCCTGAAAGAGAGTTTTGACCTGCTGGAAAAGCCGGTGGTCATCGGCGACCGGCAGTGCTCGGTCTTTTTTTTAGACGGGTTCATGAAGGACGACCTCTTCCAGCGCATCCTGCAGTTTTTCTTCTCCATCACCCCGGAGCAGATGGACGCTCTGGAGGATTTGGAGGACTTCTGCCGCCGCTTTCTCCCCTACACCGAATACGCGGTGACCGAGCGCCCGGAGGAGGCCGCCCAGGCGGTGTTGTCGGGCCCCTCCGTCCTGGTGATCGAGGGATTTGCCGGGGCGGTGGTGATGGACACCCGCACCTACCCCAACCGGGGCATCGACGAGCCGGAGAAGGACAAGGTGCTGCGGGGTTCGCGGGACGGGTTCTCCGAGACGGTGGTCTTCAACACCGCCCTCATCCGCCGGCGCATCCGCGACCCGCGGCTGACCTTTGAGATGCTGTCGGTGGGCGAATCCTCCAAGACCGACGTGGCCCTGGGCTATATTGACGGGGTGGCCGACCCCAAGCTGGTGGGGGAGCTGCGGGAGAAAATCAAGGCCCTCACCCCCAAAAACATGGTCATCAACCAGCAAAACCTGGTGGAGCTGCTGCTGAAAAAGCCCTCCATCAACCCCTTCCCCAAGGTGCGCAACACCGAGCGGCCGGACGTGGCCGCCGCCCAGTTGGTGGAGGGGCGGGTGGTGCTGATCGTGGACAACTGCCCCACCGCCATCATCCTGCCCACCTGGCTGGCCGACTTCTCACAGGAGGCGGACGACTTCTACTTCCCGCCCCTGGTGGGGTGGTACATGAAGCTGATCCGGATCGCCACCTCCCTGCTGACCATGCTGGTGACCCCCCTCTGGCTGGTGCTGCTGCACTATCAGGACGCCCTGCCGCCCCTCCTCGCCTTTCTCAAGGTGCAAAACGACACCGGCATCCCCCTGATTTTGCAGCTGCTCCTCATCGAGTTCGCCATCGACGGGCTGCGGCTGGCCTCGGTCAACACCCCCACGGCGCTGGCCAGTTCCCTGAGCATTGTGGGGGGGCTGATTTTGGGGGACTTTGCGGTGCAGTCGGGGGTGGTGGTGCCCCAGGTCATCTTCTACATGGCCTTTGTGGCCATCGCCACCTTCTCCCAGCCCAGCATCGAGCTGGGGTACTCCATCAAGTTCTGCCGGATGCTGTTGCTGATCGGGGCCTGGGCAGGGGGGCTCTGGGGCTTTTTGCCGGTTCTGGTCTTCTGTCTCTGGCTGGCCTACGCCAACCCCACCATCACCGGGAACCGGTACTTCTACCCGGTGCTCCCCTTCTCACTGCGGGGGTTCATCGCCCTGTTCAAGCGAAAGTTCTCCCGCAACAGCGAAGACGTGCCCCACATGGGAAAATAAAGGGCGTATTCACGGGCCGGCGCACCATCGCGCCGGCCTTTTTTTGCCACACGGCGGCCAGGTGTGGTAGAGTGGGAGAGGGGATCGTCTGACACCCCGGCGCAGGGAAAGTCAAGAACCCGGCGCCGCCAAGGGGTATCATGGTCTCATGCGGAAGGGAGTGGGGAGATGAACTGGATCACCGGGATACAGCGGGCCATCGACTATGTGGAGGAGCACCTCACCGAACCGGTGGACTACGAGGAGGTGGCCAAACAGGCGCTGTCCTCCAGCTTTCACTTTCAGCGGGTGTTCGCCATCCTCTGCGGCTTCACCCTGGGGGAGTACATCCGCTGGCGGCGGCTCTCCCTGGCGGGGAGCGAGTTGATCGGCACTGGCCGGCGGGTGCTGGACATCGCCCTGAAATACGGCTACGACACCCCCGAGAGCTTTGCCCGGGCCTTCACCCGCTTTCACGGGGTGACCCCCTCTCAGGCCAAGGCCGGTGGCGCCGTTCTCAAGACCTTCTCCCCCCTCTCCGCAAAATTGATTTTAGACGGAGGAACGACCATGGACTATCGCATTGTAAAGCAGGGCCCCTTTCAGATGATCGCCAAAAAGAAGCGGGTGCCGCGGGGGGAGGAAACCACCGCGGCCGAGATTTCGGCATTCTGGCGGCAGTGCGGCGCAGACGGCACCATCCCCGCCCTCTGCCGCTACACCGACCAGAAAAGCCCCTTCGGCCAGCGGCTGCTGGGGGCCAGTTTCGGCGAGGACGCGGCCGACCGGGATTTTCCCTACGGCATCGGCGGGGTCTACAACGGCGCCTCCATCGCCGAGGCGGACTTTACGCTGGAGGACATCCCCGCCCACATCTATGTGGTCTTCCCCTGCACCGGGGCCATGCCCGACGCGTTTCAAGCCCTCTACCGCCGGATCTACAGCGAGTTCTTCCCCGCCAGCGAGTACCAGCCCTGCGGGGGGCCCGACTTCGAGGCCTACCCGTCCGACCAGGTGGACTCCCCCGACTACTGCTGCGAGATCTGGGTCGCCGTGGAGAAAAAGTAGGGACAGCAAAAAGAGAGGCGCCGCGTCGAGCGGCGCCTCTCTTTTTTGCGCTTATGGGAGGGGGGCCTCCTCTTCTAGTAGCGCCCGGGCCAGGGGTTCCAGCGACGCCCGGGTGTTGGCGGCGCGCCCGGCCCAGACCCCCTCCAACAAAGCCCGCTGCAACCGGCCCATCTGGGGGCCCGGGACGGCCCCCAGGGCCAGCAGGTCGCCGCCGGAAAGGGCCAGCTCCCGAACGGTGAGACAGACCCCCTGCTCCAGCAGGGACAGCAGTCCGCCGGTGAGCTGTTCGGCCTCCCCGCCAGAGAGGCGGCCCGTGGCCCGCCAGAGGGCGACCTGACGGAGGGCCCCCTCCCGCCCCCTGTCCGCCAAAAGCCGGCAGAGGGCGGGCGTTTCCCGGGGAATGGGGGCGTAGGCGGCAGCGACCAGGGCCGTCACCTCCCCGGCGGTGCGGCGGTCGGGGCGCAGACGGACAAGCAGGGCCTCGGCGCGGCCGACGGCCCCCTCTTCCGGCCCGGCCAGACAGAGGAGGGCCAGGCGGAGGAAAAAGTCGGCCGGGGCGGCCTCGACCGCTTCGGCGGCGGCCAGCCAGCCGCTTTCCCTCCCCGAAGCGGGGCGGAGGGCGGGGACGGCGGCCCAGAAGAGGGGGCCGAACCGGGCCAACAGCGCCCCCGCCTCGGGACAGGGGAGGAACCGCCGCCATTCGGCCAGCACCCGCTCCCCCGAAACGCCGGACAGCAGCCCGGCCGCCGCGTCCATGGCGGCGGCGGTAGCGGGGTGGATGGCAAAGCCGAGCTGGGCGGCAAAGCGGACCGCCCGCAGCAGCCGCAGGGCGTCCTCCTCAAAGCGGCGGGCGGGTCCGCCCACACAGCGGATGAGGCAGTTTTGCAGGTCCGCCCGCCCCCCAAAGGGGTCGCAGAGCCCCCGCCGGGGGGAGTAGGCCAGGGCGTTGACGGTGAAGTCCCGGCGGGCCAGGTCTTCCTCGACGCGGTCGGCAAAGGCGACCTTGTCGGGGTGGCGGTGGTCGCGGTAGGGCCCGTCGACGCGAAAAGTGGTCACCTCCACGGCCTCCCCCTCCCAAAAGAGGGTGACTGTGCCGTGGGCAATGCCGGTGGGAACGGGGTGGCAGTCGCCAAAGAGGGCGAGCACCTGTTCGGGCCGGGCGGCGGTGGTCACGTCCCAGTCGTGGGGCGGGCGGCCAAGAAGGCTGTCGCGGACACAGCCCCCCACCGCATAGGCGGGAAAGCCCGCCGCCTCCAGCCGCTCGAGGATGGCCGCGGCGGCGGGGGCCAGGGCGATCTTCTCCACGGTCAGCCCTCCCTTTTTGGCCTGCTCAGAGGTCGATTTCCAGCGAGACGGGGCAGTGGTCGCTGCCGAAGATGTCGCTGTGGATGGTGCAGTCTCTCACCGCCCCGGCAATGCGCGCAGAGACCAAGAAGTAGTCGATGCGCCACCCGGCGTTGTTCTTGCGGGCGTTGAAGCGGTAGCTCCACCAGCTGTAAGCGCCGGTCAGGTCGGGGTTGCGGGCGCGGAAGACATCGGTAAACCCGCTGTCGAGAAGGGCGCCGAACTTCTCCCGCTCCTGGTCGGAGAACCCGGCGTTCCCCCGGTTGCTCTTGGGGTTTTTCAGGTCGATCTCCTGGTGGGCGACGTTCATGTCGCCGCAGACGATGACCGGCTTCTTCTCGTCCAGGGCGTGCAGATAGGCGCGAAAATCGTCCTCAAACTGCATGCGGTAGTCGATGCGGGCCAGCTTCTCCTTGGAGTTGGGGGTGTAGACGTTGACCAGGTAGAACTGGGGATATTCCAGGGTGAGGACCCGGCCCTCGGTGCCGTGGGCGTCGATGCCGATGTCCCGGGTGAAGGACAGGGGTTCGGTGCGGGCGAAAACGGCGGTACCGGAATAGCCCTTTTTGAGGGCGCTGTTCCAGTACTGGGCATAGCCCGGGGTCTCTATCGGGACCTGTCCCTCCTGCATTTTGGTCTCTTGGATGCAGAACAGGTCGGCGTTGGCCGCCGCAAAAAAGTCAAAAAAGCCCTTGGT
This sequence comes from Bittarella sp. HCP28S3_D9, assembly GCF_052065655.1. Lineage (NCBI taxonomy): Bacteria > Bacillati > Bacillota > Clostridia > Eubacteriales > Oscillospiraceae > Bittarella (ex Durand et al. 2017) > Bittarella sp. HCP28S3_D9. Next base: position 50,866 of record NZ_JBQHTP010000009.1, on the reverse strand, counting down.
GATACAGGCGCGCAGGCCGTTGACGTTCCAGGTGACAAGTTTCAAAGGGGGTCCCCTCCTCGTTTTTTTGTAGTGGGTGGGCGGCTTTCCGCCCGCGGCTGCGGTTTTACGGGGGCGGCGGCAGTTTTTACCGGCGCGGGGCGGACAGGGAAAGACGGCCCGACCGGCCGTCCCGCCACTGCAGCCGCGCTGCGGGACCTGGCCATAGAGCAGGCGGCAAACGGCGCCTGCACATCTGCCCGGCCATCCCCGGTATCACCGCCACTTTGTGGCTATTATACCACGAAAAAGGGCGCTCCAACAGCGGGAGCGCCCTTTTTTGGCGGGAAATAGGCCGCGGCCAAACGGGAGACTAAGCGGCCAGCAACACGATGTTCAAAATCCAGCCCACAGCGCCGAGAGCGGCGCCGATGATGCTCAGCACCAGGCCGAAGATGGCCATCACCTTGGAGGTGGACTTGATGCCGGTGATGCCGGCGGTGATGCCCACGATCCCCAGGACAATGCCCAGCAGGGCCGAGAAGTACCAGGACACGGGGATGGAGAGGATGCCCACCACCAGGGCCAGCACCGCCTTGCTGGTGGGGTTGTGAACGGCCACCGGCACCGGGGCGGGCTGGGCGACAGCCGCCTGGGGCGCGCCCTGGGGAGCGCCCGCCGGGGGGACCGCAGCGCCCTGAACGGCAGCGGCGGGGGCGCCCTGGGGCACCGCGTCGGCGGGGGTGACCTGGTTGAGCAGGCCGATGAGGGTGTCCACCCGCTTTTTCAAGTTGGCCTTGGGCAGGGCGCCCATAAAGCCGTCCAGCCCCATCTCCCCCGCGTAGACGCCGGGGAGGATGGCGTATTTCAGCCAGGCCTCGATGTGGACCTTGCCGCCGCCGTAGACCAGCTTGACAAACTGGGGCGCGGTCATCATGCCGACGCCCTTCTTCCAGACGATCTCACCCTTGACATTGGCCACCTCGAACCCCTCTTTCAAAAAGAAGTCCTCCGAGATGAACTTGATCATGTCGTCGGGTTTGTTGCACGCAAATTCCGCAATAAATCTGCTCACAGTTACATATCCTCCTCAAAATTTATCTTCCACAGCGAAAAGACGCTGTCGGCAGCTCGTTATTTCTTTGACACACGGGGGCAAAAAAGGGCCATTCCGGGCAGGGTCGCCTGTGGGCGGAATGGCTCTTGATTGGGGGGAACGCCTACTTGACGAACTCGCCCTCACGGGGGTTGCCGGCGGCGTTGGCCTCGTCGGTGTCGATGTGCATGGCGGTGGCAAATTTGTCGCTGACGCGGATCACCACGTCGCCAAAGATGAGGGAGCGCTCAGGGGTGTCGACCTTGACCTGAACGATCTCCTTGTCGGAAACACCGTAGGCGGCAGCGTCCTCAGGGGTCATATGTACATGGCGCTTGGCGACGATGACGCCCTCACTCAGCTCGACCTCGCCCGCGGGGCCCACCAGTTTGCAGGGGGCGCTGCCGGCCACATCGCCGGACTCCCGCACCGGGGCGGCGACGCCCAGCTTGCGGGCCTCGGTAGCCGAGACCTCGATCTGGGTGGCCGAACGGGTGGGGCCCAAAATCGAGACGTGGGGCAGGGTGCCCTTGGGGCCCACCACGTCGACCCGCTCCTCGCAGGCGAACTGCCCGGGCTGGGACAGGTCCTTTTTGGGGGTCAGCTTGGCGCCCTTGCCAAACAGCGTTTCCAGGTCGGCCTCGGTCACGTGAACGTGGCGGGCAGACATCTCCACCAGGAATTTTTTCATCGTGCAATCCTCCCAATTGACTGCCGGGTCGCGCCCGGCGAAATAGCTGTGAGATCCGCCCGGCGGGCGGCGGCAAAAAGCGGCGGTCCCCCGCTCTCAAAAAGGGGGCGGCAGTCGCCTCTACACTCTATTTTATTGTATCACAATCCGCCGGCTTTGCAACGGAAAAAGAGGGATTTTTTCGGGAAAGGGTGGCGGCGGGGCGGTGTCAAAAAAGGCGGGGGAGGAATAGAATGCCCTACCATTTCCCTGCGGCAAAACGAGCGGCCGCCCCGGCGGCGCTTTTCCCCCTGCCCCCCTTCCGGCGAGAGGGGCGGGGCGCGCCGCCGACCTTTCCTCGCCGGAGAAAAGGGGTTTTGACATGATGGATCACAAGGGAAAGCGGCTGGACTTCTTTTTGGCCGCCAACAGCCCGGTGGGCTTTGCCAGCTATTTTGGCGCCCTGGACGGGGGCGACCCGGCCTTTACCACCTACATACTGGGCGGCTGCCCGGGCTGCGGCAAGTCCACCCTGTTGCGCCGGGTGGGGGAGGCCCTAATCGAGCGGGGGGAGACGGTGGAGTTCATCCACTGCGCCTCCGATTCGGGGTCCTACGACGCCGTGCTCTGCCTCGGGCTGCACCTGGGGGTGGTGGACGGCACCCCGCCCCACGGGATGGTGCCCCGCTACCCCGCCCTCGCGGAGCAGTTTGTCGACCTCTACCGCTTCACCGACCCGGAGGTGATCGCCCCCCACCGGGAGGAGATCACCGCCCGGCTGGACGAGAGCGCCCGGCTGCAGCGGCGCTCCGGCCGCTTCCTCTCGGCGGCGGCCTCGCTGCTGCGGGACAACAGCGCCGTGGTGATCCCCTGTCTCGACCTGCCCAAGCTGGAGCGGTACGCCCTCTCCACCGCCAAGCGGTTGCTGCCCCCGCTGGACAAGGCGGGGCGGAAATTCGACCGCTTCCTCTCCCACCTGACGCCGTCCGGGCCCCAGCCCCTCTGCGAGACAGCGGCGGGCTTTGGCCGGGTCATCTTGCTGGAGGACAGCTACCAGACAGCGGCCCCCCTCTTTTTGGAGCGGATGGCCAAGATCGCCCTGGCCGCCGGGTACGACGTCTACGCCTGCTACTCCCCCCTCTCCCCCTACGACAAGCTGGAGCACCTGGTCCTGCCCGAGGCGGACCTTTGTTTTGTCAGCGAACCGCGGCAAAACGCCTACGCCCAGGCGCTGCCCCCCCCCTTTCGCCACGTGTACAGCCGCCGCTTCACCGATCTGGACGCCCTCTACCCCTACCGCAACCGCCTCTCCTTCAACAAAAAGGCGGCCAAAGAGCTGGTGCGGGAGGCCGCTCGCCTCTGCGCCGAGGCCCAGGAGGCACACCGGCAGGCCGAGGCCCTCTACGCCCTGGGCACCGACCGCGCCGGGGTCGACGCCCTGACGGGGCTTTTGGTGGAGAAATTGACCGCCCGCTAGGGGGCGGCCCCAAATCCCAGCAGCGACAAAAAAGGGCGCATATCGCGCCGGAATGCGGTCTATAATGCAACTATACCGCTATCCGAAGGAAGGGGGCGCAATATGGCACGTCCAAAGAAGGCGCGAAACTTCGACGAAGAGCTGATGAAGGTCGAGGCCCAGATCACCCGGCACAAGAACACCATTGTGGAGCTGGAGGAGACCCGCAAGCAGATCGTCCGCGAAAAGCAGCAATCAGAGCTCAGCGCTGTCTATCAGACCATCTCCGACTCGGGGATGTCCATCGACCAGGTCATCTCCCTCATCCGGCAGCAGTCGGGCGAGGATGAGAGCCGGGCCAGTTGAGCGCAGACAGCCAAAAAAAGAGGGCCGGCCCCGACTGGGGCCGGCCCTCTCTCTGTTTTCAATATCAGTTGTGGAAATAGGAGAGCACCAGCGACCCGGCGATCTTCATGCCGGTGGGCAGGCTCTCCAAATCGATCCACTCGCCCCGGGTGTGGGCGCCTCCCCCGGTACAGACCCCGAAACAGGCGGCAGGGATCCCCTGGGAGAGGGGGATGTTGCAGTCGGTGGAGGAGGCCAGCATCTCGACGCGCTTGCCGGTGAACTGCTCGATGGCGTCGAGGCAGCGGCCCTCCAGCTCCTGCTGGGCAGCGGGGTCCACATCGCCGGTGCAGGGGCGCTCGCCCAGCAGCTCGACCTCCACCTCGATGCCCATGGCGCGGTAGCACTCGACGGTCTTTTCAAAAAAGTTCTGCATGAAGGCCAGGTCCTCCCGGCAGTCGGAGCGAAACTCGTAGAGCATCTCGGCGTTTTGGGCGATGGTGTTCACCGAGGTGCCGCCGGAGATGGTCCCCACATTGTAGGTGGTGCGCCCACCGGTGGGGGCTTTGACGGTGTAGAGGGTGTCGATCATCGAGGCCAGGCAGGCGATGGCGTTGCGGTTGCCAAAGTTGCCGTAGGAGTGGCCGCCCTCGGTCTTGATCTCGACCCGGTAGCGCTGCGAGCCCACCGCACCGTTGCAGAGCATCAGGTAGTAGCCGTCAAAGGAGACCACCTGGCGGATGCGCCCGGCGTAGTCCTTTGCCAGCTGGCGGGAGCCCTTGAGGTTGCCCAGCCCCTCCTCGCAGGAGTTGGCCACAAAGAGAACGCCGCAGTCGGCCTGCAGCCCCTGGCGGGTGACATAGGCCGCCAGCAGCATCAGCACGGCCAGGTTGGCGGTATCGTCCCCCACGCCGGGGCAGTACATCTTGCCGCCCTCACAGCGGGGGGCAAAGGGCTCCAAATCGGGGAAGACGGTGTCGGTGTGGGCCATGAAGATCATCACGTCCCCCTCCGGCTTGCAGCCGTAGGGGTAGACCACATTGAGGGCCTCGTCTATGTACACCCTCTGGGCGCCGTGCGCTTCAAACCAGCGCTTGCAGAAGTCGGCCCGGGCCCCTTCGTTGTGGGAGGGGGCGGGGATGGCGCAGAGGTCGGCGATCAGGTCGATCAAGACCTGGCGGTTTTCCTCTACATAGTCGAGGAAGGTCTGGGGCAATTTTTCCAGCATGACAAGTTCCCTCTTTCTTCAAGTAGCTTTGCAGGCCGCCCGCCGCACGGCAGGGGTGGCTGCGGTTGCCCCCATTATACCACGATTTGGCGGGGGTGGGCCGAAGGGAGAGAAAAAAGATTTGCCCTCTCCCCCGCTCGCCGTTCGGCGGGCGGGGATATGTACTCTTTAGAGGCGGGGGCTGCTGGTCTGAAAGTCGGCGATGATGCGAAAGACCGGCTGGTTGGCGGGAACCGTCCCCCCTGCCTTGCGGTAACCGGCCATGTAGGCGTCCCGCACCAAGTTGAAGAGAATCCCCTCAAACTCGTCGTACTTTAGGCTGTCAATAAACTGTCCAAAATCCTTTTCAAAAGCATCCATTTTTTTCTCCTTTCGAGGGGGCGTTGCGCATTCCCCTCTGGTTTGACAGAGCTCGTGCTGTCTGCGACGTTTCCCGTCCCGATGTGACTGGTTTAGCTTCATTATAGGGCTGGAAAACGGCGCAGATTGTCGATTTTGGAGGGATGGACGCATCTTTACAACTTTGAAATAAATGGCTTAGTCACGCGGGTGGTTTCGTTTCGACAAGGGCTCTACCCCCTGTATTCTTTCGACAGGGTTCCCCATTACAAAGAGGAGAAAAAGCGGACCTTAAAAGGCGCCTCCCTCACCCTTTTACAGGATGGGGGCGGCGCCTTTATGACATTCAGTAGATGTCTAGTTTTTGTAGACCTTGCCGTCTTTCATGATAAAGGTGACCGCTTTGAGGGCGGTGATGTCGGCCAGGGGGTCGCTGTCCACAGCCACCACGTCGGCGAGCAGCCCCTCTTTGAGGGCGCCCACCCGGTCCTCCCAGCGGATGAGCTGGGCGGCCCACTTGGTGGCCGAGAGGATGGCGTCGCCCGGGTCCATGCCCTGTTTCACCATCAGCTCAAACTCCAGCGCCTGGCTGCCGTGGGTGGCAAAGGGGGTGCCGGTGTCGGTGCCAAAGGCGATCTTGATGCCCATCTTGTAGGCGCGGGCAAAGGTGGCAAAATGGGTCTCCATCACCTTTCCGCACTTCTCCACCAGGGGGGCGGGAATGCCCATCTGGGTGCCGTTTTTCATGATGTGCCAGGGGGCCTGCAGGGTGGGGACCAGCCAGGTGCCGTTTTCCAGCATCAGGTCGTGGGCCTCCTGGTCGGCCATGGTGCCGTGCTCGATCGAGGTGATGCCGGCGCGCACCGCCATCTTGATCCCCTCGGCCCCATGGGTGTGGGCGGAGGTGATGCGGCCCTTGACCTTGGCCTCGTCGATGACGGCCTTCATCTCCTCAAAGGTCAACTCGGGGGCGCCCGGGTCGTCGCCAAAGGAGAGGACGCCGCCGGTGGCCATCAATTTGATTTGGTCGGCGCCGTATTTGAAGTCCTTGCGGGCGGCCTTGCGGCCCTCGTCGGGGCTGTCGATGATGAAGCCCATGCTGGTGTCGCCGGTGATGTAGGGGTTGAAGTTGCTGTCGGCGTGGCCGCCAGTGGTGCCGATGGGGATGCCGGAGCAGAACATTCTCGGGCCGTCGATCTTGCCGGCGTTGATGGCGTCGCGCACGGCGATGTCGGTGAAGAAGACCGACCCCTCGTCGCGGATGGTGGTGAAGCCGGCCATCAGGTCGGACTGGGCGTTGCAGATGGCGGTGATGGTGGAGTCGCCGATGGTCTGCTTGCTCATGTAGTCGGTGGCGGGCTCCCCGTTCATGTTCACGTGGACGTGGCAGTCAATGAGGCCGGGCAGGACGTATTTGTCCGACAGGTCGACCACCTCATAGCCCTCCTTCAGAGGGGCGCCAGTGGACAGGGCCTCGATCTTGTTGCCGTCGATGTAGAGGTCGACCCCCTCGACGAATTGCTTGGTGTCGGTGTCGAACAGGTGGCCGCAGCGCAGGACTTGTTTCATCTTACCATTCTCCTTTTATCTGTATGTATGGATTTGCGATCTCAGTTGTCATTCGGCGGGAGCCTGCCCTTTGCAGACCTGGCCGCCCTTCATGACGAAGGAGCAGTCGCTCACCGCTTCGATGTGTTCCAACAAGTTTTGGTCAAAGGCGGCAAAATCGGCAAATTTGCCGGCCTCCACGGTGCCCACCCGGTCGGACCAGCGCATCAGCTCGGCGTTGACCTTGGTGGCCGCCAGCAGGGCCTGGGCGGGGGTAAAGCCGTAGCGGACCATCAGCACCAGCTCATAGGTCTGCTCGCCGTGGTGGTTGAAGAAGGTACCGGCGTCGGTGCCGAAGCCGATTTTGACCCCCTTCTCCCGGCACTTGGCCAGGTTTCTCTGGTGGTTTTCCAGGCAGCGGGCCGATTTCTCCACCGCCGAGGCGGGGATGCCGGCGTCGGTGCCGTACTCGACAATGCGGTCGCCGGCGATGATGGTGGGGACCAAGTAGGTGCCGTGGGCAGCCATCAGGTCGATGCACTCGTCGTCCATCAGCATCCCGTGCTCGATGGTGGCCACCCCGGCGCGGATGGCGTTTTTGATCCCCTGGGCGCCGTGGGCGTGGGCCGAGGAGAGCTTGCCCCGGCTGTTGGCGATGTCGAGCATGGCCTTCATCTCCTCAAAGGAGAGTTCGGGCGCGCCCGGCTCCCCCGGGGAACCCACCCCGCCGGTGGCCATGATCTTGAGCTGGTCGGCGCCGTACTTGAACATCAGCCGGGCGGCCTTGCGGGCCTCGTCGGGGCCGTCGATGACATAGCCGTACTCGTGCATCCCGGTGATATAGGGGTTGAACCAGGAGTCGGCGTGGCCGCCGGTGGAGCCGATGCAGAGCCCGGAGCAGAGCATCCGCGGCCCCACCACCTTGCCGGCGTTGATGCCGTCGCGCAGGGCGATGTCGGCAAAGCCGTAGGAGCCCATGTCCCGCAGGGAGGTAAAGCCCGCCATCAGGTCGCTGCGGGCGTTGCAGAGGGAGCGGATGGTGCAGGTCCCCACCGTCTCGGAGATCATCTGCTCCATAAAGTTGAGTTCGCCGTCGATGTTGGTGTGGACGTGGGCGTCGATGAGGCCGGGGGTGACAAATTTGTCCGACAGGTCGATGACCTGGTAGTCCTCCCCCCCAAACTGGGCGCGGGGCATCACCGCCTCGATGGTCTCGCCGTCGATCAAAACGGCCTGGTCGCGGAGCACCTCTTCCCCGGTGGCGGGAAAGAGCTGGCCGCAAAAGAGCACTTTTTTCATGGAATTCCTCCCTCTCTGTTCGCCAAAATCGCGCAGGCAAGCCATTTGTTGCAAATTGCAGTTTAAAGCACGAAAGCGAATAAAGCAACGATAAGTGGCTGCTCACACAGCCACTTATCAGATTATACCAGTATTTTTAGCCCTTGTAAACCACGCCGTCCTTCATGACAAAGGAGCAGTGGTTCATGATTTCGATGTTATCGAAGGGGCTCTCGTCAAAGGCCACCACGTCGGCCAGCTTGCCGGCCTCGATGGTGCCTACCTTGTCGCTCCACTTCATCAGCTCGGCGTTGGTGCGGGTGGCGGCAATCAGGCACTCGGCCACCGGGAACTTGCCGTACTCGGTCATCAGCCCAAACTCGCGGGTCTGCTCGCCGTGCCGGTTGTAGTAGGTGCCGGCATCGGTGCCAAAGCAGATCTTCACGCCCTTGGCGCGGCATTTCTCCAGGTTTTTGCCGTGGTTCTCCAGGCAGCGCTGGGCCTTGCCCACCGCCTCGGCCGGCAGGCCGTTCTCAACGCCCATGGCGACGATCCGCTCGGCGGCGATGATGGTGGGGACCAGGTAGGTGCCGTGCTCGACCATCATGTCCATGCACTCCTCGTCCATCAGCATCCCGTGCTCGATGGAGGTGATGCCGGCGCGGATGGCGATTTTGATGCCCTCGGCCCCGTGGGCGTGGGCGGTGGAGATCTTGCCGCGGGAGTTGGGCACGTCGAGGATGGCCTTCATCTCCTCGTAGGTGAACTCGGGGGCGCCGGGCTCGTCGCCGATGGACATGACGCCGCCGGTGGCCATGACCTTGATCTGGTCAGCGCCGTATTTCAGGGTGTAGCGGGCGGCTTTGCGGCCGGCGTCAGGACTGTCGATGACCTGGCCCATGCTGTGCTGCCCGGTGATGTAGGGGTTGTAGTGGGAGTCGCAGTGGCCGCCGGTGGTGCCGATGGGGATGCCGGAGACGAACATTCTGGGACCGGTGATCTTGCCGGCGTTGATGGCGTCGCGCACGGCGATGTCGGCAAAGCCGTAAGAGCCCTCGTCCCGCACGGTGGTGAAGCCCGCCATCAGGTCGGACTGGGCGTTTTTCATGCTGTCGATGGTCATGTCGCCGATGGTCTTTTTGCCCATGTCGTCCATGCAGGTGACTTCGCCGTTCATGAGGGTGTGCAGATGGGCGTCGATCAGGCCGGGCATGACAAACTTGTCGGACAGGTCGATGACCTCGCAGCCGTCGCAATTGCACCCGGAGATGGGGCCGACCGACTCGATTTTATTGCCGTCGATGACAATGGCGATGTTCTCCAGGACCTTGTCGTCCACCGCGCTGAAAAACTTGCCGCATTTGATCACTTTTTTCACAATCATCCACTCCTTTTTTATTTGAGGGGCTGCCTGCCAGAAAAACCGGTGGACAGCACGTCTGTACGGTGTTGTATTGCCGGGGCACTTTAATGGTTTAAAGCGCTCCCTTTCTGCAAGTGAACCGCCTGCAAAAGCAGGCGGTCAACTCGCAAAACCTTCTTTTCAAACTCACAAGACGCAATTTTTCCCAACAGAAACCGCTTCTGTGAATGCGCGCTCTCCCGCTCTTCCCTTAGGAGAAGATGAAGGGGGAGATGATGCCGGCGAAGACCACCGAGGCGATGGTGACGGTGGTGAAGCCGCCGACGAGCATCTTGGGCAGGATCACGGCGGAGACAGCAGCCTTCTGCTCGTCGCTGGCGTCCAGGCCGGCGACGACCTCGTCGGTGATGACCTGGGTGCCGGGGTAGCCGATGAGGGCGGTCATGCCGATGGCAATGGAGACCAGGGGGCTGTAGCCCAGCAGTTTGCCCATGACGATGGCGAAGATGCCGATGCCGACAGCGCCGATGACCAGGGTGCCGATCAGGGGCAGGATCATGTCGAGGAAGGCAGCCGGGGTGACCGAGGTGAAGGAGCCGGGCAGGACCGCCAGCAGGGCGATGCTGAAGAAGCCGTAGGCGCCGGCCTTGGTCAGGGCGTTTTTGTTCAGGAAGCCGATCTCACAGAAGACGATGCCAAAGAGGAGGTAGGCCACGTTGGGGTTGAGGATGTAGTTGACCGGGTTGGAATTGGGGATGACGGTCAGCATGGCCACAACATAGGCGATGAAGGCCACGATGCCCAGCTTGGCGATGATGGCGGTGGGGGTGTTGAGGCATTTGGGTCCCTCAGGCAGGAAGCGAAGGTTGATCTTCTTTTTCTTGCCGGTGGAAGCGCTCTCGGCGACAACGCCGTTTTTGACCATCTTATTGGCCTCTTTCTTCAGGCAGAAGGAGGCGATGGGCATGCCGACGAACATCTGGAAGGCCACGACCAGCATGGCGAACCCGCCCAGAGCGGGCTTGCCGGCGGCGACGGCGGCGTCATTGGTGATGATGCCGGCAATCAGGCCGCCCGCGATGGGGGAGGCGGCGCTGAGGGCGTACTCCTTGCCGAAGAGCCAGGTGGAGATGGTGAAGCTGACCAGGGCCAGGCCGACCAGGCCAATCAGAGCGATGACAACAGTCTTCCACTCTCTCAGCAGGGACTCCAGGTCGAGGATGGTGCCCAGGTTGACCAGCAGCACGGCGATGCCGAAGGCACTCATCATGCCGGGCAGGGTACTATCCGCAACCGAAGTGGCCGGGATAATGCCAGTCCAGAACCCTACGAGGTAGACAAAGCACCCCACGATAATAGCGGATATCAATCCTTTTGTTTTCTCTGCCACGATGTCGCCGAGGGCGAAGACGACCACGAAGACGACAAACGAGAACAGCGGTGTCCAAATTGTTGTCATCAGATTTCCTCCTAAATCGAATTTGACGAAAGCCGTTGGGGGCCCCGTCGATTTGATACACATTATAGCACGGCCCCAGAGGCTTGTCACCGGGTCGGTCACAGTTTTGTAACATTTTTTATTTTAGCGGTGAAAAGTGGTGAAACGAATAGTGAATTTGGCCAAATTGTAAACAAAAAACCATACAAGATATGCAACGAATGGGAAATTCCGCTCCCACTCGCCTTCCCCTTTCCCCCATTTGGGTGTAAAATAGGACAGAAAGGGCGCATATGCACCAGTATTTTCCGCCCATTTGAGAGGGGGGAGAGCGGTTGCTTCACTGGATACGGGCCCTGATTGGCGACATCGTCAAAAACTGGCGGCAGTTTGCCCACTATGTGTTCTGGGGGGCCATTACCGCCTTTTTAAACCTCTGCCTCTTTTTCGCCCTCGCCAACTGGTGCGGCTGGAACTACGCCGTCGCCAACGTGGCTGCCTGGGTGGTCTATGTGGTGGCGGCCTACTTCTCCAACCGCTGGTTTGTCTTTCGCCAGCGCGGGGGCGGGGCGGGGGCTGTCTGGCGGGGGCTGCGGGATTTTGCCAGCTGCCGGTTGGGCACCTGTATGCTGGAAACCGCCATCATGGCGCTGCTGGTCTCAGGTCTGGGGCTGTCCCAAAACCCGGTGAAAATCGGGGCCTCTGCCCTTTCGGCCACCATCAACTACATTGTCAGCCGGTTCTGGATTTTCGGCAAGGTAAAAAAAGAGGCAAAAAAATACACCGGGCGGGGGTAGCCGATTCCGCGCTGGGAAAGACCGCCCTTTTTGCCGCACCGAAAGCCAAGAGGGACCTGTTTGCAAAATCGTTCCCAATGAAAAGAGAGGGGGGAGCATCGCGCTCCCCCCTCTCTTTTCATTGGGAACGGGTTTGACATAGGCCAAGCCAGCTCCCCTCCCCCGCCGGGCAGACACATTGCCCGCCCTTTTTGAGTGGCAGGGGAGCGGAGACAATCTTGCCACTTCTGCAACTGCTGCTCCCCCTGTTCATTTTCTTCTGCACCGAGGCAAAGGGGCACCGGCGAGTTGGAAAATGGGGCAAAACAGCGGCGATGACCAGGCCACTGGCATGCCAAAAAATCGCCAGTGGCAGCGCCTAAGCGCCCTCATTTGACCGGCAACTTTGTCTTCCCTCCCCCGCCGGGCAGACGCATTGCCTTCCCCCTCTTGTGGGCGGCAGGGAAGCAAGGACAACTTTACCTGCTGCGCCGGCTGGGCACCTGTGCACTCCCTCTGTGCCGAGGCGGAGGGACACCGGTGGGCCGGAAAACCAGCCAAATCGCGCTGACAGGCAGGCCAATACCCCGCGGGAGCTGGACTTGCGGACAGCGGCGTCTAAGTGCCCTCATTTGACCGGCCACTTCTTCTCTCCTCCCCTGCTTCCCTTTGTCCCTCCTTTTTACGGGTGACAAAAGAGCGGGGAACAACTATTCTTCTGCAACACAGCTCTCGGCATTGCTCCCCCCTGCACCGAGGCAGAGGGACACCATCTGGCCCAAAACTGGCTGGACGGCGCTGGTGGTCGGGCCGGAGACACACCGCAAAATCGCGATGGCAGCGCCCGCGCACTCCGTCGACCGGCAAGCCCATCCCCTCTCCCGCTCCGGTCCTGCGCCGCAGGTAAGAGGGCTCTTTTGCAGAATGCTCCTCTCGCCCGCGGGCAAAGCGCCTGCGCGCAGGAAAAGGCTGTGCTTTTCCCGCCCTGCAGAGAAAAGCGGCATACCGGCGAACGGTATGTCCCCGGCCCTATGGCAGCCGACCGGCGGCAGTGAACAGACCGCCGGTGGCCCCGGCAAAATCGCCGGCGGCAGCATTTGAAATGGGGCAGCCGGTCAGCGGGCACTCCTCCCCCGGCCACACTCCCCCTCCAGCCGGTCGAGGCGGCGGGCCAGGTGGGCCAACTGGTTGTGCAGCAAGTCGGGGTAGTCCCGCTGGTTGAGGGCCTCGCTGGCGGGCGGGCCGACCCGGCGGCCGTTTTGGCGGACCACCGCGGCGGGAATGCCGATGGCGGTGGCCCCGGCCGGCACCGGGCGCAGCACCACACTGCCCGCACCAATGCGGCTGCCGTCCCCGATCTCGATGGGGCCCAGCACCTTGACACCGGCCCCCAGCAACACGTCGTTGCCCACAGTGGGGTGGCGCTTGCCCTCCCCCTTGCCGGTGCCTCCCAGGGTGACCCCGTGGTAGATGGTGCAGTTGTCCCCCACCACGGCGGTCTCGCCGATGACCACCCCGGCCCCGTGGTCGATGAAGAGGCCGCGGCCGATCTGGGCCCCGGGATGGATCTCAATGCCGGTAAAACTCCGCCCCAGCTGGCTGAACAGCCGGGCGAGAAAGAAGTGTTGCCGCCGGTAGAGGCGGTGGGCGAGCCGGTACCACAACAGGGCGTGGTAGCCGGGATAGAGCAAGATGACCTCGGCCAGACTTCTGGCAGCGGGGTCTTTTTTTAAGATGGAGCGGGCGTCTTCAAGCCATTTCAATGGAACTTTCCTCCTGTGGCAGCGGGCCGCGCCGAACAGGCGGCGGCCGGTTGACGGCGGCTGTCACGGGCGGAGACATCGCCCCCAGGGGCGGCGAAGGGGGAACCCCTTGCGCCGCTTTTTCGCGCGGGCAGTCAGTGCGCTCATCACAGGGTCTCCCCTCCTCTCTGCGGCCTTTCGCGGCCGCTGGTACAGTGTATGTCGGGCGGGCGGCGCCGGCCCGGCAAAAGAAAAAAAGAGAGCCGCCCGGCACACACCGGGCAGCTCTCGATCGCAGTCGCTTGAAGGGGGCTACTCCTTCTCCTCGTGGTCGCAGCCGCAATCGCAGCAGCCGCACTCCTCTTCGTCGTCAAAGGCGAAGTCGGTGTCCAGTTCCAGCTCCTCGCCACAGTTGGGGCAGGGCATGGAACCCACGTCGGTCAGGGTGTCCTCGTCGACATAGATGGTCTCGCCGCAGGTGGGGCAGGTCACTTCGTACATGGGCTCATCGCAGCAACAGTCATCATCGTCGTCTTCGTCGCCGTAGAGGTCGTCCTCCACATCGGAGAGATCCTCGTCCAGCTCCTCCACGAAGTCCATCACTTCGTCCAGGTCTTCCTCGATGTCGTCGACAGTCAGAGCCAGGTCCTCGATGATGTCGACCATCGCCAGGATGATCTTGGACTCCTTTTTGCCCTTGTCGATGTCCAGCCCCTCGATGAGGCCCTTCAGGTAGGATACTTTTTCGCCGATGGTCATAGCTTGTCTCTCCTATTCAAATCAATTGGGGAAAGAGCGGGCGGGCAGAGTGGTTCTGTCCTACGCTCTCTCCATGTACTCGCCGGTGCGGGTGTCGATGCGGATGCGGTCGCCCTCGCTGAGGAAGAGGGGGACGCGGATCTCGGCGCCAGTCTCCAGCGTGGCCTCTTTCAGGGTGTTGGTGGCGGTGTTGCCCTTGAAGCCGGGGTCGGTCTTGGTGATCTCCAGCTCGACAAAGAAGGGGGGCTCAACGCCAAAGACGTTGCCCTTGTAGGACAGCACCTTGACCACGGTGTTCTCTTTGACAAACTTGAAGTTGTCGCTGAGGATAGACTTGTTGATGGGCAGCTGCTCGTAGGTCTCCTCATCCATGAAGTAGTAGAGGTCGCCGTCGTTGTACAGGTACTGCATGTCCCGCCGGTCGATAAAGGCGGTGGGGTATTTGTCGTTGGGGTTGAAGGTCTTCTCCAAAACCCCGCCGGTGATGACGTTTTTAATTTTAGTGCGGACGAAGGCGGCCCCCTTGCCGGGTTTTACGTGCTGAAATTCCACTACCTGCACGACGGTGCCGTCCATCTCAAAAGTAACTCCGTTGCGAAAATCTCCCGCAGAAATCATGATCCATCCTCCAAATCATTAGTTCTTATCCATTCTATCCTATCACCGTCTATTTTTCAAGTTCTTTTTCCGCCTGGCGCCGGGGGTTAGAGGAGGAGCAGCTCCTTGGGGGAGTGGGTGATGTCCTCGGTCCCCTGGGGGGTGATGACCACCATGTCCTCGATGCGCACCCCGAACTCGCCGGGCAGGTAGATGCCCGGCTCCACGGTGATGACCATCCCCTCTTCGAGGGCGGTCTTGCAGCCGGGCGAAAAGCGGGGCTCCTCGTGGATGTCCAGCCCCACCCCGTGGCCCAGGCCGTGGCCGAATTGGGCCCCGTAGCCGAAGGAGGCGATGTAGTCCCGGCTGGCCCGGTCGACCTCCTCGCAGACGACACCCGCCTGGGCGGCGGCAATGCCGATCTCGTTGGCCTTGAGAACGATGTCGTAGATCTGGCGCTGTTTTTCGCTGACTTTCCCCAGGGCCACGGTGCGGGTCATGTCGCTGCAGTAGCCGTCCACCGTGCAGCCAAAGTCCATGGTGAGGAAATCGCCCGCCTGCAGCGCGTAGTCCCCCGGCACCCCGTGGGGCTTGGAGGAGTTTTGCCCCCCCACCACGATGAAGTCGAAGGAGACCCCTTCGGCCCCCTGACGGCGGATGAAAAACTCCATCTCCAGGGCGATCTCCCGCTCGGTCTTCCCCGGGGCGATGTGGCCGAGAATGTGCTGGAAGGCCTCGTCGGTGAGGGCCTGGGCGGCCTTTATCTTGGCGATCTCAGCGGCGCTCTTGCGCATCCGCAGGCCGCCCAGCACCTCTTCAAAGCCGCTGCCGTCCACCAGCTGGGCGGGGAGTTTCTCCATCCACCCGCGGGCCTTCGACAGGGAGCAGAGGGAGTCCACCACCCCGTAGGACCGGACTCCATGTCGGGCAAACAACTCGCCGATCTGGGCGCAGAGTTTGTCCTGCAAGAGCACCTGACAATCCCGCGCGGCGGCCCGGGCCATCTCGATGTAGCGAAAGTCGATGATCAGGTAGGTCTCCTCCCGGGTGACGACGACGGTGCCCGCCGAGGAGCGGACCCCGGTGAGGTACTGGCGGTTCTTCTCATCGTCCACCAGGGCGGCGTCAATGCCCTGGGGCAGCAGTTCACAGACGCGCATGGCTACACCCTCCCCGCCAGGGCCTCGATGGCCAGCAGATAGCCCTGGGTGCCCAGGCCGCAGATTTGGCCCACGCAGACCGGGGCGGTCACCGAGCGGTGGCGAAACTCCTCCCGCTGGTGGACGTTGGAGATGTGCACCTCCACCGCCGGCAGCTTGACGGCGGCCAGCGCGTCGCGGATGGCGTAGCTGTAATGGGTGTAGGCGCCAGGGTTGATGACGATCCCCTGAAAGTCGGTCAGGCCCCGGTGGATGAAGTCGATGAGCTCGCCCTCGCCGTTTGCCTGAAAACAGATGCAGGAAAGCCCCAGCTCGGCGCATTTCTGGCGGCAGGACTCCTCCACGGTCTGCAAATTTTCCAGCCCGTAGTGGCCCGGTTCCCGCACCCCCAAAAGGTTCATGTTGGGCCCGTTGATGATGGCAATGGTCTTTTTCACGTGGATCCACCCCTCTTTATTTTTTCCGCCCTGCCGGGCGGGACAGAGCTCACTTTTGCAGGGAGCGGTAGTAGTCTTTCATGGTGCGGGCGTCCTCGGCCTGGGTGCCGGCGGACTCACAAATGAAGGTGGGGCTGCTGCCGTACTGGCAGATGAGCTCCATCAGCGGCTCATAGGCGGGGCCGTAAACGGTGTCGGCAAAGGTCAGGTGGGCCTTTTCGCCCCCCTTTTCGGTGTACTGGATCTTGGAGAAGTGGGCGTGAAATCCCTTCATCCGCCCCTCTCCCAGCCGCTCCCCCACCGCCAGCAGGATGGCCTCGTAATCGCTCTTCTGGGCGACGCCGCCCAGGGTGCGGGCGTTGAGGTGGCCAAAGTCGATACAGGGGATCAGCCGCTCGTCGAGACAGCAGAGGGAGAGCACCTCGTCCAGGGTGCCCAACTGGTTGATCTTCCCCATGGTCTCGGGGCAGAGGTGGACGTGGCCCAGCCCCTCCTCGTCCATGGCCGCCAGGGCCCGCTGCAGGGTGTCGCCGGCCAGGGCCAGGGCCTCCTCCCTGCTGATTTTCGAGCAGGAGCCGGAGTGGACCACCACCCGGTCAGCCCCCATGCCGGCGGCGGCGCGGACACTCTGGAGGATGTACTCCACCGACTTCTGGCGCTTCTCCTCCTCCACCGAGGAGAGGGAGATGTAGTAGGGGGCGTGCAGGGAGAGGGAGATGCCGTGCTCCACTGCCTTTTTGCCAAAGGCGGCCGCCGCCTCGGGGCTGATGCGCACCCCGTGGCCGCACTGGTACTCGTAGCAGTCAAGGCCCATCTTCTCCACATAGCCGGGGGCCTGGATGGTGGCCTTGTACCCCTGGTCTTTAAAGCTCTGGGAATTGCCCGCCGGGCCGAATTTTGCCGCCATTTCAGTCCTCCTCCCGCTTGATGAACAGCCGTTCCAGCTTGCGCTTGAACTGGATCTGCGCCAGCTCCTGCTCGTCGATGGGGTTGACCAAAATGGTCTTGACCCCGGCGATGTTCCCCCCCAGCATGTCGGTGAAGAGCTGGTCGCCCACCATGGCGCAGGCCTCCCGGGGCAGCCCCAACAGCGCCACCGCCCGGCGGTAGCTCTTCGGCAGGGGCTTTTTGGCGCTGTGGACATAGGGCAGGCCCAGCAGCTGGGCAAAGGGGCGCACCCGCTCCTCCCCATTGTTGGAGATGATGCAGAGTTTGATCCCCCCCGCCCGCATGGCCTCGACCCATTCGCGCGCCCCCGGCGCCGGGGTGGGGTCGTCGTGTTTGGCAAGGGTGTTGTCGATGTCGACGATCAGCCCGCCGATGCCGGCGGCCTTCAGAAATTGCAGGGTCACCCCCTGCACGCTCTTTTGCATGTAGTCCGGTCTCAGCACCTGCTCGCTCCCCCTTTCGGGCGGCCGCGGCCGCCTTTTTAGTATCTCAAAAAATTGTTTCAAAATTGCAAAGAAATTGAAGCCAGCAAATGAAAAAGCGGGCTGCAAAGCCCGCTTTTATCTTTTGTTCGCCGTACCGATGGACCTGCAAGCTTATCTCTTTTTGAATTTGCGCTTGCGAGCCGCTTCGGATTTCTTTTTGCGTTTTACAGAGGGCTTCTCGTAGTGCTCACGTTTGCGAACCTCCTGCAAGACACCCGATTTGGCGCACTGGCGTTTGAACCGCCGCAGCGCGTTGTCCAAGCTCTCATTGTCTTTGACGCGAATTTCCGACATTTACTTCCCCTCCCTCCGCCATGCGGCAGGAGTTTACGGCGCTGCGCCCCCGCAGGGACCGCCCCGTAAGATGCCGCCGCCCAGGGCTCTCGCCCGTGGACCTGGCCGCTACAAGTTGTACCGGCAGGCGCAACTTGTATAACAGAGACTATTATACAATGCCCTGCCAAGGGCTGTCAATAGCTTGCAGGGGGCAAGTTGGAAAAATTCAAAAAGCAAGCGGTTTCCAGCAAAAAACTCCCTATTTGATAACGATGTTCACCAGCCGGCCGGGGACGTAGATCTCGCGGATGGGCATCTTCCCCACCAGCGCCTCGGCGATGGCGGCGTTGTCCTTGGCGATCTGGATGGCGGTCTCCTTGTCGCAGTTGACCGGCACCACGATCTTGGCCCGCACCTTGCCGTTGACCTGCACCGCCAGCTCCACCGTCTCGTCGACGCACTTGCTCTCGTCGAAGAGCGGCCACTTCTCCTTGGCCAGCATGGGGCCAAAGCCGTGCTTCTCGTACATCTCCTCGGTGAGGTGGGGGGCAAAGGGGTTGAGGATGACCAGGAAGTCGTGCAGCTCGTCCTTGGTGATCCCCTTCTTGGCGTAGATCTCGTTGATGAGGGCCATCATGGCGGCGATGGCGGTGTTGAACTTGAGGTTCTCGATGTCCTCGGTCACCTTTTTGATGGTCTTGTGGAAGCTGACCTCCAGCTCTTTGGAGTAGCCCTCGCCCGGGATGAGCAGCTTGGAGAGCCCCCAGACCCGGTCCAAAAACCGGCTGCAGCCCTTGATGGAGTCGGCGCTCCAGGGGGCGGCCTTCTCAAAGTCGCCGATGAACATCTCGTACAGCCGCATGGTGTCGGCCCCGTACTGGTCGACGATGTCGTCGGGGTTGACCACGTTGCCGCGGGACTTGGACATCTTCTCCCCGTTCTCGCCCAAAATCATGCCGTGGCTGGTGCGCTTGGCATAGGGCTCCTTGGTGGGGACCACCCCGATGTCGTAGAGGAACTTGTGCCAGAAGCGGGAGTAGAGCAGGTGCAGGGTGGTGTGCTCCATCCCCCCGTTGTACCAGTCCACCGGCAGCCAGTACTCCAGCGCCTCTTTGCTGGCGATCTCCTGATCGTTGTGGGGGTCGCAGTAGCGCAGGAAGTACCAGGAGGAACCCGCCCACTGGGGCATGGTGTCGGTCTCCCGCTTGGCGGGCCCGCCGCAGTGGGGGCAGGTGGTGTTGACCCAGTCGTCGAGCTTGGCCAGGGGGGACTGCCCGTCCTCGGTCTGGTGGAAGTCGGCCACCTCGGGCAGTTTCAGGGGCAATTCGGACTCGGGCAGCGGCACCCAGCCGCACTTCTCGCAGTAGACCATGGGGATGGGCTCGCCCCAGTAGCGCTGGCGGCTGAAGACCCAGTCGCGCAGCTTGAAGTTGACCTTGGGGTGGCCCTTGCCCTCTTTTTCCAGCCAGGCGATGATGGCCTTCTTGGCCTCCTCCACCTTCATGCCGTCCAGGAAGCCGGAGTTGACCATCACCCCAGTGGCGCAGTCGGTGAACGCCTCTTTCTCCACGTCGCCGCCGGCCACCACCTCGACGATGGGCAGGTCAAAGGCCTTGGCAAAGTCGTAGTCGCGGGTGTCGTGGGCGGGCACCGCCATGATGGCGCCGGTGCCGTAACTCATGAGCACGTAGTCGGAGATGAAGATGGGGATCTCCTTGCCGCTGACCGGGTTGATGGCCCGCACCCCCTGGATCTCGACGCCGGTCTTCTCCTTTTGCATCTCGGTGCGCTCAAAGTCGGACTTGCGGGCCGCCTTCTCGCGGTACTCCAGCAGCGCGGGCATGTTGGTGATCTGCCCGGCCCACTGGTCGATGTAGGGGTGCTCGGGGGAGAGGACCATATAGGTGGCCCCAAACAGGGTGTCGGGGCGGGTGGTGTAGACGGTCAGCTTCTCACCGGCGGTGGTGGTGAAGTCCACCTCGGCGCCGGTGGAGCGGCCGATCCAGTTGATTTGGGAGCTCTTGACCCGGTCGATGTAGTTGACCTCTTCCAAATCGTCGATCAGCCGCTGGGCGTACTCGGTGATCTTCAGCATCCACTGGCTCTTGACCTGGCGGATGACCTCGCCCCCGCAGCGCTCGCAGACGCCGCCGACCACCTCTTCGTTGGCCAGCACCACCTTGCAGGAGGTGCAGAAGTTGACGGCCATCTCCTTTTTGTAGGCCAGCCCCCGCTTGTACAGCTGCAGGAAGATCCACTGGGTCCACTTGTAGTAGCTGGGGTCGGTGGTGTTGACCTCCCGGTTCCAGTCAAAGGAGAGGCCCAGGGACTTGAGCTGCTCTTTGAAGTGGGCGATATTTTTGGCCGTGACGATCTCGGGGTGGATGCCGGTTTTGAGGGCGTAGTTCTCGGTGGGCAGGCCAAAGGCGTCCCACCCCATGGGGTAGAGGACGTTGTACCCCTCCAGCCGGCGCTTGCGCGCCACGATGTCCAGCGCGGTGTAGCTGCGGGGGTGCCCCACGTGCAGGCCCTGCCCCGAGGGGTAGGGGAACTCCACCAGGGGGTAAAACTTGGGTTTGGAAAAGTCGGTGGTGGCGGCAAAGACATTCTCCTCGTCCCACCGGTCCTGCCATTTCTTTTCGATCTGTTTGAAATCGTAGCTCAACGCTGTATCCTCCCTCAAAACGCCCCAAAGGCCGCGGTCTCCCGCGGCTTTTGGCTGCCTTATTTTTTCAGTTCGTCAATGGCCACCGGCTTGCCGTCAGCCCAGAGCCGCTCGAGCCCGTAGAACTCGCGGGACTCTTTATGAAAGACGTGGACGATCACGTCGCCGTAGTCCAAGACGATCCACCCGGCGGACTGGTAGCCCTCGATCCGGTCCGGCTCCACCCCGTTTTGCCCCAGGAAGAAATCCACCTGGTCGGCCAGGGCCTTCACCTGGGTGGTGCTGGTGCCCTCGCAGAGGACGAAATAGTCCCCCAGGGTGGACACTTTGGAGATGTCGAGGACCTTGATGTCCCCGGCTTTTTTGTCTTCTAGTGCCTGCACAGCCAGTGCGGCGATCTCTCTTGCAGTCATTCTCTGCTCCCTTTTTATCAGTTGGTCTTTACTTGCCGCTGGAGGAGCTGGAGGAGGCGGCCGAACTGCTGCTCTCCTTGCCGGAAATGGTGTCTTTGCCCGGCTTGGCCCCTCCCAACAGGTCGTCGATGGTGTTGCCGTTTTTGTCGTACCAGGAAGAGGAGTTGGCCACCTCGGGGCAGGTCAGCTCTTCGGCCGGCACCGCCTCGGTGTGGGGGCGAAACTTCTCGTTGAGGAGGTTTGCCAGCTCCTCCTTGTGCACCGAGTAGATGGACAGCCCCGCCTTGGAGTAGGCGGGCTCGCCGGGCACCATGTACATCTCGACTTGCGAGAGGTCCAGTTTGGATGCCTTCTGGGCGTAGTTCAGGATGTCGGCGCCGGTCAGGTCGGTCTCGACCTTGTCGTAGCACAGCCCCACCAGCTTGATCATCTCGTTGGTGGAGAGCTTGGTGATCTTCTCCATCCCCGCGGCGATGAAGAGCCGCTGGGCCTTGACCCGGCCCAAATCGCCCTCGGCGTAGAGTTCGCGGGAGCGGACAAAGCACTGGGCCTGCTCGCCGCTCAGGGTCTGCTGGCCGGCCTTGATTTCAAGCCCCTCCTCGACAATGGTCACGTCGTAGGGGACGTTCATCTCGATGCCGCCGATGGCGTCCACCGCGTCGATGAAGGTCTGCATGGTGATGGTGATGTAGTGGTCGATGGGCAGCTGGTACTGGGTGGTGATGTAGTTGACCAGGTTGAGGATGTGCTTGTCCTTGTTCTCCCCGCGGGAGAAGACGGCGTTGATCTTGCCCGAGGGGATGTTGTCGCCCACGTAGGTGTCCCGCGGGATCTGCAGGATGTGGGCGGTCCCGTCCTCCATATTGAAGTTGACCACCATGATGACGTCGGTGAGTTCGTGATCGGCGTATTCGGGGCGGGAGGTGTCATTGTCGGTGCCGACGATGAGGATGTTCACCGACTTCTCCTGCACCGCCTGCGAGTTGCCGTATTCGGACATGTCCGCGCCGCCGAAGAGGTTGGAGTGCAGCAGCACGTACACCGCTGTTCCCCCCGCTATCACCAGGGCCAAAACCACCGTGGTGACGATGAGCGCGATCTTCTTTTTTCTGCTGCCGGTCTTCTTGCCTTTGTGGGGGGTCTCCCGCATCCTCTTTGCCATGTTACTCTCCCTTGATGTAGTGGTTATACGCCGTGACCGACCCCTCGAAGATGGGGCGGCCCCTCTGGGCCAGGTAGAGCAAATTGTTCTGTAGGGCCCAGGCCATAGCGCGGTTTAAATCGGTAAAACAGAGCTGTCGCAGCTGCTCCACCCCGGCGAAGGTCCGCTCGGGGCCGGTCATGTCCGCCAGAAAGACGATCTCCTCCTCCGCCGACATGTTGGGCCGGCCGGTGGTGTGGTAGAAGATGGCGTCGAGCACCCGGGCATCGGCGACGCCGAAGTGCTCCCTGGCAAAAGCTGCCGCCGCCGGCCCGTGCAGCAGCGCGCGGCTGCTGCGGGCCAAGGCATTGTTTATTATAGCAAACTCTCTGCACCAATGCAACAAAGTGTCCAGGCTTTCCTCCTTCATGCAGTCGTGCAGCCAGGCCGCCTGCAGACAGACATCCTCGTCGGCCCCGTGGTGCCGCGCCAGGGCGCCGGCCTGCTCCACCACGTTTTTGGTGTGGCGGTAGCGCTCGTCGGAGAGGTGGGCCTTGACGTACTCGCGGTAGGGTTTATAGGGGTTCACTTTCCATCCTCCCCTCGGTAGAGGCGGCGCTCCTCGATGTAGCGCAGCACCGCCGGGTCCAAATAGTCCGACACGTCCTCCCCGGCCGCAAGCCGGGCCCGCAGCCAGGTGGAGGAGACCTCCAGCGGGGGGGCGTCCACCAGCAGGAAGGTCCCCCCCTCGGCCCGCAGGGAGTCGGCCGCCCCCTGCAGGGCGGCGCGGTCGTCCTCCCGCCGCGGGGCCACGCAGAAGGTCGCCATCCCCAGCAGCTCCCGGTAGCGGTGCCACTGGCGAAAACTCAAGAGCATGTCGCTGCCCATGAGGAAGAAGAGCCGGTCTTCGGGCCAGCGGCGGTGGAATTCCGCCAGGGTGTCGAAGGTGTAACTCCGCCCGCCCCGGCGCAATTCCACGTCGCTGATCTCCACCGGGACCCCCCAGTCGCAGAGGGCGGCCATCTCCAGCCGCTGGGCGGGGCTGGCCCCCGCCGCCGGGGCCTTGTGGGGGGGCTGAAAGGTGGGCACCACAACGCAGCGCGCAAGGCCCAGCGCCCGGCAGATGGCCCCCACCAGCAGGGTGTGCCCCCGATGGGGCGGGTTGAAGGTGCCGCCAAAAATCGCCGTATCCATCTCGCTCGCGTCCTCCCTCGCCCTACAGGGTATAGGCGGAGTCCTTTTTCTTCTGCTTGAAGAGGATGAACTTGGTGCCGATGACCTGCACCACCTCGCTCTTGGTGTACTCGGCTAGCTCGGCCGCCGCCTCGCGGGGGGTGTAGGGGCTGTTTTCCAGCACCCGGCCCTTGATCAGCTCCCGGGAGGCCAGGGCGTCTGCCACCTGCTTGGTGACCGCCGGCTCGACCCCATTCTTGCCGATTTGGACGATGGTGTCCAGGCCGTTGGCGCGGCCCTTCAAATACGCTCTCTGTTTGCTTGTCAACATGGTCGCTGTTCCTCTCTATCTCTCACGGGCCGGGCCGGCGGCGCGGCTCACAGGTATTTTTTCAGCTCTTCCACAAAGAGCCGCAGGGCCTTGCCCCGGTGGCTCATGGCGTCCTTCTCCTCGGGGGGGATGCTGGCAAAGCTCCGCCCCTCCCCCACCTGGAAGATGGGGTCGTAGCCAAAGCCGTTGTAGCCGATGCGCTGGTGGGCAATCTGCCCCACGCACTCGCCCCGGGTGTGAAAGCTGCGCCCGTCGGGGAAGACGATGGTGATGACGCTGACAAAGCGGGCGGTGCGCCCCTCGTCGGGGACGTCTTGGAGGGCCGCCAGCAGTTTGTCCACATTCTCGTCGTCGGTGGCGTTCTCCCCGGCGTAGCGGGCCGAGTAGACCCCCGGCGCGCCGTCCAAGCAGTCCACCGACAGGCCGCTGTCGTCGGCCACCGCCGGCAGGCCGGTCAAGTCGCAGATGGTCTGGGCCTTGATGCGGGAGTTCTCTTCAAAGGTGGTGCCGGTCTCCTCGATCTCCTGGCGGATGCCGGCCTCCTTTAAAGAGACGCACTCCACCCCGTAGGGCTCCAGGATGCGGTGGAACTCCCGCACCTTTTTGTCGTTGTTGGTGGCGATGAGCAATTTCACAGCCTCTGTCCTCCTATTTGTTGTCGTCTGGGGCGCTACTCCTCGCAGAAGAGGGCGTCCACAAAGGTCTGGGCGTCAAAGGGCTGCAGGTCGTCGATCTGCTCCCCCACCCCGATATACCGCACCGGCAGGCCCAACTGGTCCTTGATGGCCACCACCACCCCGCCCTTGGCGGTGCCGTCGAGCTTGGTGAGAACGATGCCGGTCAGATCGGTGACCTCCATAAACTGCTTGGCCTGGTTGACCCCGTTCTGGCCGGTGGTGGCGTCGAGCACCAAGAAGGTCTCCTTCTTGCTGTCGGCGGCCTCCCGGTCAATGACCCGGTTGATCTTGGCCAGTTCGTCCATGAGGTTTTTCTTGTTGTGCAGCCGGCCGGCGGTGTCGCAGATGAGGACGTCCACCCCCCGGGCCTTAGCGGCGGCCACCCCGTCGTAGATGACGGCGGCGGGGTCGCTCCCCTCCTGGTGGGCGATGACGTCGCAGCCGCTGCGCTGCCCCCAGACCTGTAGCTGGTCGATGGCCGCGGCGCGGAAGGTGTCGGCCGCGCTCAAAAGCACCGTGTGCCCCTGGTTTTTGAGCAGGGCGGCCAGCTTGCCGATGGTGGTGGTCTTGCCCACCCCGTTGACCCCGATGACCAGCAGCACCGTGGGCTTGGTGGTGATCTCCAAAGCGGTGTCGCCCTGGAGGATGTCCAGCAGGACCCCCTTCAGGTAGCGGCGGATCTCCTTGGGGTCGGTGACCCGGTCGCGCTTGACGGCCTCCCGCAGTTTCTCCACGATCTTGAGGGAGGTGTCCACCCCCACGTCGGCCATGATGAGGGTCTCTTCGATCTCCTCGAAGAGGTCCTCGTCGATTTTGGTAAAGCTGGCGGCAATGCCACCCAGGGCCCCGGCAAAGGAATCCCGGGTCTTTTGCAGCCCCTTTTTAAATTTGTCAAACAGCCCCATGCTGCGCCTCCTCTCAAGCGGTTGCACTCATTCGGTCTTCAGGGTACCATCCCAGCGGTATCTCTGCAGGTCCACCCGCCGGTCAGGGGTGATTTCGACCCCCTCCGCCTCCAGCAGGAGGCGCTGTTCGTCCAGGGGGCCAAAGGTCCCCTCCGGCGCCAGGCGGCCCTCTCTCCCCACCACCCGGTGGCAGGGAACGCCGGCGCCCGCGGGGCAGCGGCGCATGGCGCCGCCCACCACCCGCGAGGCCCGGGGGCTGCCGGCGAGAAGGGCCAGCTGGCCGTAGGTGGCCACCCGGCCGCGGGGGATCTGTCGGGCCAGGGCGTAGACGGTCTGGTAAAAGTTCATCTGCCCACCCCTTTTATGGTATGTATTTCCCGGGGAAAAAGCCGCCGGTCAGTTCACAAATTCGGACCCCACCTCGGAGACGTCCAGCTTCAGCAGCTTGGAGACCCCCTCCTCCTGCATGGTGACGCCGTAGAGGACATCCGCCTCCTCCATGGTGCCGCGGCGGTGGGTGATGCAGATGAACTGGGTCTCCCCCGACATGGTGCGCAGGTAGGCGGCGTACTTGTTGACGTTCACGTCGTCCAAGGCGGCCTCGATCTCGTCGAGGATGCAGAAGGGCGACGGGTGGACAGTGAGGATGGCGAAGTAGATGGCGATGGCCACAAAGGCCTGTTCGCCGCCGGAGAGGGATTGGAGGTTGTTGATGATCTTCCCCGGCGGGGCCACCTGGATGTCGATGCCCGACTCGAGGACGTTTTCCGGGTCGGTGAGACTGAGGGCCGCCTTTCCCCCGCCGAAGAGGTCGACGAAGATGCGGCTGAAGTGGCGGTTGATCTGGGAGAAGTTCTCCTCAAAGCGGGCGATCATCTCCTTGGTGAGGGCGGCGATCAGCTTGTGCAGGCTGTTCTTGCTCTCCTCCACGTCCGCGATCTGGGCGCTCATGAAGGAAAAGCGCTCCTTCTCAGCCCGGTACTCCTCGATGGCGTCCAGGTTGACCGAGCCCAGGGCCCGCATCTTCCCCTTGAGGGAGGCCAGGCGGCGCTTGGCCTCCCCCTCGTCCTCCAGGGGGCGGGCCTCCTGCTCGGCCTGGCTGCGGGTCAGCTCGTACTGGTCGTAGAGGTCGGCCACGATCTTGTCGTAGTCCTGCTGCATGGTCTGCTTGCGCTCCTCCAGCCGGGCCAGCTCCCTGGCCACCCCGTCCTTGTCGGACTGGATGGACTTTTGCTCCTGGCGGTTTTGCACCGCCTCCTGTTCCAGGGACTGGCGGCGCTGGGAGATCTGGTGGATGGCGGCGCGGCGCTCGGCGATCCGCCCCATGAGGTCGCTGTTTTGCTCGGCCAGCTCGGCGATGTCCCGGTCGATCTTCTCGCTGCGGGCCTTGGCCGCCTCGATCTGGGCGAGGATCTCCTCTCTCTGCTGGCTGCTGCCCAGCTTGGTCTGCTGCAGGGAGATGATCTCCTCCCCCCAAATCAGGGTGTCCTTCTGCAGACCGGCGATCTCCATCTTCTGCTCGGCGATCTCGTCGAGGATGGCCTGCCGGGCGTCGGTAAAGGCCTTGGCGGAGGTGGAGAGGGCGGCCAGCTCGCCGTCGAGTTTCTGGTAGAGAGCGGTGGTCTGCTCCTGCTCGGTGAGCAGGGCGTCCATCTCCCCCTCCAACTTCTCCAGGTAGGTGCGCTGGGCAAGGGCGTCCCGCTCCAGCCCCTCCAACTGGCTGCCCGCCTGCTCGAGGTACTGGCCGATGCGGGCCAGCTCGCCCTCGCAGCGGATCTTGTCCTGCCCGGCGGTGATGAGCTCGCTCTGGGCGCCCTCCATCACCGCCTGCAGCCGGGCCAGCTCCTCCCGCAGTTCCCGCTCCTCCCCGGTCAGTTCGGCCAGGCGAGCCTGCTGTTTGGCCGCCCCCTCCCGCAGGGCGGTCAATTCGCTCTCGCGGGAGAAGACGCCGGTGGTCTTGGAGAGGGAGCCGCCGGTGAGACTGCCCCCGGCGTTGACCACCTGGCCGTCGAGGGTGACCACCTTGAAGCGGTAGCCAAAGGCCTTGGCCAGGGCCACAGCGGTGTCCAGATCCTCCACCACGGCGGTACGGCCCAACAGGTTTTCGGCGATGGGGCGCAGCCGCTCGTCGCAGTCCACCAGCTCGCTGGCGACCCCCACGTAGCCGTCCCAGTCGTCCAGCCCCCGCTCGCTCAGCGAGCGGCCGCGGATGACCGTCAGGGGGAGGAAGGTGGCCCTGCCCCCCCGCTGCTGTTTCAAAAATTGGATGGCCGCCTTGGCCGCCCCCTCGTCCTGGCAGACGATGTTCTGGGCGGCGGCCCCCAGGGCCACCTCAATGGCGGTGGCATAGGCGCGCTCGACCTTGAGCAGGGTGGCCACCGGGCCCAAAATGCCCCGCAGCTTCCCCTCCTTGGCCGAGAGGGTCACCTTTTTGACGCTGTAGGCAAAGCCCTCCATGTTGTCCTTCAGGTCCTGCAGGACCTTCATCTTGTTCTGGGCGTCGGTGCAGGCGGCCCGCAGGCGGTCCAGCTCCTCTTTCGCCCGGCGGTGCTGCTGCTGGCGGCTCTCCCACTTGAGGGCGTAGCCGTCCTTGGTGTTCTGGGCGGAGGTCAGCTGTTCCACCACCTGGTCGAGCTGCTGGGCGACCTCTTTCCTTTCGGCCTCGGCCTTCTGCATCTCGCCGGTCAAGAGCTCCCTCTTCTCCCCCAGGTCCTGCAAAACAGCCTGGGAGCGGGCCCGGTTGTCGGCCCCGGCGTGCAGCCGCACCTTGATCTCGCTGAGCTCCACCGAGTAGCCCGAGAGGGCGGACGTCAGCTCCTCCACCCGCTCCTGGGTGGAGGAATTTTGCACCACCAGCCCGGAGAGGGTCTCCTCCCGCTCGGCGATCTCCCGCTCCCGCTGGGCGGCCAGGGCGCGGCTCTTCTCGATCAGGGCCTGCTTGTCGGCAATCTTCTGGTCGATGTCCTCCCCCCGGCGGGCCAGATCCTCCATCTCCCGCCGGTGGCGCTCCACCTCTTCACCGGCGTGCTTCTGCTCGTTTTGCAGCACCAGCACGCTGGCCTCGTTCTGGTTGATCTGGGCGCCCAGCTCGGCGATGTCGGCGTTGACCTCCTCGATCTCCGAGGCGCAGCGGTTCATCTGCTGGTAGAGCTCCTCGTTTTTCTGGTCCATACCGTCGATCTTCTGCTGCATGGTCTCAAAGTCCCGCTGGGCCAGGAGGAGCTTGTCCTCTTGCTGGCGCAGCAGCTGCCGCGACTTGGCCAGGGTGTAGACCCAGAGGGAGACCTCCAGCTGCCGCCGCTCCCCGGCCAGCTGCAGAAACTGGCTGGCCTTTTCGCTCTGCACCCGCAGGGGCTCCAGGCGGCTCTCCACCTCCTGCAGGATGTCCCGCAGCCGCAGCAGGTTTTCCTCGGCCCGCTCCAACTTGCGCTCGGCCTCATTTTTCTTGTAGCGGTATTTGGCGATGCCGGCGGCCTCTTCAAAGATCTCCCGCCGCTGTTCGCTCTTGGCGCTGACGATTTCGGAAATTTTGCCCTGGGAGATGATGGAGTAGCCGTCCTTGCCCAGGCCGGTGTCCATGAACAGCTCGTGCACGTCCTTGAGGCGGACGGCCTGGCCGTTGATGCGGTACTCGCTCTCGCCCGAGCGGTAGAGCTTGCGCAGCACCGTGACCTCCTCGGCCTGAATGCCCGCCAGCTTCCCGTCGGCGTTGTCGATGACCAGGGCCACCTGGGCAAAGCCCATGGGGGAGCGGGCCTGGGTGCCGCCAAAGATGACGTCCTGCATCTTGGCCCCCCGCAGGGACTTGCTGGACTGCTCGCCCAGCACCCAGCGCATGGCGTCGGACAGGTTGCTCTTGCCGCTGCCGTTGGGCCCCACCACGGCGGTGAAGCCGTGGTCAAATTCCAACCGGGTCTTGTCCGGGAAGGACTTGAACCCGTAGATTTCCAGTGCCTTTAAAAACAAACTCTCACATCCTCCGGATGGTGTAGGGCGCCACCGCCCCGTCTTCGTATACCTTGATGCGCTGCCCCCGCTCGGCCAGGGCCCGGCGGTTTTCCCCCCGGTGCCCCACCGCCTTGGAGGCGTGGCCCGGGGCCACCCCCAGCCGGTACTCCCCGGCGGGGAGGCCGGCCAGCGCTTCGCCCATCAGGGCGGCGTACCGCCTGCTCTCGCAGAGTTCCCGAAAGGCCGGGTGAAAGGGGCCCGCCACCCACCCCTTGGCCAGGCTCTCGTCCGGGTGCAGCCCCACCCGGATGACCCGGATGCGCGCGCTGTCAAAAAGCCGCAGAAGCGCGGCGGTCTGTTCCACCGCCTCTTCCAGCGAGAGGGGCGCGTATGCGCCTTTTTCATAGAGCGCGCAGAGTTCGGTGTCCCGCATCACCAGGGTGGGGTAGATGCGCACCGTGTCGGGGGCCAGGGCGACAAACGCCTCGGCGGTGCGCCGGTCGGTCTCCCGATCGGCGCCGGGGAGGCCGGTCATCATCTGCAGCCCCAGTTCCAGCCCGGCGGCGCGGACGGCCCGGCAGGCGGCGCGGACATCCTCCGCCGTGTGGCCCCGCCGGTTTTTCGCCAGCACCCCGTCGTCCATGCACTGGGCCCCCAGCTCCACCGCGGTGACCCCGCGGGCGGCCAGGTGGCGGGCCATCGGCCCGTCCAGGCAGTCGGGCCGGGTGGAGAGGCGGATGCCCGCCACCTGGCCCCGGCGGACAAAGGGCTCGGCCACGTCCAGCAGCGCCTCCCGGTAGGCCGGGTCGACGGCGGTGAAACTGCCCCCGAAAAAGGCGATCTCGCAGTGCGCCCCGTCAAAGCCGGGGGTGCGCACCGCCCCTTCGAGCAGCTGGGCCACCTCCTCCGGGGAGGGGGCGTGGGCGGCCCCGGAGATGCGGTTTTGGTTGCAGAAACTGCACCGCTGGGGGCAGCCCAGGTGGGGGATGAAGATGCCGATGTTGCCGTGTTTCACTCTTCCCCCATCAGCCGCAGGGCCTCTTTGGCGGCGTCCTGCTCGGCCGCCTTCTTGCTGCGGCCCCGGCCGGTGGAGAAGACGTTGTTGTCCAAAATCACCTGCACGGTGAAAATCTTGGCGTGGTCGGGCCCCTCCTCCCCCGCCAGGCGGTATTCCAGCTGGTCCTCGGGGTTTTGCTGGACGATCTCCTGCAGGCGGGTCTTGTAGTCCACAAAGGGGGTGTAGGTGCGGTTGGAGAGGAGGGAGGACATGTTGCGCAGGATGAAGGCGGAGGCCGCCTCCATCCCCCCGTCCAGGTAGATGGCGGCGATCACCGCCTCAAAGGCGTCGGCCAGGATGGAGGGCCGGTCCCGGCCGCCAGAGAGGTCCTCCCCCCGGCCCAGGCGCAGGTAGTCCCCCAGGTGGATGGCCCGCGCCAGGTCGCAGAGGGACTTCTCGCAGACCAGGGTGGCTCGCACCCGGGTCAGCTCCCCCTCGGGCATGTCGGTGAGGTTTTTGAAGATGTAGTCGCTCACCACGATGGAGAGGACCGCGTCCCCCAAAAACTCCAGCCGCTCGTTGTACTGCACGCCGGGCCCCCGCTCGTTGGCAAAGGAGGAGTGGGTGAGGGCCGTCTCGATGAGCTGCTTGTCGAGAAAGCTGTAGTGCAGGGTCCGCTCCAGTTTTTCCATTACCGTTCGCCCCCTTCGGCGGCCTTCTGCCGCATCTCGCCCAGGGCGGTCTCGATGGTGGAGATCACCCCGTTTTCCACCATGGTCTTGGCCTGGCGGATGGCGTTCTGAAACGCCTCAGCCCCCGAACTGCCGTGGGCCTTGATCACCGGCGCTTTTAGCCCCAACAGGGGGGCCCCGCCGTACTTCGAGTAGTCCATCTTGTCCTTAAAGCCCTTCATCCCCCCGGCCATGGTCAGGGCGCCCAGCTTGGTGAGGGGGCTTTTGAACATCACCTTTTTCACCTCGCCGGCCATCATCTTGGCCAGCCCCTCGGTGAGTTTGAGGATGATGTTGCCGGTAAAGCCGTCGCAGACCACCACGTCGGCCACCCCGAAGGGGATGTCCCGCGCCTCGGCGTTGCCGATGAAGTGCAGGGGCGCGTCCTGCATCAGCCGGTAGGTCTCCTGCTGCAAGGGGGTGCCCTTGTGGGGCTCGGTGCCGATGTTGGCGATCCCCACCTTGGGGGCGGCGATCCCCATGATCTTCTCCATGTAGGCCGACCCCATCACCCCGAACTGCACCAGCATCTCGGGGCGGCACTCGGCGTTGGCCCCCACGTCGGCCAACAGGTAGGCGCCGGTGGCCGAGGGGATGACGGTGGTGAGGGCCGCCCGCTTGATCCCTTTGAGCCGCCCGGCGATCATGGTCGCCCCCACCACCAGGGCGCCGGTGTTCCCGGCGGAGACAAAGGCGTCCCCCTCGCCGGATTTGAGCATCCGCAGCCCCTCGGCCATGGAGCAGTCGCCCTTCTCCTTCAAGACGGCGGTGGGCTCGTCCTCCATGGAGATCTGGGTGGGGGCGTGGCGGATGTCCAGCCCCGCCAGGTCGACCGACAGGGCGGCCGCCCGCTCGGTGAGCAGGGGCTTGTCCCCCACCAGGGTGATCTCCACCCCGTATTCGTCCCGGGCCAGCCGGGCCCCCTTGAGGGTCTCGTCGGGGGCGTTGTCGCCGCCCATGGCGTCAAAGATGATTCGCATGGTCCATTCCTCCCGTCTCTAGCTCTGTGCGGCCTCGGCCTCGGCCTCGCCCGCCGCCCGCAGATAGCCGCGCAAGCTGCAAAGGGCGCGGGCCGCCAGGGCGCCGTAGCGCTCCTGCTTGCCGCGGACGCGATTTTCCAGCGGGGGCAGCACCCCCATGTTGGCCCCCATGGGCTGAAAGTCTGCGTTCCCCCCGTCGCTGACATAGTGGGTCAGCGCCCCCAGCATGGTGTCGCGGGGCAGTTCCAGCAGGGGCCGGCCCCGGGCGGCGCGAAGGGCGTTTTTCCCCGCCAGGATGCCGCCGGCCGCGCTCTCGATATAGCCCTCGGTGCCGGTGATCTGCCCGGCAAAAAAGACCTTGGGGTGGCGCCGCAGGCAGAGGGTGGGGCACAGCAGTTTGGGGGAGTTGAGGAAGGTGTTGCGGTGCATCACCCCGTAGCGCATGAACTCGGCCTTTTCCAGCCCGGGGATCAGCGAGAACACCCGCTTTTGCTCGGGGAACTTGAGGTTGGTCTGAAAGCCCACCAGGTTGTAGAGGCTGCCCTGCACGTCCTCTTTTCGCAGCTGCACCACCGCCCAGGGGCGGTGGCCGGTGGCCGGGTCCCGCAGCCCCACCGGCCGCAGCGGCCCAAAGCGCAGGGTGTCGTGGCCGCGGGCGGCCATCACCTCCACCGGCATACAGCCCTCGTAGACCCCCACCTGTTCAAAGTCGTGCAGGGGGGCCCGCTCGGCGGACACCAGGGCGTCGATGAAGGCGTCGTACTCCTCCTTGTTCATGGGGCAGTTGAGGTAGTCGGCATCCCCCCTGCCGTAGCGGGCGGCGGCAAAGACCCGGTCCCGGTCAAGGGACTGGGCGGTGACGATGGGGGCCGCCGCGTCGTAAAAGCTGAGATAGTCCTCCCCAATCAAATCGGCGATGGCCGCCGAGAGGGCGTCGGAGGTGAGGGGGCCCGAGGCGACCACGGTCCACTCGTCCGGGTCGATGGCAGTGACCTCCCCCTCCACGACCTCGATGTTGGGGTGGCGGCGCACCGCCTGGGTGATAGTGTCGGAAAACCGCACCCGGTCCACCGCCAGGGCGCCCCCGGCGGGGACCCGGGTCTCGTCGGCGGCCCGGCAGACCACCGAGCCCAGCAGCCGCATCTCGGCCTTGAGCAGCCCGGCGGCGCTCTCCACCCGCTCGGCCTTCAGGGAGTTGGAGCAGATGAGCTCGGCAAAGCCGGGGTACTGGTGGGCGGGGGTGTATTTTTGCGGCTTCATCTCGCAGAGGAGCACCCGCTCCCCCCCGTCTGCGATCTGCAGGGCCGCCTCACAGCCGGCCAGACCGGCGCCGATGACCCGGATCATTCTGCCCGGTCCTCCCGCTCGTAGCCACAGCCCTCTTTGGCGCAGTAGATCTTGGCGTCCCGCCCGGTCTTTTTAAAGAGGGTGGCGCCGCACTTGGGGCAGGTCTCGGGGATGGGCAGGTCCCAGGTCATAAAGGAGCAGCTGGGGTTGTGCTCGCAGCCGTAGAACTTCCGCCCCCGCTTGGACTTCTTCTCCAACATCTTGCCGCCGCAGAGGGGGCAGAGCCCGCCGGTCTCCACGGTGATGGCCTTGGTGTTTTTGCACTCGGGGAAGCCGGGGCAGGCCAAAAACTTGCCGTAGCGGCCGGTCTTGATGACCATCTTGCGCCCGCAGAGCTCGCAGACGATGTCGGTCTCCTCGTCGGGCACCTTGAGGCGGGTGCCCTCCATGGCCTTCTCCGCCTTGTCCAGCGTCTCCTCAAACTCGCCGTAAAAGGCGTGCAGGACCTTGACCCAGTCGGCCTTCCCCTCCTCGATCTCGTCGAGGCTGCTCTCCATCCCCGCGGTGAACTTCACGTCGACGATGTTTTGAAAGTGCTCTTCCAGCAGCTGGGTGGTCACCTCCCCCAGGCTGGTGGGGACCAGCATCTTCTGCTGGCGCTCCACATAGCCCCGGCCCAAAATGGTGGTGATGGTGGGGGCGTAGGTGCTGGGGCGGCCGATGCCGTTCTCCTCCATCGCCTTGATGAGGGTGGCCTCGGTGTAGCGGGGGGGCGGCTCGGTGAAGTGCTGGCCCAAATCGATCTTGTCGGTGAGGATCTTCGAGTCCTTGCGGATGGGGGGGAGGGACTTCTCGTCGTCCTCGGCGGTGTCCTTCCCCTCGATGTAGACCTTGGTGAAGCCGTCGAAGCGGACGGTGAAGCCGGAGGCGCGGAAGTTGTACCCCTCCACCAGCAGGTTGACCGTCACCGTGTCCAGCAGGGAGGAGGCCATCTGGCTGGCGATGAACCGCTTCCAGATGAGGCTGTAGAGCCGGTACTGGTCGGGGCTCAGGGAGTCCTTGATCTGCATGGGGGTCAGGGAGGGCATGGTGGGGCGGATGGCCTCGTGGGCGTCCTGGGTGTTGGCCCCCTTGCGGGCCGAGTAGGCCCGGGGCTTTTCGGGGAGGTAGTCCTTCCCGTACTGCTTTTCAATGAAGGCGGTGGCCTCGTCCTGGGCGTCTTTGGAGATGCGCAGGGAGTCGGTCCTCATATAGGTGATGAGGCCGACGGCCCCCATCCCCTCGATCTCAATGCCCTCGTAGAGCTGCTGGGCGGCCTGCATGGTGCGCCGGGACTGAAAGCCCAGTTTGCGCGAGGCCTCCTGCTGCATGGTGGAGGTGGTGAAGGGGGGCGAGGGATTGCGCTTGCGGCTGCCCTTCTTGATGGAGTCGATGACGAATTCCCTGCCGACAATGTCCTGGTAGATGGCCTGGGCGGCCGCCTCGTCGGGGATCTCGATCTTCTTGCCGCCCTTGCCCACCAATTTGGAGGAAAAGGCGGCCTGGGAGCCCTCGACCCGGTGGCGGGCCTCCACGCTCCAGTACTCGGTGGGGACAAAGGCGCGGATCTCCTTTTCCCGGTCGACGATCAGCCGCACCGCCACCGACTGGACGCGGCCGGCGGAGAGGCCCTTGCGGACCTTGCGCCAGAGAAAGGGGCTCAGCTTGTAGCCGACGATGCGGTCGAGGATGCGCCGGGCCTGCTGGGCGTTGAAGAGGTCCATGTCGATGGTGCGGGGGGCCTTCATCCCGTTTTGGATGCCGGTCTTGGTGATCTCGTTGAAGGAGACCCGGTTGGGCTCGCTCACATCCAGGCCCAAAATCTGCGCCAGGTGCCAGGAGATGGCCTCCCCCTCCCGGTCGGGGTCGCTGGCCAGGTAGACCTTGTCGCTCTTTTTGGCGGCGGCCTTCAGCTCGTTGATCAGCTTGCCCTTGCCCTTGATGTTGATGTATTGGGGGGCAAAGTCGTGCTCGAAGTCCACCCCCATTTTGGTTTTGGGCAGGTCGCGCACATGGCCCATGGAGGCCACGACGCTGTAGCCCCGGCCCAGATATTTTTTAATGGTCTTTGCCTTGGCAGGCGATTCCACTATAACCAGTTTCGACAATCCATTCACTCCTCGTTTTTCGAGTGGGTTTTGCACGGCCCTCGCCGCGAATACTTCATTATAGCACCCTCCGGTAGCGCCCGTCCACCCCCCGGGCGATCTGCCCGGCCAATTCCAGCTTTGAAAGCGCCGCCAGCACCGCCGGGGGCGGGGCCTGCACCCCGGCCAAGATCCCCTCGAGGGGGGCGGGGCCCGAGTGCAGCAGGGCGAGGATCGCCCCGGCCGGGCCGGCCGGCACCTCTCTCGGCGGGGGCGGCGGGGCGGCCGGCTCTTCTTGAGGATGGTCCAGCAACTGGTGGGGATATACGCAGACCTGCCCCCCTTCCTGCAGCAGCCGCCAAAAACCGGCGGCAAAGGGGGTGCGAACATCCCCCGGCAGGGCGTAGACCGGTTTTTGCAGGGCCCGGGCAGCAGCGGCCGCCAGGTGGGCGCCGCTCTTCTGGGCGCACTGGGGGACAAAGAGCCGGTCCCCCAGCGCCGCTAGGAGCCGGGCCCTCTGGTGGTAGGCCTGGCGGGTGACCGGGCAGTCGTCGGGGTGTTCGCTCACCACCGCGCCCCCGGCGCGGGCGATCCGTTCGCAGAGGTCCCGGCAGCCGGCGGGGGTCAGGTAGCCAAACCCCGCCGGGAGGACGGCCACCGCCCTTCCCCCGGCGGAGAGGGCCCCCTCCAGCGCGGCCTGGTCCACCCCGTAGGCCACCCCGGCCACCACCGCCGCGCCCCCCTGGGCCAGGGCCCTGCCAAAGGCGCGGGCGCAGTCGGCGCCGTAGGCGTCGGGGGTGCGGGACCCGGCCACCGTCACCGCCGGGCCCGCAAGGGCCGCCGGGTCCCCCTCGCAGAGGAGAAAGCCCGGCGGGTCGGGCAGCGCCGACAGCCGGGCGGGGTAGTCCTCCCCGCCCCAGCAGAGGGCCCGGCGGGAAAAGGGCGGCTCGTCCGCCGGGTCGCGGGAGAAGAGGCGCGCCCGCTCCCGCGCGGTGAAAAAGCCGTCTTCCCGCCCCCGCTGCCAGACGGCTTCGGGGGAGCCAAAGTGCGCCAGCGCCGCCTTTAGCCGGGGGTTGGCCGGGCCCAGCCCCCGGTAGAGCCAGAGGGCCGGATTCAACGGGCCATCTCCCACAGGAAGAGGGAGGCGGCCACCCCGGCGTTGAGGGATTCGCAGCCGGGCGCCATGGGGATCTCCACCAGTTTGTCGCACCGCTGGGCCACCTGGGGGGAGATGCCCGCCCCCTCGTTGCCCACCACCAGGGCGCAGGGGGACTTCCAGTCGATCTGCCCCACCGGCACGCTCTCCCGGTGGAGGGCGGAGCCGTAGACGGGGAGCCCGGCGGCCTGCAGTTCCCCCACCGCCTCGGCCAGGTCGGGGACCACCGTCAGCGGCACCTTGAAGATGGCGCCCATGGCCCCCCGCACCACCTTGTCGCCCAGAAAGTCGGCCCCGCCCTCCCCGGCGATGATGCCGGTGACCGAGAAGGCGCAGCCGCTGCGGACGATGGTGCCCAGGTTGCCCGGGTCGGCCACCCCGTCCAAGAGGAGGTAGTGGCCGCCGGGGTCGATGGGGCCCAGCCGGCGGCGGACCAGCCCCGCCCGGCAGGCGGCGAGCACCCCCTGCGGGCTCTCGACCCCGCTGATTTTGGCCATCACCCCGTCGCTGACGCAGAAGGCCGACCGGGCCGACCCCTCGAGGGCGGCGACCACGTCGGGCCAGCGGGTGCGGGCCTCTTCGGTGAAAAAGGCGCTCTCCACCGCGCCGGAGGCGGCGGCCTCGGCGCAGAGGCGGGCCCCCTCGCAGAGAAAGAGGCCCGCCTCCCGCCGGGCCTTGGCCGACGAGCGCAGGCGGCAGATCGCCTTGACGCGGGGATTGTCCCGGCTGGTGATGTGTTCTGACACAGCAGTTTCCTCCTTTTGCCGCCCGCGGCGGTACGAAAACCGCCCGGTCAAATGGCTTGACCGGGCGGCAGATGCGCATATTACGCCCCTTTACAGAGCGGCCTTGGCCTTTTCGCACAGGGCGGTGAAGGCGGCGGCGTCATGGATGGCGATTTCCGACAGCATTTTGCGGTTGAGGGAGATGCCGGCCTTTTTCAGGCCGTTGATAAAGGTGGAGTAGTTCATGCCGTTCGCCTTGCAGCCGGCGGAGATGCGGGTGATCCACAGTCTGCGGAAGTCGCGCTTTTTCTGCTTGCGGCCGATGTAGGCGTACTGGCCGGACTTCATCACGGCCTGTTTGGCGGTTTTAAACAGCTTGCTCTTGGCGCCGTAGTAGCCCTTGGCCAGCTTCAGAACCTTTTTTCTTCTCTTGTGCGTCATGGTCGCTCTCTTAATACGAGCCATATCCTTATACCTCCTAGGTTTCCTTCAAAAATTCCGGCCTCTATTTAGGCGTAGGGCAGCAGTTTCTTGATGGCCTCTACGTTGGTCTTGTCGGCGTAAGCCGCTTTGCGCAGGCCGCGTTTTCTCTTGGTGTCCTTCTTGGTCAGGATGTGGGACTTGTAGGCGTGACCCCGCTTCACCTTTCCGTTTTTGGTCAGCTTAAAGCGTTTTTTGGCACCGGTGTGCGTCTTCAGCTTCGGCATCTTATATGCTCCTCCTTAAAATGTTACTTCACGGGCTTGGGGGACAGAAAGGCGACCATGCTGCGCCCTTCCATCTTGGACGGTTTGTCGACCACGGCCTCGTCGCCGATGAGCTCAATAAAGCGGTTCATCAGTTCGACGCCCAGGTTTTTGTGGGCCATCTCGCGCCCCCGGAAACGGATGGACACTTTGACCTTGTTGCCCTGGCCCAAAAACTTGTTCGCCTGGCCGATCTTGGTCTCCAGATCGTGGGTATCGATGTTCAAAGACATGCGAACTTCTTTGATTTCGACGATTTTCTGCTTCTTTTTGGCCTCTTTGTCCCGCTTGGACTGTTCAAAGCGGTACTTGCCGTAGTCCATGATCTTGCAGACCGGCGGCTGTGCCGTCGGGGAGATCATGACCAAGTCCAGATCGCGGCTGTACGCCATCTCCAACACCTGACGGGTGGGGAGAACGCCCAGCTGGCTGCCGTCGGAATCGATCGCCCGAACCTCTTTTTCTCGAATACTCTCATTGATGAGCATGTCTTTCTTAATTGCCCATACACCTCCATAAGCCCTGAAATTACAAAAGTGCGACAACACCGTTGCCGCACTTGACCAATCGCCCAAACGCGCGTCGCCCCTGTGGGGAGACGCCCCTTTTCTGATTGACCGCACCGCCACAGAAGGCCGGTGGGTGAGAACGGCAGATGTTGTTCTACTTTGTTGTCTAAACTAGTATAGCAGCCCCACCTCGCCCTGTCAACTGTTTTTTTGCGGCGGGCGGCGGATTTTCCCCTACTCCAGTTCCAGCGCCTTTTGCAGGTAGAAGGAGTAGAGGATCTTGTGGCGCACCGGCTTTTCCAGCAGGTCGCCGATGCCCTTGGTGTAGACTTGCAGCTGCACGGCGTAGCGCTCGCCCAGGGCCGCCAGGTCCTTCACCCGGTCGGTCTTGTAGTCGATGATGGTCAGCTCGCCCCCCTCTTCGAGGACGCAGTCGGCCACCCCCTGCACCAGCACCGTCTCCCCAAAGCCGGCGGCCTCGCCGTCCAGCTCCCCCGCGTCCATCCGGGTGAAAAACCGCAGCTCCCGGTAGAGGCGGTCGGCCCGGGCGATGCGCAGGCCCACCGGCCCCGCAAAAAAGCTGCGCAGGACGGCGGGGTCGATGCAGTCGGCCTCAGGGCCGGTGAGGTACTGCTCCCCTCTCAGGCGGGCGATCTCCCCCTCGGGGTCGACCGCGGCGGCCCGGTAGTCGCAGTACTGCATGAACTTGTGGTGGGCGTTGCCCCGCTCGGTGGGGGTGAGCCCCCCCTGGTAGGTAAAGACCGGGCGGGTGTTGAGCCAGCTCTTGCGCCCCTTGGCCAGCTGGGAGACCGAGGCCTTGGCCGGCAGGGCGGTCAGGGCCCGGTAGGGGTACTGGTAGGCGAGCTTCTCCCGCAGCCGGGCCACCTGGGCGGGGTCGGCCGGCACCTCTTCCCGCGCGGTCTCCCGCGGGGCGGGCAGGGCGGGGCGGACCACCGCCGTCACCAGGGGGAAGGGCGCTTCCCCCGCCGGGAGGAGGACCCCCGCCCCCCGAAAGAGGCCATCTGCCCCCGGGTGCTGGGCCAGGGCCGCCAGCACAAAGTCAGCGAAGCAGCCGCTGCGGCGGACGGCGTAGGGGCTGGTGCCCCGGGCCCAGCAGGCGCGGGCATAGCTCTGGGGGTCCTTCTGGGCGGCGGTGAGGATCAGCTTCTGCTTGGCCCTCGTCAGGGCCACGTAGAGCACCCGCATCTCCTCGCTCAACAACTGCTGCACCGCCTCCCACTTGGCGGCCTCGTGCATCAGGGTGGAGTGCTGCAGAAAGTGTTCCCGCCGCCGGTAGCAGGTAAAGCCCATGGCCGGGGAGACCTGGGCCCGGGCCCGGGCGTCTTTCAGGTTGTAGCCGCCCCCCAGCCGGGAGACAAAGCAGACGGGGAACTCCAGCCCCTTGGAGCGGTGGATGCTCATCACCTGCACCCCGTTGCCCCCGCCGCCGGACTGAGCGCCGGGCAGGTCGTCCCCCCCCTCAGCCACCCGCTCCAGATAGCGCAGGAACTCCCGCGCCGAGCCGGACTGGGAAAACTCCTGGGCATAGGTGAGAAAGAGGCGGAGGTTTTCCCGCCGGGGGGCGGGGTTTGCCAGCCCGCTGACCAGGTTCTCCACGTCGGTGGCCAGGTAGATGCGCCCCAGCAGCTCCCGCGCGGGGAGGACGGCCGCCAGCTCGCGGAAGTAGCGCAGGTCCTTTAAAAACCCGTCCAGCTTGGGGGTGCGCGCCGCCCCCAGCAGCCGGGCGTAAAGGCTCTTCCCCGCCCCCTTGGGCGCGCCGGCGCGGATTTCGGCCAGCTCGTCGGGGGTGAAGCCGTAGAGGGGGGAGAGCATGGCCCCGGCCAGGGCCACGTCGTCTTTGGGGTTGTCGATGCACTTGAGCAAGTCGGTGAGCATCCCGATCTCCTTGCGGCCGAGAAAGCCCTGGCTGCCGCTGCCGCCGGCCGGGACCCCCGCCAGCTCCAACCGCTCGAGATAGAGGGGGGCCAGGGTGTTGGCCGAGCGCAGCAGCACGGCAAAGTCGCCGTAGCGGGCGGGGCGGGTGACCGGGCCGTCCTTGACCAGGAACCCGCCCTCCACCATGGAGCGGATCTTCTGGGCGACAAAGTCGGCCTCCCGCTCGTCCAGGGTGCGGCGGTCGGGCGGGGGCGGCTCCTCCCCCTCCCCCGGCTGTTCGGGGCTGCCGTCCACCAGGTAGATTTCGGGCGCATCGTCCACCGCCGCGCCGTCGTACCCGCCGGAGTAGACCAGCTCCTCTCCCTCGCCGTAGGGGATCTCCCCCACCTCCCGGCTCATGACCCGGGAGAAGAGGAAGTTGACAAAGTCGGTGACCCCCTTGGCGCTGCGGAAGTTTTGGCCCAGGGTGATGAGGGCCGGGTAGACGCTGCCGTCATAGGGGTGAAACTGCTCCTTCTTGGCGATGAAGATCTCCGGTTTGGCCTGGCGGAAGCGGTAGATGCTCTGCTTGACGTCCCCCACCAAAAAGAGGTTCTCCCCATTTTTGGACAGGGACTGGAAGAGGGCGTCCTGCACCCCGTTGGTGTCCTGGTACTCGTCCACCATGATAAAGGAGATGGTGCTCGACAGTTCCCCCGCCAGCTCGCTGGGGAGGATCTGCACCCCGTCGGTGGTGGTGCACAGCCGCAGGGCGTACTGCTCCAAGTCGGAGAACTCAAACTGGTTTTCGGCCCGCTTGCGCTCCTCCAACTTGCGGCCAAAGCGGCTCACCGCCCCGTAGAGGGCGGCCACCAGGGGGCGCAGGGCGGCCACGTCCTCCCGGTGCTGGGCGGGGGTGCGGCAGAGGCGCTTGTCCCGCCACTCGGCCCAGTCGGCCCGCACCTCGTCGCGCAGCTCTTTGACGCGCACCTTGAGCGGGTCGTCGGCATAGCCCCGCACCGTGGGGAAACGGGCAAAGCCGCCCGCCCGCAGCCGCTCCTCCAGGTCGCCCAGGTCCCCGGCCAGGGCCGCGTCCAGGGCGCCTTGCACCAGGGCCCGGTCGCTCTCGAGCACTGGGGCCAGGGCCGCGGACAGCTTTCCGTCCCCGGCGGCGAGGTCGCCCATCTTCTCCAGTTGGGCGAGGGAGAAGGAGAGCATCTCCGCCGCGCCCGCGAGGAGGGCCCTGCCCCAGACGCTCTCCCCCGCCGGCTGGTCCCCGTCGTAGAGGGCCAGGGCGCTGTCGATCCAGTTTTGGGGGTAGGGCAGGGACTGGAGAAAGTCGTGCAGCTTTAAGAGGATGTCCTCCAGCCGCCGGTCGCTGCGCTCGGCGTTGACCAGTTCGGCCATCTGCAAAAAGGCGGGCTCCGCCTCCTCGTAGAGCTCCTGCAGGGTCTCGCCCAGGGCC
This sequence comes from Bittarella sp. HCP28S3_D9, assembly GCF_052065655.1. Lineage (NCBI taxonomy): Bacteria > Bacillati > Bacillota > Clostridia > Eubacteriales > Oscillospiraceae > Bittarella (ex Durand et al. 2017) > Bittarella sp. HCP28S3_D9. Next base: position 9,096 of record NZ_JBQHTP010000009.1, on the reverse strand, counting down.
CGCTGCTTGAGCAGCCCCGCCTGGGCCCCCTCCACAATGGAGAAGTCCCGGCGGATGCCCAGGGCCGAGAAGTGCTCCCGCACCAGCTTGATGCAAAAGGAGTCGATGGTGCAGATGTCGGCGCGGGAGACCAGGGCCTGCTGGCGGCGCAGAAAGGCGCTGCCCGGCCGGGCGGCGATCTCGGCGGCCAGGCCGGTGTAGATGCGCTGCTTCATCTCGGCGGCGGCGGCGTTGGTGAAGGTGACGATGAGCAACTCCTCCGGGCTGACGGGGGCCGTCTCGTCGGCCAGGAGGGAGACCACCCGGTTGGTGAGGACCGAGGTCTTGCCCGAGCCGGCGGCGGCGCTGACGAGCAGGGTGCCGCCCCGGTCGTCCACCGCAGCCTGCTGCCACCTGGTAAAGCGGGGCTTTTCAGCCATCTGTCACTCCCCCTTTGTCCTCTGGTAAAATTCGGCGTCCCCCTTCAGTTTGGGGCACTCCCGCCGCTCGTCCTTCTCCTCGATGAGGCAGACCCGGCGGTAGTCGCAGTAGGTGCAGGGGAGGAATTGGTCCTTTTGCAGGGGCACGGCGCCGATCTCCCCCTGGCGCAGCGCGTCCACCAGCCCGGCCATGGTGCGGCGGATGTGCCCCTCGATCTGGCCCATCTGCTCCAGCGTCGCCAGGCGGCTGTACTTGCTGAAGGTGCCGTCCTTGTTCTGCTTGACGGGGATGAAGTCCCCCGCCACCCCCGGCTCCATGGCGCGGACGACCTCCAGGTCCCGCAGCACCAGTCCGCTCTGGGTCAGCCCCTTTGAAAAGAGGGCGGCGGAGCCCTCATCCGGCTCCCCCTCCACGTCGGAATAGGTGACGGCGGCGGGCATGTAGAGGACCCCGGCGGGCAGGCTGCCGGCAAAGGGCCCCTCCCCCTGGCAGAGGGAGAAGAGGTAGATGAGCATCTGCATGTTCAACCCGCTGTACACATCGCTCAGGGAGAAGGCCTTTCCCCCCGACTTGTAGTCCACCACCCGCAGGTAGGGCTGGCCGTCGATCTCGCAGGTGTCCACCCGGTCCACATACCCCTGCACCGCCACCTCGGTGCCGTCAGCGGCCTGCACCCGCAGGGGCGGAGCGTCCTTCCCCTCCCCCACCGGCAGCTCGAAGGCGGCGGGGAAAAACCGGCTCTGGGCCAGCTCCCTCTGCAGGTGGGTCAGCAGCAGCTTGGTGTTTTCCCGCACCTTTTGCAGCAGGTACTGCTGGCGCTTGGTGAGGTTTTCCTCCCCCAACTGCTCCTTCCCGTAGCGGGCGGCGGCGGTGTCAACAAAGCCGTCCAGCTCCTCTCTGGGGACGGCGGGGAACGCCCGCCCGTAGGTCTTGAGGGCCTGTTCCAGCAGGTAGTGGATAAAGCTGCCCGTCTCCAGGGGGGAGACCTCCCCCTTGGGGGGCGGGGCGAGCCCCAGCCCCCGCTTGAGGTAGAAGGAGAAGGGGCAGTTTTCAAACTGTTCCAGCCCGGTGGGGGAGAGGTTCAGCTTGGACCCGAAGAGGAGGTAGCTGGCCTCCCTCCCGAGGGTGAAGCGGTACCCCTCGCCGCTGCGGCGCACCCGCTCCAACCGGCGGCGCTCCGGCTCGCCCAGGGCCTGGGTCAGGGCGGCCGCCAGGGCCGGGTCCTCCCCGGCGCAGAGGGCGGCAAAGGCGGTCTCCCGGTTGGAGACGGCCTCCTCCCCCGGAAGCTCTCCGGCCTCCACCTTGAGGCCGGGGATCTTCAGGGCGGTCTCCACCAGCTCACTGGGCTCAAACTGCTCCCCCTTCAGCGAGGCGGTGTGGTAGCCGATGTAGAGCCGCTCGCTGGGGGCGCAGACCGCATTGTAGCAGTAGCCCAGCTCCCGGCTCACCGCCTCGCCGGTGTCCACGGCGTAGGCAAGGCCCCACTCGGCCAGGGCGTTTTTCTCCTTTTGGGTCAGCAGCCCCGGCGGGTCCTCCTGCAAAGGGAAGGCCCCAAAGGTCGCCCCCAGCACAAAGCAGACCCGACAGCCCTCCAGCCGGGTCTTGTCCGCCGAGCCCACGATGACCTGGTCGAGGCTGCGGGGGATGGCGCCAAAATCCCCCGCCTTGAGGGAGAGGCGAAAGATCTCGGCAAACCGGTCGATGTCCAGCGGCTGGTCCCCCAGGGTGAGATAGAGCTCGTCCAGCACCGCCACCAGGGCGTCCCACTGGGCCACAAAGTCGTCGGCCAAAGCACTCTCCCCCAGCTCGTCCAGCCGGGCCACCTGCCGCTCCCCCAGCCGGGCCGCGCCGTATCGCTCCAACAGCGAAAAGAGCCCCTTGACGATTTTCCCGCCGGTGCTGCGGCGGCAGCTCTTTTCAAAGGCAAACAGGGGGTCGCAGACGGCCTGGCGCAGCGCCTCGACCCGGCGCAGGGTCTCGGCCCCTTCGGGGGTGAGGGGGCCGCCGAAGCCGTCGGGATTTTTTTCAAAGGGCCGCTTGAGGGCCGCGCCCGAGAGGTTCCAGGTGTAGAGGTAGTTTTCCAGGTCGCAGAGGGTCTCCTCGTCGGCATCGGCCAGCCCCTGCCGGGCGATGAGGAGGAGGCCGTCCGCGTCCAGCCCCCGGGTGAGGGCCCGCAAAATGGCCAGCACCAGGCTGACGGTGGGCTTGGCGTAGACCGGCTGGTTCTCGTCGATAAAATAGGGGATCTCCCGCCGGTCGAACGCCTGGCGGATGGCCACGGCGCAGTCGTCGGCCCGGCGGCAGAGGACGGCGATCTCCCGGTAGCGGTAGCCCTGGCGGCAGAGCCGGTCGATCTCGGCCGCGGCCCAGTCGCACTCGGCAAACCGGTCGGGGGCGGCAAAGACCCGCACCTTCCCCTCCTCCAGCGGCGCGGGGCGGCGCCCGGCAAAGGCCGCCTCTATCTGGCAGAGGTCGGCGGAGGCAAAGCGGGGGGTGTCCAGCCGCTCGGGCTCGGCCACCGCCACCCCCATCTCCCGGCAGTTGCGGGCCAGGCGGCGGGCGGTCTTGCGGGCCTCGTAAAAGGGGGAGAGCTCCCGCCCGTCCCCCTGCCAGGGATCGTCGCAGCAGAGGGCCACCGTCACCTCCTCCGCCTCCCGCAGGATGCAGTCGAGCAGGTCGTGCTGGGGCTTGGTGAAGCCGGTGAAGGCGTCGACAAAGACCGACTTGCCCAAAAAGAAATCCCCCCGCCGGTCGATGGCGCGGTAGATCTTCCCCGGCTCATCGGTGAAGCTGCGGTCCAAAAGGGCGTCAAAGGCGGCGAAGACGGCGGAGAAATCGCCCAGCTTGTCCTGCAGGGCGGGGCTCCCCAGGGCCTGGGCGGCCTCGTCGATGGCCTGGGGCGAGAGGCCCATGTTCTGAAACTCCTCCCGGGCGGCGATGAGGGCCGAGAGAAAGCCCTCGGTCACCGGCTGGCCGCCGTAGAGGCGCAGCTGGTCTTTGGTCTCGTAAAAGGCCGAGGCCATGAGGGAGGCCGCCCCCACCCCGGTCAGATCGGGGACGGAGAGGCCGCCGTTTTGGGCGAAGATGGTCTCGCACAGCCGGGTGATGGAGAGGACCTGCACCCGGCTGAAATCGCCGTGGGGCAGGGCGGAAAAGAGGCGGCTCTCGGTCTGGTAGGAGGCCTGTTCCGGCACCAGGAACAGCACCTCCCGCCCCTGGGCGGCCCGCTGGGCGACCCGGCTCTCCAGCAGGGTGCTCTTGCCGGTCTTGGCCCGGCCCAGCACCAGTTGCAGCATCTCTCTCCCCCCCTTTCGGCCCGGCCCTCCCGCCGCCCAAAAGGGGCGGTGGGAGGGAGTGTCGTTTGCCTTTCAGGATAACACGTTTTGGCCCGCCGGGCAACCCGCGCAGGGCGCAAAAAGGCGGGCGGCCGCGGCGGAAGATCTTTCCGCTTTGGCCGCCCCCCCGGGACCCGCTCTAGTGGGTGTAGTGCTCGGCGCTCTTCTCGCCGGAGAAGAAGCGCTGCACCCCCTCAAACCACTCCACCACCTTGAACTTGACCTCCACCCCCTGGGCGGGGTCGATCTCCCCCGCCGCCTCGCCGTAGACCGAGTCGGGGGTCTGCTCGCTGGCGGTGGGGACGCAGAGGGGCGGGAACATGACGCACCACCAGTTGTGGCCCTGCCCCTCGCCGATGACCAGCTGCAGGGCGTCATACTCCCCTGCGGGGAGGATCGCCCGGTCGCCGTAGCGCTTGATGTCAAAGTAGAGGTTTGTCACCCCGGCGCGCACCGGCTCCTGACAGCCGTTTTCCCGCAGGGCCGTCTCGGCGGCCTCCTCGATGGCGGGCAGCTTCTCCCGGATGGCGTCCAGGGCCTCTTCCTTGTCCTCGAGATCGCCAAAGAGCTCGTCGGAGCGGGCCAGCACCGCGTCGCGCACCTGCAGCTTGAGCGCCTGGTCCTCCGGCGAGTCGGAGTTGGCCACGATGTGCAGCCGCACGGTGTTCTCGCGGATGGCCTCCACCGACTCCCCCTCTGCGGACACCGCCGCGTAGAAGATGCAGAGGACCGAGGCCAGAGCCAGGGCCCACTCCCACTTGTGGACTTTTGCAAAACGCTTCACTGAAAACGCCCCTTCCGATTTGTCTGGGGAGAGTATGGAGCGCTCTTTTTCAAATTATACCTGGAAAATCAAATTTTTTTGCCGCCGGCAGAGGGGGAAAGGGAAAAGCGCAAGGGAAGGGAGATAGGGCCGTTCCCCCGCTCCACCCCGTCATCGGCTCTCCCCCTCACCGATGCAAAGGGGTCCTTCTGCCAGCGCACTGTTAAAGGCGCCCGGCCCCAGCGGAGCCCTCGGCCGGCTGTCGGTCCCTAGACCGGCTGTCCCCGGCGGTCGGTCACCCCAAAGGGGGCGGGGCGGCAGAGGGCGGTCTGGGGGTAGACTTCCCGCAGCGCCGCCTCGGCCCGGCGGGCGGGGCCCTCCCGGTCAAAGAGGCCGAAGACCGCCGAGCCGCTGCCGCTCATGCAGGCCCCCAGCGCCCCCCCTTCCTCCATCCGACGGGCGATTTCCCAGACCGCCGGCGGCACCACCCCCGGCAGCTGCATGGCGTTTTTCAGGGCCTGTCCCAGGGCGAGCAGGTCCCCCGCCGCCAGGGCGGCCAACAGCCGCTGGGTGTCGGGGCGGGGGGGATCTTCCGCTCCGTCAAAGGCGGCAAAGGCCGCCCCGGTGGAGACCCCCTCCTCCGGCTTGGAGAGGAGGAGAAAGCAGTCCCCCAGCGGGGGAAGGGGGGTCAGCTTTTCGCCGAAGCCCCCCACCCGGGCGGTGCCCCCCAGCACCAGAAAGGGGATGTCGGCCCCCACCCCGGCCCCCACCTCGCAGAGCTGGGGGGTGGTGAGCCCCGCGCCGTAGAGGGCGTTCAGCCCCCGCAGCACCGCCGCGCCGTCGCTGCTGCCGCCCCCCAGCCCCGCCTGGGCGGGGATCCGCTTTTGGATGTGGATGGCGCAGCCGCCCGTCAGGCCGGTCCGCTCAAAAAAGGCGCGGGCGGCCCGGTGGGCGATGTTTCGCTCGTCGCAGGGCAGGGTCGGGTCGTCCCCGGTGAGGGAGATGCCCGACGGCGTCCGGCACAGGGTGATCTCGTCGCAGAGGGTGACCGTCTGCATCACCATGTCCATCTCGTGATAGCCGTCCGGCCGCCGGCCGAGGATGTCCAGAGACAGGTTGATTTTGGCGTTGGCCCGCAGGTGCAAACCGTCCATGGGCGCGCCCTCCTCTCGCTTTTAGTGTTTGGTGAGGATGTTTTTGGAGACGCGGATGGCCCCCACCGGGCACATCTCGTGACAGCAGTAGCAGCGGATGCAGCGCTCCCTCCGGATGCGGGCCTTCCCCCCTTCCAGGACAATGGTCTGGGGCGGGCAGCTCTCGGCGCACTTCCCGCAGCCCACGCAGGCGGCGGTGTCGATGAGCGGCCGGGGGGTGAAGAGGGTGCGCATCACCCACCTGGCCGGGCGGCGCAGGGGGGCGGGCACCCCGGCCATAAAGTCCACGGTGGAGGAGCGGGGCCGCTGAAAATGGCGGTTTTGCAGGGCGTCCTCGTCCCCTGCCAGCGCCACCTCCCCGCCAAAGAGCCCCCGCTCCCGGGCCAGCCGCACCGTGGCCACCTGTTCGGGGGAAAAGCCCATCAGCCGGCAGAGGCACTCGTCCACGGCGTAGGGGCTGCGGCCGCAGAGGGTCAGCCCCACCTGCTTTTTCACCCCGCTGGAGGGGCCGTCCCCCTCCATGCACTCCACCGCGTCCACCAGCACCAGATCGGGCCGCACCGCGCCGCAGAGGTCCAGGAGCATCTGGGAGAAGTCCTCGGTCTCGGGGAAGCGGTAGTGCATCCGCGGCTTTTGCAGGCCGAGAATGCTGCCGAAGAGGTTTTTCACCCCGCCGGAGAGGGTGGTCATGCAGTGGGTCTTGCACTTGGCGACATCCACGATGAAGTCGGCCCGGCAGATGGGGGCGATGACGGCGAACTTCTTGGCCTTCACCCCGGCGGGGTTCTCCCGCTCCCCCTCCCCCAAATCGAAGTTGAGGCGGGCGCCGGTGTCCCGGGCCACCTCCTCCATCCCGCAGGCGCGGTAGATGCCCCGCAGGGCGCTCTCGGTGTAGGGGCCGCCGGGGCTGTCGGCAATGACGATCTCCCGCACCCCCAGCTCCTGCAGGCAGACCACCGCCGCGTAGACCAAGTCGGGGTGGGTGGTGGTGGCCCCCTCGGGGGCCCGCTTCATCAGCAAATTGGGCTTGATGAGGGCGCGGGTGGCCGGGCCCACCTGCTCCTTTACCCCCAGGGCCGCAAAGTGGCGGCGGACGGCGGCCACCGCCTCCTCCCGCCCGTAGCGCGGGGTCTTTATCACCGAAACCAGTTCAGCGGACATCTTCCGATCCCCCATTTCTCAAAACGGGCCGCGGCCCCTTCGGTCGCGGCCCGTGCCGTTTGGTTTTTTGGCGGGGCGTCCTCACCCCTGCCGCTCTTCCAGAAATTCGCCGATGCGCTTGATCGCCTTTTTCAGGTGGGAGAGGGAGTAGGAGTAGCTCACCCGGATAAAGCCCTCCCCGCTCTCGCCAAAGGCGTCCCCCGGCACCACCGCGATTTTCTTGGAGTAGAGCAGCTCCTCGCAGAACTGGGCGGAAGACATCCCGGTGGAGCGGATACAGGGGAAGACGTAGAAGGCCCCCTTGGGGGTGAAGCAGGGCAGCCCCAGCCTGTTGAAGGCGTCGACGATGTAGCGCCGGCGACTGTCGTACTCCTCTTTCATCTCCTCGATGCTGTCGTCGCAGTTGTTGATGGCCTCCAGCGCGGCGTACTGGCTGACGGTGGGGGCGCACATGATGGCGAACTGGTGGGCCTTTTTCATCTGGGCGAGGATGGGGGCCGGGCAGCAGGCGTAGCCCAGCCGCCAGCCGGTCATGGCAAAGGCCTTGGAAAAGCCGTTGACGGTGATGGTGCGCTCCCACATCCCCTCGATGGCGGCAAAGGGGGTGTGTTTCAGCCCGCCATAGGTCAGCTCGGCGTAGATCTCGTCGGAGAGGACCATCACGTCGGTCCCCCGCAGCACCTGGGCGATCTCCTCCAGGTGGCGCCGCTCCATCACCGCGCCGGTGGGGTTGTTGGGGAAGGGCAGCACCAGCAGCTTGGTGCGCTCGGTGAGGGCGTCCTTCAGCTCCTGGGCGGTGAGGCGAAACTCGTTTTCCTCCCTGGTGGGGATGGGCACCGGCACCCCGCCGGCCAGCTGGACGATGGGGGTGTAGCAGACAAAGCTGGGCTCGGGGATGATCACCTCGTCCCCTGGGTCCACCAGGGTGCGGATGGCGATGTCGATGGCTTCGCTGCCGCCCACCGTGACCAGGATCTCGTCGCTGGGGTCGTAGGTGAGGCCGTCGAACCGGCGCTGCAGGTAGCGGGCGATCCCCTCCCGCAGGGGGGCCAGTCCGGCGTTGGCGGTGTACCAGGTCTTGCCCTCTTCCAGGCTCTTGATGCCGGCCTGGCGCACCGAGTAGGGGGTGTCGAAGTCGGGCTCCCCCACCCCGAGGGAGATGACCCCCTCCATCTCGGCGGCGATGTCGAAGAACTTGCGGATGCCGGAGGGCTTCACCTGCAAAATTTTGTTGGAGAGGATTTTGTTGTAGTCGATCACAGGTTGGTGAGTCCCCTTTCATCGCGTTTTTCACCGCAGAAGAGGATGTCGTCCTCCTTGTATTTCTTGAGGACAAAGTGGGTGGCGGTGCCGGTCACCCCGTCGATGGTGGAGAGTTTTTTGGCCACCATCATGGCGATGTCCTGAAAGGTCTTGCCGGAAATGTGGACCGACAGGTCGTAGCCGCCGCTCATCAGGTAGAGGGAATCCACTTCCTTCATCTGGGCGATCTTGTCGGCCACGTAGTCAAAGCCGCAGTCCTTGCGGGGGGTCACCTTCAGGTCCACCAGGGCCTCCACATGGTTCTCCTCGGTCTCCTCAAAATCGATGACCGCCCGGTAGCCCTTGATGACCCCGTCCTCTTCCAGCTGGCGAAGCCGCTCTTCCACCTCCGCCTCGCTCTGGTCCAAAAGCAGCGCCAGCTGCGCCACCTCCATCATGCCGTTGCGCCGTAAGATCTTCAGTAATTTGTCCATCCGTCACTCACTCCTTCACGTCTTTTTTTCCGCCCCCCGGTAAAAGGGGCCGATTGAGTAAATAGTATACTCTCTTTTGCCCCCGCGCACAAGGGGGGCGCATCGGGCAAAAACCCGTTGCCGGGCGCATTTTTCTGCCCCTGCACGGTGTTTTTGGGCGGGGAAATATGCTATAATGGCCGCATGGCGATATTCGCCGGGGCGGGCCCGGCAGCCGGCTGCCCCTCCCCCCTGTTTTGGCGGGGCGACGCGCCGGCGCACGGCCCCCCCTTTCCCCCGCCGCGGCGGATGCACTGTCCGCGCCGGGGGCCCCATCTCTTTTTGGCAAGGAGGTCTCTTTTTTGGAAAGCATTGTACGGGTGGCGGCGCTCACCTCCCGCATCTCCCTGGGGGACATGCACAAAAGCGCCGAGGCCCTGATCGAGGCGGCCCAGCAGTTGGGGGATCGCGCCCCCGACCTGGTGCTGCTGCCCAAATACACCCTCACCGGCGGCTCGCTTGGCGAACTGGCCCAAAACGGCCAGTTC
>NZ_JBQHTP010000008.1:0-98544 GCF_052065655.1 Bittarella sp. HCP28S3_D9 | reverse complement strand
GCCTCTCTCCGGCGGGAGAGGCCCCGCCGCCCCTTTTTCTTTCGCACACTTTGATTGGATGGAGAGGTAAAAAATGGCACCACTGTCACCGATGATGCAGCAGTACATGGACATCAAGGAGCAGCACAAGGACGAGATCCTCTTTTTTCGCCTGGGCGACTTCTACGAGATGTTCTTTGACGACGCCATCAAGGTCTCCAAAGAGCTGGAACTGACCCTCACCGGCCGCGACTGCGGCCAGGAGGAGCGCGCCCCCATGTGCGGCGTGCCCTACCACAGCTGCGAGGCCTACATTCAGCGGCTGCTGAAAAAGGGGTACAACGTGGCCGTCTGCGAGCAGATGAGCGAGCCCACCAAGGGCCCCAATCTGGTGGAGCGGGAGGTCATTCGCATCTACACCCCCGGCACCCTGCTGGAGGGCGGGATGCTGGAAGAGGGAAAGAACAACTACCTCTGCGCCGTGGCCACCGGGAAAAACCGCTGCGGGGTCTGCTTTGCCGACGTCTCCACCGGCGAGTGTCTGGTGACCGAACTGCGGGGGCGGGACGTTCGCCAGAAGCTGGTGGACCAGCTGGGGAAATTCTCCCCCAGCGAGATCCTCCTCTGCCAAAACTCCCTCCAGCTGAAATACCACCTGGAGGCCGTGAAGGAGGCCATCGGCTGCCGGGCGGTCAAGCTGGTGGGCGACCAGTTCGGCAGAGAGGAGAACGAGGCCCGCATCCTCGCCCAGTTTGATGCCATCGCCCTCTCCGACTTGCAGCTCGAGGGCAGGGAAGAGTGCGTCCTGGCCCTCTCCATCCTGCTGCACTACCTGGACCACACCCAGCAAAAAGGGGTCTCCCGCATCCGGGAGCTGGACTTTTACCGCTGTGAGCAGTACATGAACCTAGACATCAACACCCGCCGCAACCTGGAACTCACCGAGACCATGCGCCGGGGGGAGAAGAAGGGCAGCCTGCTCTGGGTGCTCGACCGCACCCATACCGCCATGGGCAAGCGCCTCATCCGCAGCTACCTGGAACAGCCGCTGCAAAACATCGTCCACATCGAGAAGCGGCTGGACGCGGTGGAGGAGCTGGTGGACCAGCCCTCGGCGCGCGCCGACATTGCCGAGCACCTCTCCCACATCGCCGATGTGGAGCGGCTGATGTCCCGCATCGTCTACGGCAGCGCCTCCCCCAAAGAGGTAAAGGCGCTCTCCTTTACAGCGCAGCAGCTCCCCCCTGTCCGGGACCTGCTGGCCGAACTGCGCAACAGCGCCCTGGTGGAGTGCCACCTGCAAATCAGCGAACTGCCCGAAATCAAGGAGCTGGTAGACCGGGCCATCGAGGACGACCCGCCGGTGACCCTCAAGGACGGCCGGGTCATCAAGCGGGGCTACAACGCCGAGGTGGACGAGCTGCGGGACTTAATTGAAAACAGCAAGGACATCCTCATGCAGATGGAGGCCCGCCTGAAAGAGGAGACCGGCATCCGCAACCTGAAAATCGGCTTCAACAAGGTGTTCGGCTACTTTATCGAGGTCAGCAAGTCCCAGACCGAACTGGTGCCGGACGGCTTTATCCGCAAGCAGACCCTGGTCAACTGCGAGCGCTATATCACCCAGGAGCTCAAGGAGCTGGAAAACCGCATCCTGGGCGCAAACGACAGCATCATCGCCCTGGAGCGCACCCTCTACGACGGCGTCTGCAAGGAGATCGCCGCCCGCATCGAGGAGGTGGAGACCACCGCCAAGGCCCTGGCCCGGCTGGACGTCTTCTGCTCCTTTGCCGAGGTGTCCGCCCGCAACGGCTACTGCCGGCCCCAGATGACCGGCGGCAGCCGCATCCAAATCAAGGACGGCCGCCACCCGGTGGTGGAGCAGCTGCAAAAGGACGTGCCCTTTGTCCCCAACGACACCCTGCTCGACGGGCGGGAAAACCTGGTGGCCATCATCACCGGCCCCAACATGGCCGGCAAGTCCACCTACATGCGGCAGGTGGCCCTCATCACCCTCATGGCCCAGGTGGGCTGCTTTGTCCCCGCCTCGGCGGCGGAGATCGGTGTCGTGGACGCGGTCTTCACCCGGGTGGGCGCCTCCGACGACCTGTCGGCGGGCAAGTCCACCTTCATGGTGGAGATGAGCGAGGTGGCCTACATACTGGACAACGCCACCAAGCAGAGCCTCTTGATTTTGGACGAAATCGGCCGCGGCACCTCCACCTTTGACGGGATGAGCATCGCCCGGGCGGTGATCGAGTACATCGCCGACCCCAAAAAGCTGGGGGCCAAGACCCTCTTTGCCACCCACTACCACGAACTCACCGAGGTGGAGAAGGCCCTGCCCAACGTGAAAAACTACAACATCGCCGTGAAGAAGCGGGGGGACGACATCACCTTCCTGCGGCGGATCATCCCCGGCGGGGCCGACGAGAGCTACGGCATCGAGGTGGCCAAGCTGGCGGGGGTGACCGGCGCAGTGGTGGAGCGGGCCAAGGAGATCTTGGCCTCGCTGGAGGCACAGGCCCCCCAGGCCGCTGCACCGGCCGCCCCGCGGGAGGAGGCGGTGCCCGACCTCTTCTCCTCGGCGGTGGAGAGCGCCCTGGTGCAGAAGGTCCGGGAAATCGACCCCAACGCCTACACTCCCATCGAGGCCCTCAACTTCCTGTACGAGCTGGTCAAGATCGCCAGGGAGTAGGGGCCGCTGGGAAGAGGATTTTAAAGAGAAGAGGAGGGAGGGCCTGTGGGCCAGAAGATCAACCTGTTGCAGGGCCACGTGGCAGAGCTCATCGCCGCCGGGGAGGTGGTGGAGCGCCCGTCGTCCATTGTCAAAGAGCTCATCGAAAACGCCATTGACGCCGGGGCAAACGCCATCACGGTGGAAATCGGGGAGGGGGGCATCCGCCTCATCCGCATCACCGACAACGGCGGCGGCATCGGCAGGGAGGACGTGCCCACTGCCTTCCTCCGCCACGCCACCAGCAAGATCGCCTGCGAGGAGGACCTGAGCCACATCGGCACCCTGGGCTTTCGGGGCGAGGCGATGGCCGCCATCGCCGCGGTCTGCCGGGTGGAACTCTTGACCCGCACCCCCGACAGCCAACTGGGCACCCGCTACTGCATCGAGGGCGGGGTGGGGGGCGAGTGTGAAGACGCCGGCTGCCCCCAGGGCACCACCATCATCGCCCGGGACATCTTCTACAACACCCCGGCGCGGATGAAGTTTTTAAAGAAGAACGTCACCGAGGGCAACGCGGTGGAGTCGGTGGTGCAGAAGACCGCCCTCTCCCACCCGCAGATCTCCTTCCGCTTTATCCGCGACGGGGTGGACAAGCTGCACACCCCCGGCACCGGCCGGCTGAAGGACGCCGTCCGCGAACTCTTCGGCAGGTCGGTGGCGGACAACCTCATCGAGGTGAGCCACGAGGCCCCACCCTACCGGGTGAGCGGCTACATCTCCAAGCCCCAGTACGCCAAGTCCAACCGCACCCTGCAGCACTTCTACGTCAACGGCCGCTTTGTCAAGACCAAGACCGGGATGGCCGCCCTGGAGCAGGGCTATAAAAACGTGCTGATGGCGGGCAAGTTCCCCGCCTGCTTCCTCTTTATCGAGATGCCGAACGAGCTGGTGGACGTCAACGTCCACCCGGCCAAGATCGAGGTGCGCTTCGCCGCTGAAAACGACGTCTTCCGCGCCGTCTATACCGCCGCCAAGAGCGCCATCCTCAACTTTTCCGACCAGACGGCGGCCCTTTCGCCGGCCCAGGCCAAGGCCGCGGCGGAACAGCCGCTGCCGCTGGAAAAGGGGGCCGGCGGCTGGCGCCCTGCGACCCCCTCCACCGGGGGGAGCGCCGTGCGGGGCACGGGGGAGCTGCACAGCCCCACCGCCGCCCCCCGCCCCCCGGACGGCCGCTACGGCATCGGGGTGAGCGGCGCTGCCGCCGACCTGCTGCGCCGCAGCACCGCCCTGCGCGCCGAAGCGCAGAGTGCGCGCCCCGCCCCGGCCGCGGAGAGGCCTGTGCCCAAAGCAGTCTCGCAGCAGCCTCCCCGCCCGAGCGGCGTTTTCTCTGCCGGTTCGGAGCGCCGCCCCGGACCCGCCCCCCATCGGACGGCCTCGCCCCGCCCCGCCGTCCCCGCCGAACCCGCGGCGGCGGAGGACGGGCAGCTGCAGTGGGCGGCCCCCTCGGCGGGCGGGGTCGAGGGGGAGGTGCCCACCGTGGTGGGGGAGCTCTTTCACACCTACATCCTCGCCTGCACCGAGGACCGCTTCTTCCTCGTGGACAAGCACGCCGCCCACGAGCGCATCCTCTTTGAGCGGCTCAAGCGGGAGTACCGGCAGATCGCCCGCCAGATCCTCTTGGAGCCGGTGGCCGTGACCCTGGCGCCGGAGGAGATCAGCGCCGTGCTCGAGCACCGGGAGCTGCTGCAAAACGCCGGCTTCATCGCCGAGGAGTTGGGGGTCAGCGCCATGGTGGTGCGGGAGATCCCCTCCTTCCTCCAAAACTGCGACATCGCCGGCATCTTTGAGGAGGTGGCCTCCAACCTGGCCAAAGGCGAGCAGGAGGTCAGCGCCTCCCACATCGACTGGCTCTTCAACTCCATCGCCTGCCGGGCTGCCATCAAGGGGGGCAACCGCTCCACCCAGTATGAGCTGCAGCAGCTGATGGAGGACATCTACCGCTACGACATCGTCAAGTACTGCCCCCACGGCAGGCCGATCGTCATCGAGCAGACCAAGAAGGACATCGAGAAATTATTTGGAAGGCTGTGATTTGAGTTGGAGAAGCCGCTGAAGATTTTGGCCGTGGTGGGGCCGACGGCGTCGGGCAAATCGGCGCTGGCGGTCAAACTGGCCAAAGCCCTCGACGGGGAGATCGTCTCTGCCGATTCCATGCAGATATACACCGGGATGGACATCGCCACCGCCAAGCCCACCCCGGAGGAGATGGAGGGGGTGCCCCACCACCTCATCGACTTTGTCCCCCCCACCCGCCGCTACAGCGTGGCCGACTACGTGGTGGACGCCAAGCGGATCATCGCCGGCATCGCCGAGCGGGGCCGCCTGCCCATCGTGGCCGGGGGGACCGGCCTCTACGTGGACGCCCTGGTGGGCAACCTCTGCTTTGACGACGCGAAGGTGGACGAGGAGGTGCGGGCCCGGCTGCAAAAAGAACTGGCCTGTCGGGGGCCGGAGGAGATGTACCGCAAGCTGGCCGCCCTGGACCCGGAGCTGGCCGAAAAGCTCCACCAGAACAACACCGGCCGGGTGCTGAGGGCCCTGGAGACCATGGAGGTCACCGGCCAGAAGATGAGCGAACTGCAAAAGCGGGCCGCCGCCGCGCCCAAGCTCTACGACGCCTGCTACCTGGGAATCGAGTACAGCGACCGGGAGCTGCTCTACAACCGCATCAACCGGCGGGTGGATCGGATGGTGGAACAGGGCCTCATCTCCGAGGCGCTGGCCTTTTACACCGAGCGGCGAGAGTACCAGACGGCCCAGCAGGCCATTGGCTACAAGGAGCTGGCCGACTATTTCGAGGGCAACTGCACCCTGGAAGAGGGGTTGGAGAACCTGAAAAAGCGCACCCGCAACTACGCCAAACGGCAGCTGACCTGGTTTCGGCGAAACCGGTCCATCCACTGGATCGACGCGGGGGAGCAGACCACCGACGAAGAGATATTTCAGCGGGCGCTGGAGATCGCCCGCCGCCACCTGGAGGACTGACCGGGGGAGAAAGGGAGGGGCAACGCATTGAAAAGGGTACTCAAATGGCTGGGGGTCGCCGGCCTCTGTCTGCTGCTCATCCTCTACGTGGGGGTGCAGGCCTTTCAGATCTACTTCAACCGCAACAAGACCGAGGTGGCCGTCAGCTATGTGATGAGTTCGTCCGCCACCACCAAGGGGCTGGCCATCCGGGATGCGCAGGTCCTCCGCGCCAGCCAGGAGGGCTACTTCAACTACTCCCTCACCGACGGCTCCAAGGTCTCGGGGGGGGAGCTGATCTCCGAGGTCTACGCCAGTGAGAGCGATTCGGCCCTGGTGAGCAAGGCGCGCGCCCTGCAAAGGGAGCTGGATATGCTCAAGGAGTCCAGCGCCCTCTCCACCTCGGTGACCGACCCTTCGGCCCTGGGCACCCAGATCGGCAAGACCATCGCCCAGATGGAGGGGGAGTTCCAGAGCGGCAGCTACGCCAAGAGCGCCGACTACAAAAACCAGCTGCTGGCCCAAATCAGCCGCCGGCAGGCGGCCACCGGCCAGGCGGTGGACTACACCGCCCAGATGAGCGCCCTGCAGGGCCAGATCGACAGCCTCAACAGCCAGTTGGGGGGCAAGGTCTCTTACGAGTACGCCCCCGCTTCCGGCTATTTTTCCAGCGCGGTGGACGGGTACGAAGAGGTGCTCACCCCCCAGGCCCTGGAGGGGATGACCGCCGCCCAGGTACAGGACATCCTCGACGGCAAGAGCCAGCCGGCCGCCGTGGAGGGCAACCCCCTGGGCAAGCTGGTCAAGGACTTTGACTGGTACGTGGCCTGCATCCTCCCCGACGAAAAGCTGCGCTGGGTCAAGGAGGGGGCCACCCTCTACGTGGAGTTTCTGGGCGCCTACAACGAGGAGGTGCCGGTGGTGGTGGAGCGCATCACCTCCGGCGAGGGGGGAAAGAGCCTGGTGGTGCTGCGCTGCGACTACATCACCAAGGACTTGGTCAACCTGCGCATCCAGAACATCCGCTTAAGCAACAAGCAGCTTGGCGGCCTGCGGGTGCCCGCCCGGGCCCTGCGGGTGGAAAACGGGGTCAAGGGCGTCTACGTGAAGGACGGAGGCACCGTTCGCTTCAAACAGGTCAACGTGTTGGTGGAAGAGGGGGACTACCTGCTGGTAGAGCAGGTCGCCACCCCCGAGGAGACGGTCAAAAACGAGGAGACAGGGGAGGAGACCACCGTCCGCTACCTGGAACTCTACGACGAAGTGTTTGTGGAAGGGAAGGACCTTTACGATGGAAAATATCTCTGATGCCGGGCGCATCCTGCGGGACATTCGCGGCCGCATCGACCGGGCGGCCCAGGCTGTCGGGCGCAGCGGCGGCGAGGTGGCGCTGATGGCCGTCACCAAGACGGTGCCGGCCGAGCGGGTCAACCAGTTCATCGACAGCGGCGTCTCCCTCATCGGCGAAAACCGGGTGCAGGAGTTTTTGGACAAGTACGACAGCTACCACAAAGAGGGGCTGAAGATCGCCTTCATCGGCCACCTGCAGCGCAACAAGGTCAAGTACATCGCCGACAAGGTGGACCGCATCGAGAGCGTGGACTCCCTGGCCCTGGCCGAGGAGATCAGCCGCCGCTGCGCCGCCATCGGCCGGCGGATGGACATCCTGCTGGAGGTCAACATCGGCGGCGAGGCCAGCAAGTCCGGCTTTGCCAAAGAGGAGCTGGAAGGGGCCCTGCCCCAAATCGCCGCCCTGCCGGGGGTGCGCATCGCCGGGCTGATGGCCATCCCCCCCGCCGCCGAGGGAGAGGGCGCCGCCCCCTATTTTCGGGAGATGGAGAAACTATTTATTGACATAAAGCACAAAAAATTAGATAATGTCTTTATGGAAACTCTTTCGCTGGGCATGTCTGGCGATTTTGAAACGGCCGTCTCCTGCGGGAGCACCCAGGTGCGCCTGGGCAGCATCCTCTTCGGAGAGCGGAAATCGCAAGTTTAGGAGGAAACAGGACAATGGGTTTGGTCGACAAGTTTAAAGACTTCATGGGGATGGACTCCGATGAAGAGGGATATGAGGACGATTTTGAGGGCACCGGCGAGGTGGATTTCCTGAGCGGTACCCCCTCTGCCAAGAAACAGGAGGAGACGACGGTCGTGGGATACGATGAAGTGGCGTCCAAGCGCAACAAGGTAGTAAACATCAACACCACCGCCCAGCTGCAGGTGGTTTTGGTCAAGCCCGAGAAGTTTGAAGACGCCTCCGCCGTGGCCGACCACCTCAACGCCAAGCGGACGGTGGTCCTCAACCTGGAGGGGACCAACAAGGACATCTCCCGCCGGCTGGTGGACTTTCTCAGCGGGGTGGCCTACGCCAACAACGGCCAGATCCAGCGGGTCGCCAACAGCACCTTCATCATCACCCCCTACAATGTGGATCTGGTGGGCGATTTGATGGACGAGCTGGAAAACAACGGCATCTTCTTCTAAAAAGGTGCGCGCTGTTTTGCCCGCGGACGAGGGCGAACGCCTCTTTCTGCGGGGCATTGAAGAGATGATGGAGAGCTGCTACAGCCGCAGCGCCTGCAAGAGCACCTACTTTCTCGACGAGCGGCAGCGGCTGCTCTGTTCCCCTATGCTCGCCGCCCACACCGAGGTGGAACACCGCTTTTTTGGCGGCCACCCGGAATGCCGCCGGGCGGTGCTGGCAATCAGCGGCGGCCCGCCCATCGGGGAGGGGTGCTTTCCCATCCGCCCCCTGCGCTTTCTCTACCGCAAACAGGATGTACTCACCCACCGGGACTTTTTGGGCGCCCTTCTCTCGCTGGAGATCGAGCGCCGGCTGGTGGGGGACATCTTTGTGGGCGAGGGCGAAGCGGTGGCTTTTTTGCACCAAAACGCCGCTCCCCTGGCCCTGGAAATCAAAAAGGTGGGGCGCGTCGGGGTGCGCGTGGAAGAGGGGGGCCTGGACCGGGTGCCCCCCCAGCGCTTTGAGGAGATCGGGGGGACGGTGGCCTCCCTGCGGCTGGACGGAGTGCTCGGCGTTCTGTTGCGCCAGAGCCGGGGCCGCTGCACCCAGCTGGTGCAGGCCGGCCAGGTGCAGCTCAACCACCGGGAGGTGCTCTCCCCCTCCGAACCGCTGGAAGAGGGGGATGTCCTCTCTGTCCGCGGGGCGGGGAGATTTGTATTGACCGCCGTGGGCGGGCTCACCAAAAAGGGCCGCCTCGGCATCACCGCACAGAAGTATTTGTAGGAGGATAGAGGATGCTGACACTGGAGCAAATCAAGAACGCGACCTTTGAGCGCTCGGGGATGAAGGGCTACAAGGCCGATTCGGTGGACGATTTCATCGACGAGGTCATTGCCACCGTCGAGAAGTTGGAGGCGGAAAAGGCGGATCTGGAGCAGAAGCTGGAACTGCTGGCCGACAAGTTGGAGGACTACCGCAAGGACGAGGACAGTCTGCGGGCGGCCCTGCTGGGCGCCCAGAAGCTGGGTGCCTCGGTGATTGCCGAGGCGCGCCAGAAGGCCGACATCATCATGCGCGACGCCACCATCAAGTCCGAGAGCATGCTCTCCAAGTCGGAAGACAAGATCCACTTCTACCAGGACGAGCTGGCGCGGATGAAGGCCGAGGTGTCCTCCTTCAAGGGGGCGCTGCTCTCCCTCTACCGCAACCACATCGAGGTCATCTCCCAGATCCCGGCGGAAGAGCCCGCCGAGGAAGAGCCGGCCCAGGAGGCCGAGCCCCAGGCGGAGACTGCCTCTGAGCAGCCCGTCGCCCCCGAGCCCACTGCCGCCCCGGCAGAGGAAGAGGGCTTTTCGGTCAAGGCGGGGGAAATCAACCCCGAACTCTTTGACACCGGTTTCGACCTGAATTTTGAGATGGGGGAGCGGGGCGTCTCTGAGAAGTAAGAGCGCCTGTCGCCCCCACTTGTAACGCGGACACTGTTTTTGGCAGAGGGGCAGCTGGGAGAGATCGCCTGCGGGCGCCCGTTCTTCCGGCGGCCCCTTTTGCCGGCCCAGACGATACACAGGAGGAGTAGACCCCATGGGAATGTTGACGATATTGGCCACCTGCCTGGCGCTGGTGGCGGCGGACCAACTGCTGAAGATGGCGGCGGTCATCTTTTTGCAGCAGTCTGGCCCGATCGAGGTGATCCCCAATGTGCTGGGGCTCACCTATGTGGAAAACCGGGGCGCTGCCTTCGGGATGATGGAGGGGAGCACCACCCTCCTCATCGCCGTCACCACGGTGATTTTGGTCTTTGGCTGCTTTGTGCTCACCAAGAACATCCTGCAAAACAGGGTGCTCAACGGCTGTGTGCTGGTGGTGATGGCGGGCGGCCTGGGAAATTTGATCGACCGCATCTTCCGGGGCTGCGTCATCGACTACCTGCAGTTTCAGTTCATCGACTTCCCGGTCTTCAACTTTGCCGACTGCCTGGTGGTCTGCGGCATTGTGGTGATGGTGGTGGACATCCTCTTCTTTGACAAGACCTTTTTCCCCCAGAAAAAGGAGAAAAAGGCCGCTGCGGTGACCGAAGTGCCGGCCCAAGAGGTAGCGACCGCCCCCGTTCGCCCGGCCGAACCCATTGACGCCGACGCCGAACTGGTGTTCCCCTTGGCTGTCGAGGCGCAAGGGGAAGGGGAGCCCACCGCCAGCGCCGAAGAAGCCGACTTGACGGCAGAGGAACCCACACCCGCGGCAGAAGAGGGGGACCTTTCTTCGGAGGAGTCTGCCGCCGGGGAGGGAATCGCCGACGCCGAAGTGGCGGAAGCGGCTGCCGAAGAAGGGGACGTTCGGACGGAAGAGACCGCTGTTGAGGAGGACATCCCCCAACCGGAGGGGGCTGTTTCCGAAGAGGGGGCGGCCGCCCCACAGGAAAAAGAGAGTGCCTCCGGGGCAGAAAAGCCCGCTGGAGCAGAAGGGGAGACCGCCGCGCCCACCGGGGCCGACCAAGGGCCCTCTGCCAGTCCGGCAGGGGCCCCGCAGGAAGAGGCTGCTCCGTCCGATAAAGGGGAGACGGGCGATGGCGAGACACCGCCCAAAGAGGAGCGCGTCTGAGGGAGAACGGCATGGAGTTTTTCTACACGGTACAGGCGGCGGATCTGGGGGAACGGGTGGACCTGCTCCTCAGCCGCCGGTCTGGGCTCTCCCGCTCCCAGGTGAAACGGGCCCTGGAAACGGGGCAGGTCGATTGCAACGGCAGGCCTCTCTCCAAAAAGCAGAAGCTGCAGGAGGGAGACCTGCTTGTTTTGCGCCGGCAGGAGGAAGCGCCCTTTACCCTTCGCCCCAACCCCATTCCGCTGGAAATCCTCTATGAGGACGACTGTCTGGCGGTGGTCAACAAACCCAAGGGGATGGTGGTCCACCCTGGGGCCGGGCGGGAGGAGGACAGTTTGGCGTCCGCCCTGCTGGCCCGCTATGGGTGGGAGGGGCTCTCCGACATGGGAGGCCCCCTTCGCCCCGGCATCCTCCACCGGCTGGACCGAGACACCAGCGGTCTGCTGCTGGTGGCAAAGACCAACAGGGCCCACCAAATACTGGCCGAGCAGATTCGGGCGCACAGTTTTCTGCGCCGCTATGAGGCGGTGCTGCACGGGGGGATCAAAGGGCCCCATCTGGTGCTGGAAAACCAGCTGGGCCGCCACCCCGTCGAGCGCAAGAAGATGGCAGTGGTGGCCCAGGGCGGGCGGACGGCCCGAACCGAGCTCTGGGTGCTGGGGCGATATGGGCCCTACACACATGTAAAGCTAGAACTCTTTACAGGGAGGACCCACCAGATCCGGGTGCAGACAGCCCAGATCGGCCACCCGGTCTGCGGCGACCCCCTCTACGGTCCCAAGCACCCGGAAAAGGGGCTGCAGGGCCAGTGTCTGCACGCCCGCACCATCGGCTTTCTCCACCCGGAGAGCGGCCGCTACCTGGAATTTACCAGCGACCTGCCCCCCTATTTCACCGCCTTTTTGCAGGCCCTGACAACCCGCTACGGAGGTATTTATGAGTAAGCAGATCAGCGATTTTTTGGTGGTTTCCGACATGGATGGGACCCTGCTGCGGGCGGGCATCGGCCTACCCCAGCAAAATGTCGATGCAGTCCGCGCCTTTTCCGAGGCGGGGGGCCACTTTACCGTCGCCACCGGCCGGCACAAGGACTCGGCCCGGCGCTACCTCGACCGCATCCAGCTCTCGGCCCCGGCCATCCTCTGCAACGGGGCCCTCATCTACGACTACCAGAGCGGCCGCGCCATCCGCGAGCGCTGTCTGCCCCACGCCCTGGGGGTGGAGCTGGTGCGGGCCGCCTGCGCCGCCTTCCCCGATTTAGGAGCGGAGATCATGTGCCCGGATACAATTTATGTCGCGAAAAATAACCACTTTGCCCATAGACATACCAGCACAGATAGATTAGAATATATAGTAACGGATGTGGACAGCGTCCCCCAAGCGTGGTATAAAGTCCTCTTTTGTATCGACCCGGCTGAGATGGCGCGGTTGGAGGCCTTTCTCCGATCCCAGCATCACCCGGGCGTCTACTTTGTCAAGACGGCCCCCCAGTTTTTAGAGGTGATGGCCGACGGGGTCAACAAGGGGGAGGCACTCCACTTTCTGGCCGACTACCTGGGTTTGCCCCAGGACGCAACCGCCGCCATCGGCGACTACTACAACGATCTCGAGCTGCTGCGGGCCGCGCACTTCTCCGCCACCCTGGCAGACGCGCCGCAGGACATCAAGGTGCACGCCGACATGGTCTGCGCCAGCTGCCTAGAGGGGGGCGTCGCCGAGTTTTTGGGCTACCTGCGGCAAAATTGTGGCCGCCTGTAGACCCGCTTTCTCTCAAATGCCATCGCCGCGTCAAACCGGCGTTTGCAGCTGGGCCCGGCTGGGCCCAGAATACGGGGAGAACTCTCCCCAGTGATAAAATACTTAGGAGGTACCGTTATGGACCAGGCAACAAAAAAGCAACTTGCCGCGCAGGCTTGCAAAGTCCGCATGGGCGCTGTTGAGGCCGTTTACAACGCAAAATCGGGTCATCCGGGTGGCTCTCTCTCCATCGCCGACACGATGACTTATCTGTATTTCAAGGAGATGAACATCGACCCGAAAGACCCGAAGAAGGCCGATCGGGACCGCCTGGTGCTGTCCAAGGGCCACACCGCCCCGGCGCTGTACGCCACGTTGTCTGAGCGCGGGTACTTCCCCCACGAAGAGCTGCTGAAGCTGCGCAAGCCCCACGCCATGCTGCAGGGCCACCCCGACATGAAGGGGACCCCCGGCGTGGACATGTCCTCCGGCTCCCTGGGCCAGGGGCTCTCGGTCGCCTGCGGCATGGCCCTGTCGGCCAAGCTCTCCGGCGAGAGCTACCGGGTGTACGCCATCTGCGGCGACGGCGAGATTCAGGAGGGCCAGATCTGGGAGGCCGCCATGTTTGCCGGCGCCAAAGGGCTGACCAACCTCACCGTGGTGGTGGACAACAACAACCTGCAGATCGACGGCACCGTGGAAGAGGTCTGCTCCCCCTATCCCATCGGCGCGAAGTTCGCCGCCTTCAACTGGCATGTCATCGAGATCGACGGCCACGACTTTGACCAGATCGAGGCGGCCTTCAAAGAGGCCAGAGAGGTGACCGACAAACCGGTCGCCATCATCCAGAAGAGCGTAAAGGGCAAAGGCGTCTCCTTCATGGAGAACAACGTGTCTTGGCACGGCGCCGCCCCCAACGCAGAGCAGTTTGAGATTGCAATGAACGAGCTGAAGGCGACTTTGGCGGAAGTGGAGGCGTAGGAAGATGGCAGATGTAGTGAAAAAGGCAACTCGTGAGAGCTACGGCGAGGCGCTGCGCGACCTGGCCGAGAAATACCCCGAGGTAGTGGTCCTGGACGCCGACCTGGCGGCCGCGACCAAGACCGGCACCTTTAAAAAGGCCTACCCCGAGCGCTTTATCGACTGCGGCATCGCCGAGGCCAACATGGTGGGCATCGCCGCCGGCCTGGCCACCACCGGCAAGATCCCCTTTGCCAGCACCTTTGCCATGTTCGCCGCCGGCCGGGCTTACGAGCAGGTCCGCAACGCCGTTGGCTACCCCCACCTGAACGTGAAGATTGGCGCCACCCACGCCGGCATCACCGTGGGCGAAGACGGCGCCACCCACCAGTGCAACGAGGACATCGCCCTGATGCGCACCATCCCCGGCATGGTGGTCATCAACCCCGCCGACGACGTGGAGGCCAAGGCCGCTGTGGAGGCCGCCATCAACTACTATGGCCCGGTCTACCTGCGCTTTGGGCGCCTGGCCGTGCCGGTGGTCAACACCGACCCCAACTACAAGTTTGAGCTGGGCAAGGGCGTGCAGTTGAGAGACGGCAGCGACCTGACCATCGTCGCCACCGGCCTGGAAGTGTCCGAGGCCCTGCAGGCTGCCGAGATGCTGGCCGCCGAGGGGATCAGCGCCCGGGTCATCAACATCCACACCATCAAGCCCATCGACCGCGACATCATCGTCAAGGCCGCCTGCGAGACCGGCTGCATCGTCACCGCCGAGGAGCACAGCGTCATCGGCGGCCTGGGCTCCGCCGTGGCCGAAGTGGTCACCGAGGAGTGCCCGGTGCCGGTGGTGAAACTGGGCATCTACGACCGCTTTGGCATGTCCGGCCCCGCCGCCGAGCTGCTCGACATCTTCGAGCTGCGCGCCAAAGACATCGTCGTCAAGGCCAAAGAGGCCCTTGCCAAAAAGAAATAGGGACATCCCCATTCGGCCGAGAGGGCTGGGCGCACTGCGCGCCCAGCCCTCTTTTTTGCGTAGAGAACACCCCCGGCAGGGGGGCAGGTACACCGGCAGGAAGAGGAGGGGTGTCTTTTCCCAGAGTCCGCCAGCGCGGAGGAGGGAGAGCAGGGGGGCGCCGCAGGCGCCGCGCCATCGGCGACAGTCGACTGTACAAGCGGCAGCGCCGGGTAAACCTCTCCCGACGTGTGGGGAAGGGTAATCGGTGAAACGGTCCCGGTTGCCGGGCGCGATGCCCCTGTACAAGGCCTGTAAAAACGGCTGTACAAGATTCTTGTGCGGGACTTTGGCCGCTGGAAATCTGGCCGCCGGTGGCGAAGTGTGCTATAATGGCCCCAGAAGAACAGGGCGGGAGTGCGCCCAAAGGGAGAGAGCCGATGGAAGACAGCAAATTCATCCCCTCCGGCGGGTTTGTGCCGGGAAAGAAGCCCCGCAGAGGGGCCCAGGACGAGCTGGACATGCTCTCCTATTACAGCCAGGAGGGCTGGATCCTGGAGCAGTTCACCAGCATGGGCTTCCTCCTCAAGAAAAAGGAGCCACAGACCACCGCCTACCTCTACGACTGCGCCGAACACACCCGGGCGGAGATGCCCGCCTATATCGCGCGCTTTGCCGGCCAGGGGTGGGAGTACGTCACCTCCTGCGGAGAGGGCTGCCACTTTTTTAAGGCCCCCGCAGGCACCCCTCGGCCGGAGACGGCCGGGGAGGAGGGGGAGCCGCCCTTCACCCCGCTGCCGGGCCAACCCGCCCCGCCGCCGCCCGCCCCGGTGACCCGGCAAAGCGTGCAGAGCTGCCTGCGGATGAGCGTCCTCTTCTGGCTGCTGGGGGTGGCGGCGCTCGTCCTCTCCGCGGTGGGCAGGGTCGGCGGCATCGCGGTGTTGCAGATGGCGGCCTTGGCCCTGGCGGTACTCTTTCTATTTGTGGGGAGCACCTACTTCCTCAACTTCCTCTTCACCCGCAGCCAGTTGAAGTCGGCGGGCGGGGGAGAGGACGACCCAAAATGACCATTGTGTAGAGTTGACCGAGCGGATAATTGGCTGTTCTGGCGGCAATCTTCACGATATCGACCACTTTTTAAAGGTCTATGCCCTCGCCGAGACCATTGGCGAGCGGGAGGGGCTGGACGGGGAGGCGCAGACGGCGTTGGAGGTGGCCGCCGTCCTTCACGACATCGCCTGCCCCCTCTGACGGGAGCGATACGGAAACGCCGACGGCAAGCGCCGGGAAGCGGGAGAGCGCCCCGCGGCGGCTGCTTTTTTAGAGGACAGCGGCTGGCCCTTAGGGCCGCATCGACCGGGTGGTCTACCTGGTCGGGCACCATCACGCCCTCAAAGGGGTGGTGGGACTTGACCACCAGATTTTGCTGGAGGCAGACTACCTGGTCAACACCGGGGAGAGCGGCGATTCGGAAGAGGCGATTTACAGGATGCGGGAGGTCCTCTTTCGCCCCCCCACCGGCACCGCCCTGCTCGACCAAATCGATCTGGCGCGCTGATTGCGGCCCCTGTATGGCGAGGGCGGAAGGAGCGCATCCTTTTTATCCGAAAAGATTTTTCCCCGGGAGGGGGAGGTGAGCCGCCTCAAATAGGCAGCCTGTGTCAAAAAAGAAGGAGGGGTTTCTCATGCCGAAACCGGTCAAGATGATGATTTTAGAGGACTGCCCGTACTGCCGTCAGGCCTTTGCCATGGAAAAGGAGCTGATCGCCGCCCACCCCGAGTACGGCCAGGTGAACATCGAGGTGATCGAGGAAAACCGCGAGCCGGAAAAGACCGAGGGCTATGACTACTGGTATGTGCCCACCTATTTTGTCGGCGACAAAAAGGTCCACGAAGGGGTCCCCACCCTGGAAAAGGTGGAACAGGTGTTCAGGGAAGCCCTGCAGGGCGAGTGAGAGCAGAGAAAAGAGGGCGGGCCAAAAGGCCCACCCTCTTTTGTTGCCGTCAGCCCTCGATCACCTTGACGTAGAAGGTGCGGCGGCGGGGGCCGTCGAACTCGCAGAAGTAGATGTCCTGCCAGGTGCCGAGGATGGGTCTCCCCTCGCTGATGATGAGGGAGAGAGAGGGGGCCATCAGGCTGGATTTCATGTGCGCGTCGGAATTGCCCTCAAAGTGGCAGTATTCCCGCAGAGGGGGGAAAGTCTTGTCCAGCCCTGCCGAGAGGTCGCGCAGCACGTCGGGGTCGGCGTTTTCGTTGATGGTGATGGCGGCGGTGGTGTGGGGGGTAAAGACGACGGCGATCCCGTCGCGCACCCCGGTCTCGCGGACGTACTCGCGCACCTGGCTGGTGATGTCGTGAAAGCTGTGCTCGCCGGTGGAGAGCTGAAAACTCTTGCAGTGGGCCATAAAAGTGACGCTCCTTTTTGCCAATTTGCCCCGCTGGGCCCCGCGCTGTGCTACAATACAGAAAAGGGGGCGGAAAATGGTGAGCGAGGGCAGGCAGATTCGCATTTTTTTGTCTCTGTTTCTCATTATAGTGGCGGGACTGCTGTTCTGGCAAGGGGGCAAGGTGGGAAAAGACCTGGGGCCCCTCTACGACGGGCAAAACCGGGTCAATGTCAACCTGGCCGACCAAGAGACCCTGGCCGCCGCCGAGTACGTGGACAGCCAGCTCGCCGATGACATTGTGCGCGTCCGGGAGGAGCGGGGCGCCTTTGCCAGCGACGAAGACCTGATGCGGGTGCCGGGGATCGACGAGTACAGCCTGCCGGTACTCAAAGAGGTACTCTTTTACTAGGGGCATCTCCCTGCGCCTTTTCCCCTTAAAAAATTGGAGGAATTGCTAAAATACAGCAGAAAACGCGCGGCATAAACCAGCGACCTTCCAAATTGGCCGGGTGGTATTGACAGCTCCCGGGCGGGGAGACTATAATGGCTGCAATGACAAAGACGGAGAGAGTCCGGTGCAATGCGCCTTTCCAGAGAGCCGGCGGATGGTGGAAGTCCGGCAGAGGTTGCGCAGCGGCTAGTCACTCCTGAGTTGAAGGGCAGAAAACCGCCAGGGCGGCCAGTAAGTTCTTCCGCGTGGGCTGCGTTAACCGGTCCGGGGTTTGTTGGAACCCTGCAAAGCGGCACAGATCGTGCAATCTGGGTGGTACCGCGGGCTACTTGTACACACAAGGCTCGTCCCTTTTATGGGGACGGGTCTTTTTTATTTGAGTTTTGAAACGGAGGACTGAAAGATGGACAGCAAAATTGCAGAGATCGCAGTGAGGGTCGGCGTCATGCGGGAGATTTTGGGGATCAGTGCGGAGGAGATGGCTGCCCAGGTAAACGTCCCTCTGGAGGAATATATCCGCCTGGAGGGGGGCGAGAGCGACTTCCCCATCACCTTTTTGCAAAAGTGTGCCGCCGTCTTTGGGGTGGACATGATCGAGCTGCTCACCGGCGAGCGGCCCAAGCTGAACATCTACACCGTGGTGAGAAAGGGCAAGGGGCTGCCGGTGGAGCGCCGTCAGGGGCTGGCCTACCTGCACAAGGCCCACCTCTTTCGCAACAAGATGTGCGAGCCCCTCTACGTGACCGCCCCCTACCTGGAGGGCAACGAGGACCGGCCGATGATGATGAACAACCACAGGGGGCAGGAGTTTGACTACATCCTCGAGGGGAGCCTGCGCATGGAGGTGGACGGCCACACCGTGACCCTGGAGGCGGGGGACAGCATCTACTACGACTCCACCTACCCCCACGGGATGGCGGCTGTCGGCGGCAGGGACTGCACCTTTTTGGCCATCGTCATCCACGGCGGCGACGAGGGAAAGGGGGAATAGGCGATGTTGGAACTCTACAAGGACTATCTGCAGGAGGAGTGGGCCGCGGACGGCTCGCTGAAATCGGTGCAGCTGCGCGCGCCGGACGACTTCAACTTCGGCTACGACATCATCGACCGCATCGCCCTGGCGGAGCCCGAGCGGCGGGCCATGGTCTGGTGTGACGACTACGGCTGGGAGGAGACCTTCACCTTTGCCGACATGATGCGCCGCAGCAACCAGACGGCCAACCTGCTGCTCTCCCTGGGGATCAAAAAGGGGGACGCGGTCCTCCTTCTCCTCCGCCGGCACTACGAGTATTGGTTTTGCATTCTGGCCCTGCACAAGATCGGGGCCATCGCCATCCCGGCCACCGACCAGCTCACAGCCAAAGACATCGCCTACCGCATCGATGCGGCGGGGGTGAGCGCGGTCATCTGCACCGCCGAGGGGGAGGCGGCCGCCTCGGTGGACGCCGCGGCCGAGAAGTGCCCGACCCTGCGCACCAAGATCTTGGCCCGGGGCGAGCGGGAGGGCTGGCTCTCCTACCACCGGGAGCTGGAGCGGCAGAGCGACCAACTGGAGCGCATCCCCAACTGCGCGAGCGACCCCATGCTGCTGTTCTTCACCTCCGGCACCACCGGGATGCCCAAGATGGTGCTCCACGACTACCTCTACCCCCTGGGGCACATCGTCACCGCCAAGGAGTGGCACCAGGTGGTGCCCGACGGGCTGCACCTCTCGGTGGCGGACACCGGCTGGGCCAAGGCCTCCTGGGGCAAAATCTACGGCCAGTGGATCATGGAGGCGGGCATCTTTGTCTACGACTACATCCGCTTTGCACCGAAAGACCTGCTCCACCTGATTGAAAAGTACAAAATCACCACTTTCTGCGCGCCCCCTACCATCTTTCGCTTCTTTATTAAAGAGGGGATCGAAAACTACGACCTCTCCTCCCTGCGGCACGTGACCACGGCGGGGGAGGCCCTCAACCCCGAGGTGTTCGACCGGTTCAAGGAATACACCGGCCTCAACCTCACCGAGGGCTTTGGCCAGAGCGAGACCAGCCTGCTCATCGCCAACCTGCCGGGGACGGAGATCCGCCTGGGCTCCATGGGCAAAATCAACCCCCAGTACCAAATTGCCCTGCTGGGGGAGGACGGTGAGATCGTCGACCCCGGCGAGGAGGGGGAAATCTGCATCCGCACCGAGGAGGGCAAGCCCTGCGGCCTCTTCTGCGGCTACTACCTGGACGAGGAGAAGACCGCCGAGATCTGGCACGACGGGTACTACCACACCCGGGACATCGCCTGGCAGGACGAGGACGGCTACCTCTGGTACGTGGGGCGGACCGACGACGTCATCAAGGCCTCGGGCTACCGCATCGGCCCCTTTGAGATCGAGAGCGTGCTGATGGAGCACCCGGCGGTGCTGGAGTGTGCGGTCACCGGGGCCCCCGACCCCATCCGCGGCCAGGTGGTCAAGGCCACCATCACCCTCACCCGCGACTACGCCCCCAGCGAGGAGCTGGTCAAGGAGATCCAGACCTTTGTCAAGCACCAGACCGCCCCCTACAAGTACCCGCGGATCGTGGAGTTCGTGGACGAACTGCCCAAGACCATCAGCGGCAAAATCAAGCGAAACGAGTTGAGGAACCGGTAAATCCCCCTTCGAGAGCCACTGTAATGGCAAGTGCCTTTATAGTGGCTCTCGAAATTTTTTTGCCGCTTTTCCCCCTGGAAGAGAGAAATCACAAGAGAAGGGGCAAATTCGGCCAATTCGTCAAAAAAGGGGAAAACAGCGCCGATTTTGGTTATAAAGGGGGATGCCATTACACTTCTTTGTGGACAGGGCAAAAGGGCCTATAAATGGCTTTGCAAAGCCGTTTCTGCACTGACTGCCCTTGCCATTCGCCGCCCTTTTATTGTATGATGGCTCTGGATATACCCGCTGCCGCCGGTGTGGAGGCAACGGGAGAGACGCGAGACAGCGAAGCGCAGGTATCGGCCCCGCCACTTGGCGCCGGGGCGTTTGCATAGGGGAGAGACGAGATGGGAAAGAAACTTTTGGGAGCTGCCATGGCGCTGGCCATCTTTTCGGCGGCGCTGCTTCTGCCCGGCTGGGAGTGGGTCCGGGGGAAAGAGAAGGGCGACCAGCCCCTGGACGGTACCTCCCTGACGGCGACCGATCAGGAGGGGACGGCGGAGGAGCCGTCCGACGGCGAGCAGATTTTTTCCCGCCCGGACGAGATGAAGGCAGTCACCCTCACCCCCGGCGTCGACTATGCCGCAGGGGAAGAGCTGGACGCCGACGGGGTTGCCGACGAGATCGACAGCCTGTTGGACAGCGCCCAGGAGATGGGGATGAACACGGTGCTCCTTCCCCTGCTGCGGGGGGAGAGATCCATCCACCCCTCCCTCTACTTCGACGCCCTCCTGCCGGACACCGACCTGTTGGCCTATCTGCTGCAGGGCTGTGCCGAGCGAGACCTTTTTGCTTACCCGGTGGTGGACCTGGGGGTGCGGGCGGAGGGGGCCTCGGCCCTCCCCACCAGCGCCGAGGAGATCGCCTACATGGCCGGACGGGCGGGGGAGATCGCCCGGGGCTACCAGTTTGTCGGGCTGCTTCTCTCGGGCTACGAGAATGCCGCCAGTGCCGCCAGCTACCAGGCCTACCGCCAGGCCGGCGGGGGCGAGGGGTTGGAGGACTGGCTGCGCCAGGGCTCGTCCTCGGCGGTGCAGGCGGCGGCCCGGCAGGTCAAGACCGACAGCCCCCAGGTGCAGTTGGGGCTGCTGGTGGGGCCGATCTGGGCCCATGCCTCCCAGCTGGAGGGGGGCTCGGAGACGAGCCGGGTGCCCACCGCCTACTTCGACAGCTGCGCGGATACCCGGCAGATGGCGACCAGCGGGCTCTTTGACTTTTTGGCGGTGGACATGCCCTATGCCACTGCCGACCCGGACGCCCCCTTTGGGGTGCTGGCCGCCTGGTGGAAGGGGGCCCTGACCGCCGACGAGGGGGCCGCCACCCCGCCCATCTACGCCCTGCTGCACAACGAGAAGGTGCTGGGGGAAGAGAGCGGTTGGGGCGCCCCCGACCAGTTGATCCGCCAGGTGATGGCCGCGCGGGAGAACCAGTTGGCGGGCTGCGCCTTCGGCTCCTTTCAGACCCTGCGGGAAAATCCCGGCAAAACCACCGACAAGCTGCTGCAGTACTACCGGGACGAACTCAACCCCAACACCATTCTCAAGGAGCTGTCGGTGGACAGCCCCCGCTCCGCCGATTCGGTCACCTATGAGCCGGTGCTCACCCTCTACGGCGGGGGCGACCCCAATTTCGATTTGACCATCAACGGCGAGACCGTCCCCCTCAACGACAAGGGGCTCTTCTCGGTGGAGCGGGAGCTGAAGGTGGGGGCCAACACCTTCACCTTTGAGCACAAGGGAAAGACCGCCACCTATACCGTCACCCGCCGGGTGAAGGTGTTGCAGTCGGTCTCCCCCTCGGGCAGTGTGCGGGTGCCCGGCGGCACCTCCATCAAGGTGACGGCGGTGGCCTACGCCGGCTCTGCCGTGACGGCCAGCCTGGGCGGCAGCTCGGTGCGGCTCAAGGAGGTGGAGGCGGTAGATGACAGCGGGGAGGGAACGGTGGACTCCTACAAGACCTTTGAGGGGGTCCTCCCCACCTCCGTCTCCGCCGGCGACCAGAAGCTGGGGAACATCTCGGTGAGCGCCAGTTGGAGCGGTTACTCGGAAAAGATGAGCGGCGGCTCGGTGACGGTCACCGGGGCGGGGGAGGCCCCGCCGGCGGTGGTGCCCGGGGGCGGCGACTCGTCCTCCTCTTCCTCGGGGGGCAGCTCTTCTAGCGGCGGCTCTTCCAGCTCGGGGGACGCCTCCTCGACCCCCTCGGAAAACCTGCCCCAAATCAGCGGCAACCTGGCAATCATCACCGCCTCCGACGGCGAGGCGGAGGGGTACTCCCCCTCGGTCAACTCCAACTACTCCGACCCCAGCTGTTTCCCCCTGGCCAAGGGGGCGCAGGTCTTTGTCAAGGGCGAAAAGGTCACCTGTTCGGACGCGGGCTACACCGATAGCTACTACAACCTGGGCTCCGGCACCCGGGTGGAGGCGCGGGACATTCAAATCAAGGGGCAGGCCACCGTCGACGCCAATGTGGTGCGAGGGGTCAGCTTTGCCAACACCGGCGGCGTCTTTCGGATGACCGTCTCCCAGGACTGGGCCGCCCCCACCCGCATCACCCTGGAGGGCAATACCCTCACCGTCCGCCTCTACTACAAGACCGGCTATCGGCCCCGCCTCGAGCTGCCTGCCAACTCCGTCTTCTCCGCCGCCCAGTGGGTCACGGCCGAGGACGGAGCGGACGCCATCCGCTTCACCCTAAAGAGCGGGCAGTTCCGGGGACTGCGGCAGAGCTACCAGGCAAACGGCGACCTGGTGGTCGACTTCAACAACGTCCTCACCTCCCTGTCGGGGATGCGGGTCTACGTGGACCCCGGCCACGGCGGCAGCGGGGATCCGGGCGCGGTCAACGGCCCCCTGCAGGAGGCGGCCATCAACAAGGCCATCGCCGACAAGCTGGTGGCCGAGCTGCAGGGCCGGGGAGCGGTGGTCAAACTGGGCAGCCGCGTCAAGGACTTGAGCGCCCGGGTGCGGGAGGCGAACAGCTTTGGCGCAGACCTCCTGGTGAGCATCCATCAAAACTCCACCACCGGCGCCAGCGCCCGGGGGGCGGAAGTCTGGTACTTTAACCCCTACTCCAAGACCATCGCCTCCACTATTTCCAGCAGGGTAGCGACGGCCAACCTCTCGGGCATCGACCGGGGGGCCAAGTTCGGGTATATGGCCGTCACCCGGCAGATGCGCTACCCGGCGGTGCTGGTGGAGTGCGGCTTCCTCTCCGACGCCACCGAGGGGCAAAACCTGGCCAACGCCGCGGTGCAGGAAAAGATCGCCAAGGCCATTGCCGACGGCATCGCCGCGGGCATTTAGCAAAACAGAGATGAAAGAGGGCCCGACAGCACCGTCTGCCGGGCCCCCTTGGCGCCAGGGGGCGGTTCTGCCCCCGCCCCCGCCCGCATAGGGTTACAGTGAACGAAACCCGCGGGGAGGTAAGGAAAATGGAGGATTTTCGCAATCGCAGCTACGCCTTTCGGGAGGGCCGCTCCCGCCGGGACGAGCAGGGGGAGGGGCCGGGGGGCGGATTTGTCACCCTGGTGCAGATCGTGCTGGCCGCCCTGCTGGTGGGCAGCGCCTTTTTGCTGAAGACGGCCAACCCCGAATGGTACGAGCGGCTGCGGCAGGACTACGCCGCCGCCATCACCCGGGAGGAGAGTTTGGAGGAGGCCAAGGACGTGCTCTTTCAAATTTACGGCGGCATCACCGGCAAGGGGGCGGGCGAGGGCGGCTCCTCCGCTCTCGACGGGGGCTCGTCCGCCCCCTCGTCCGCCACTCCGCTGCCCGGCAGCTCGTCCGCCGCGCCGGGGGAGGCGGTGGAGACCATGGGCGGCCAGGGCGGCATGCAGGAGGTGCCCTACGACGACTACGACAAGACCATGACGCCGCCGGAGAACGCCTCTTACGAGCCCTATACCCTGACGGTGACCCCGCAGCTGCCGGTGTCGGGTCGGGTCACCTCGCCCTTTGGCTACCGCTGGCACCCCATCACCAAGAAGCTGGACTTTCACACCGGGGTGGACATTGCGGCGGCCAAGGGCACCAAAATCGCCGCCGCCCTGAGCGGCACGGTGGCGGAGGCCGGGCAGAGCCGGGTCTACGGCAACTACATCCTCCTGCGCCACAGCGACGACCTCTACACCTTCTATGGCCACTGCGACAGCCTGCAGGTGAAGGCGGGGACGGTGGTGCGCCAGGGCGAGACCATTGGCTATGTGGGGAGCACCGGCCTCTCCACCGGCCCCCACCTCCACCTGGAAATCCGGCTGCGCGGCAAACAGGTGGACCCCCGCTGGGTATTCCCCCAGCTGTAAGGGGTGCGCTTCTCCCTGGGGAAAGCGGCGGTGCGCGTCTCGCCCCTCTACCTTTTTTTGCTGCTGTGCATCTCGGTGTTCGACTACACCGGCATCCTGCTGCAGGCCTTTGTCGCCAGTTTGCTCCACGAGATGGGACACCTGCTCTGCCTGCTGTTGCAGCGCCGTCCCGTCTGCGCGCTGGACTTTACGGTGGCGGGCATCCGCCTGGACCGGGGGACCGACTACTGCCCTTCGCCGGCCGACATCCCGGTCTACCTGGCGGGTCCGGCGGTCAACCTGGCCATCGGCCTGGGGGCCCTCTGGCTGCTGCAGCGCCGCTTTGCCCTGCACCTGGCCACCCTGGCGCTGATCCACCTGCTGCTGGGGGCTTTTAACCTGCTGCCCATCTCCCTTCTGGACGGGGGACAGGTGCTGCTGATTTTTCTGCGGGAAAAGCTGCCGCCCCGGCGGGCCGAGCGGCTCTACTGGGCCTTTTCCTTCTGGACCTCTCTCGCCCTGTTGGGGGCGGGGCTCCTCCTCTTCGCGGCCACCCGCCAAAATGGCACCCTGGCCCTTTGCGGCGGGTACCTCTTTTACTCGGTGGTGCGGGGCCGTCAGAGGGAGGAGGGGCGGCGCCGTTAACTGCCTTCTGCCAACCTGTCCGGCGGTTGCGGCGCGGCCGGATTTAGTGTATGATAAGTAGGCGCAAAGGGATTCTTTGCGCCTACTTTTGACGTTTGAAGAGGAATGACATGTTAAGAGATACCATTGAACAGGTGCTGCTCAAGGTGCAAAAGCCCGCCCAGTACATCGGCGGGGAGCTGGGCAGCATCGTCAAAGACAGAGACGGGGTGGACCTTCGCTTTGCCTTTTGCTTCCCCGACACCTACGACGTGGGGATGTCCCACCTGGGGATGAAGATCCTCTACGGCCTGCTCAACGAGCGGCCCGACATCTGGTGCGAGCGGGTCTTTGCCCCCTGGGTGGACATGGAGGAGCAGATGCGGGAAAACCACATCCCCCTCTACGCCCTCGAGAGCCTGGACCCGGTGGCCGATTTTGACATCGTCGGCTTCACCCTCCAGTACGAACTCAGCTTCACCAACATCCTGAATATGCTCGATCTGGCGGGCATCCCTGTGCTGGCCGCGCAGCGCGGGGACAGCCTGGCCCCCCTCATCGTGGCGGGGGGACCCTGCGCCTGCAACCCCGAGCCGCTAGCCGATTTCATCGACCTGTTTTTGCTGGGCGAGGGGGAAGAGCTGAACCTGGAGCTCTGCGACCTCTACCTGGCATGCAAAAAAGAGGGGGTGGGGAAGGGGGAGTTCCTCCGCCGGGCCGCCCAGATCGAGGGGGTCTATGTCCCCTCCCTCTACGAGGTGCAGTACAAAGAGGACGGGACCGTCGAGCGGGTCACCCCCCGCGAAGGCGCCCCCGCCACCGTGCGCAAGCGGATCGTCAGGGAGATGAGCAGCGCCTATTTCCCCGAAAACTTCGTGGTGCCCTTCACCGACATCGTCCACGACCGGGCCATGGTCGAGGTGCTGCGGGGCTGTATCCGGGGCTGTCGGTTCTGCCAGGCGGGGTTCATCTACCGCCCCCTGCGGGAGAAGGACCCCGGGGTCATCGACGCCCAGGCGAAGGCCCTGTGCAAAAACACCGGCTACGACGAGGTGTCCCTCACCTCGCTGAGCACCAGCGACCTGACCACCCTGGAGGGGCTTCTCGACGAGATGCTCACCTGGACCGAGGACGAGAAGGTCAGCCTCTCGCTGCCCTCTCTGCGGGTGGACAACTTCTCCAAAGAGCTGGTGGACCGCATCACCTCGGTGCGAAAGAGCGGCCTTACCTTCGCCCCGGAGGCCGGCACCCAGCGGCTGCGGGACGCCATCAACAAAAACGTCACCCAGGGGGAGATCGACCGCACCTGCGCCCTGGCCTTTGAAAACGGCTACACCGGCGTCAAGCTCTACTTCATGATCGGCCTGCCCACCGAGACGATGGAGGACGTGGAGGGGATCGTCGAGACCGCCCAGGGGGTGGTGGAGCTCTACTACAAGACCAAGGAGCACGCCAAGGGCAAGGGGGTGCAGGTCTCGGTGAGCACCGCCTGCTTTGTGCCCAAGCCCTTTACCCCCTTTCAGTTCGAGCCCCAGGACACCATGGAGCAGCTGGCGCAGAAGCAGGAGCGGATGCGCGCGGTGCTGCGCAGCAAGAAGATCAAGCTCAGCTGCCACGACACTCAGGTCAGCTTTATCGAAGGGGTGTTTGCCCGGGGCGACCGGCGGCTGGGGAAGGCCATCCTCTGCGCCTGGGAGAGCGGCTGCACCTTTGACGGGTGGAGCGAGCGCTTCTCCTACGAGCGGTGGATGGCGGCCTTTGCCGAGGCGGGGCTCGACCCGGCCTTTTACGCCAACCGCCGCCGCCCCTACGACGAGGTGCTCCCCTGGGATCACCTGGACTACGGGGTGAGCAAGGCCTTCTTGGTGCGGGAGAACCAGCTCGCCCACCAGTCGGTCGCCACCCCCCACTGCCGACAGCACTGCAGCGGCTGCGGCGCCAACAAGCTACTGGGAGGACCCTGCTTTGGAAACGATGCAAACGATACGCCTGTGGTTTAAAAAGGATGGGCTGGCCAAGTACATCTCCCACCTGGATCTGGTGCGGTGTATGGCCCGGGCCCTCAAGCGCTCGGGGCTGCCGGTCTGGTACACCCAGGGCTTTAACCCCCACATCTACCTCACCTTCGCCCTGCCCCTCTCTCTGGGGCAGGAGAGCGAGTGCGAGATCATGCAGTTTCGCCTGGTGGAGGAGCTGCCCCTGAACGAGGTGAAGGACCGGCTGAACGCCGCCCTGCCCGCCGGGCTGCAGGTGCTCGCCGCCGCCCTACCCCAGCAGGACCTGCAGGCGATCGCCGCCGCCGACTACCGGGTGTCCCTCGAGGGGACGCCGGGTTTGGCCGAGCGCTTTTTGGCGTTTGCCCGGCAGCCCCAGATCAAGACCCTCAAGCGCAGCAAGAAGGGCCCCAAAGAGGTGGATATCCGCCCCCTGGTCCTGGCCTGTGACGGCGAAGAGGGGGAGGGGGGCCGGGTGCTCCTCTCTCTGCGGCTGGCCGCGGGGGGGCAGCAAAACCTCAACCCCGCCCTCCTCATCGACGCCTACTGCGCCCAGAGCGGCGAGTCGGTCAAGACCGCCTCCATCCGCCGCACCGCCCTCTACGACGGGGCGGGCGCGCCCTTTTGCTAAAATTGCCGCGCCCTGCCAAACATTTTGCCTTTTCTGGCCGTTTTCCCCTTGCACAGGGGGGAAGTGTGTGGTAAAATACAGCAGTATGTTCCGCTGTAGGGCCTTTGGGCCCGGCGGCGGGGTTTCTGTCAATATCTGAAACCAGGCAGTCCTCTGCTCACCGCAAGGTATGAAAAAGAAGCAAGAATGTCGGAAAACCAAGGAGGATTTATCATGGATGCAATGAAACTGATGACCGACTCGATGCTCAAGTCCGAGCTCCCCGAGATCAACATCGGCGACACCGTTCGGGTGCACGTGCTGATCAAAGAGGGCCAGAGAGAGCGTATCCAGGTGTTTGAGGGCACTGTCATCGCCCGCAAACACGGCGGGATCAACGAGACCTTCACCGTGCGCCGGGTTTCCTACGGCGTCGGCGTGGAGCGGGTTTTCCCGGTCCACTCCCCCAAGGTCGAAAAGGTCGAGATCGTTCGCCGCGGCAAGGTGCGCAGAAGCAAGCTCTACTACCTGCGCGACCGCGTCGGCAAGGCCGCCAAGGTCAAAGAGCAGCTCCGATAAACCGCGAAGGGCGGCCGGTTCAAACCGGCCCCCCTTTTCTTTGCCCTTTTGGCGACTGAATTTCCCAATCTTGTTGGAGGAGAGGGAGGGGGGTCTTTGGGGGATGGGGGACACAGAGGGCTGTCCTGGACTGCCAGTTTGCCGGTGGCAGCGGGTAGGATGCAAATCTAAACTGCTGGTGTTCCTTGCGGGGCGAAGCCCCGATGCCGCCCTTTTGGGGCTGGTGCATCCCGCCTCTTTCACCGGCGGTTTTGATTTTGCCGGTATCTGGACGGCGGGCGGGGGCGGGGAGGAGATTTGAAATTTCTGTGAATCCCTTTTTTTGCGGCGCAGAAAATGGTACAATAACACCGAGAAACATGGGGCCGCCTGTCCCCAGGGCCGAGGGCGAGGGGAGAGGCGGCCTTTACTTTCGTCGAGAAAGGTCGGTGCCTTTTATGGAACACGCCGTTGCGCAGCGGGGAAAATCGCGCCCGCAGATGCCCAAGCGGGCCCCGGCGGGGGCGCTCTACCGCGAATTTTTCAGCTGGGTCGAGACCATCGTCCTCTCTTTGGTGGCGGTGTCGCTGGTGTTCACCTTTGTGGTGCGCATCATCCGGGTGGACGGGGACTCCATGCTCCCCACCCTCCAAAACAACAACGTGCTGCTGATTTCCCCCTTCCTCTACGAGGTGGAGCAGGGGGACATCGTCGTCCTCAACAGCCACGAGGACGAAAAGCTCTACATCAAGCGGGTCATCGCCACCGAGGGGCAGGTGGTCAACATCGACTTCGACTCCGGCACCGTCTTTGTGGACGGGGTCCCTCTGGACGAGCCCTACATCAACGAGGCCACCGCCCTGCGGGGGGACGAGCCCTTCCCCCAGACAGTGCAGCCCGGCCACTACTTCGTGATGGGGGACAACCGCAACCACTCGGAGGACAGCCGCTTCTCCTCGCTGGGCCAGGTGGCCAAGCAGGACATTGTCGGCGAGGCTTATTTTAGACTGCTGCCCTTTGGCGGCTTTGGAAAGGTAGGGTGAGCGAGATGGCAAACGACCTGCACACCATTCAGTGGTTCCCCGGCCACATGGCCAAGACCCGCCGGCTCATCGCCGAAAATCTCCGCCACGTCAACCTGGTGGCCGAGATCGTGGACGCCCGCATCCCCGCCTCCAGTCGCAACCCGGAAATCGACGCCCTGGTGGGGGAGAAGCCCCGGCTGCTGCTGCTCAACAAGTCGGATCTGGCCGACGAGGCGGCCACCCGCCGCTGGATCGAGTGGTACCGCGGCCAGGGGATCCCCGCCATCGCCATCGACGCCAAGAACGACAGGGGATTGGGGCAGTTCAAACCCGCCGTCCTCGCCGCGCTGGAGGGGTATTTGCAGCGCCGCCGCGAAAAGGGGATGACCGGCCACCAGATCCGGGTGATGGTGGTGGGGGTGCCCAACGTGGGCAAATCCTCCTTCATCAACCGCATCGCCGGGGGCAAGCGCGCCAAGGTGGAGGACCGCCCCGGCGTCACCCGCGGCAAGCAGTGGATCAAGATCGACGAGGACTTGGAGCTGCTCGACATGCCCGGCATCCTCTGGCCCAAATTCGACGACCCCGCCGTGGGGGAGAAACTGGCCTTCACCGGCGCCATCAAGGACGACGTGATGGACATGGAGTTCATCGCCATGAAGCTTTTGGACATCCTCTCCGCCCAGTACCCCGAGGCGCTGGCATCCCGCTACAAGCTGGACCCCGAGGCCCTGGCCGCCTGTGCCGACGGCTTTGCGGTGCTGCAGCTCATCGGCCGCAAGCGGGGGATGCTCATCTCCGGCGGGGAGATCGACACCGAGCGGGCCGCCATCATGCTGGTGGACGAGTACCGGGGCCAGAAGATCGGCCGCTTCACCCTGGAGACGCCGCCCCGGGCGGAGGGGGCGCAGTGAGCGCCCCGGCCCTGCACCCCGAGCTGTTGGCCTTTGACCAAGACCTGCGCCAGCGCTTCGGCACCCTCTGCGGGGTGGACGAGGCGGGGCGGGGCCCCCTGGCCGGCCCGGTCTGCGCCGCGGCCGTGGTGCTGCCCGAGGGGTATCTGCCGGCGGGACTCAACGACTCGAAAAAACTCACCGAAAAGCGGCGGGAACTGCTCTTTGACGAGATACGGGAGAACGCCGTGGCCTACAGCGTCCAGCTGGTGGATAACGAGATCATCGACGACATAAACATATTAAACGCCACCATGCAGGCCATGGCCCAGGCCATTGCCGGGCTGGGGGTGCCGGTGGAACTGGCCCTCATCGACGGCAACCGCTGTCCCCCCGCCGACCTGCCCTGTCAGGCCGTCGTCCAGGGGGACGCCCGCTCGGCCAGCATCGCCGCCGCCTCCATCCTCGCCAAGGTCACCCGGGACCGGCTGATGCTGGAGTACGACCAGCTCTTTCCCGGCTACGGGTTTGCCCGCCACAAGGGCTACCCCACCAAGGCCCACTATCAAGCCCTCACCGAGCTGGGGGTCACCCCCATCCACCGGCTGACCTTCCTCAAAAAGTGGAAGGGGCGCTCCCAGTGAGGGAGCGGGGGCGGGGGATGAAGTCCACCTCCGGCATTTTGGGGGAGGTGGAGGCCGCCCGCCTGGCCCGGCGCAAGGGGTATCAGATCCTGCGCTCCAACTTCACCTGCCGCTACGGGGAGCTGGACTTGGTTGTCGCAGACGGGGACACCCTGGTGATCATGGAGGTCAAGACCCGGCTGCAAAATGCCCTCTACACCCCGGCCGAGGCGGTGACCCGCCAGAAGCAGGAGCGGATCAAGCTGGCCACCAACGTCTTTTTGGCCGCCCAGCAGCTCGACGACGTGCAGGTGCGCTTTGACGTGGTGGAAGTGATCATGGATGAGGCCTTTGAGGTGGTGTCGGTCAACCACCTGGAAGATGCCTTTCGCTGAACGCGAGAGAGGAGAGAGCGCTCATGGATTTGTTTGACCTGCACTGCGACACCCTGACTTCCTGCTGCAACAAGGGGGTGTCCCTGGCGGAGAACGAACTGGAGATCTCCCTGCAAAAGGGGGCCTATTTGGAGCGGTGGGCCCAGTGCTTTGCCGTCTTTGTCCCCGACGAGTTGCGGGGGGAGGCGGCCTATGACTACTACCGCCGGGCGGTGGACTACTATCGCGCCCAGGCCGCCCCGCCGCTGCTGCGCGAGGGGGCACAACTGGCCGCCCTGCGACGGGGGGAGAGGCGGCTCTGCCCCATCCTCACGGTGGAGGGCGGCGCTGTCCTGGCCGGCCGGCTGGAGCGGATACAGGCCCTGGCCGAGGACGGGGTGCAGATGCTGACCATCACCTGGAACGGCGAGAACGAACTGGGCTGGGGGATCAGCGAGAACCGGGGCCTCAAGCCGCTGGGCAGAGAGGCAGTGCGGGAGATGGAGCGCTGGGGCATCCTCCCCGACGTCTCCCACCTCTCCCAGTGGGGTTTTTACGATTTGGCGGCGGTGGCGGAAGGGCCGATCGTGGCCTCCCACTCCAACGCCAAAGCCCTCTGCAACCACCCCCGCAACCTGACTGACGAGCAGTTTGCCATCATCCGCGACCGGGGCGGACTGGTGGGCCTCAACTACAACCAGGGCTTTTTGCGAGAGGACGGTCCCGCCACCCCCGACGACATCGCCGAGCACGCCCTTCACTTTTTGGCCCTGGGAGGTGAAAAGACCCTGGCCCTGGGCTCTGATTTTGACGGGGCCGAGATGCCGCAGCAGCTGCCGGACATCGCCGCCCTGCCCGCCCTGGCCGACGCCATGGCCCGGCGGGGGATCGGCCCGCAGCAGATACAGGCCATCTTCTTTGACAACGCCGCCGACTTTTTTGAGAGAAGGCTGTCCTCTTTTTGAGGGGGGCGGAATAGGATTTGGCGGGAAGGATTTTCCAGCCCAAAAAATTGGCGACTTCTCATAGCCTGTGGTTTATGGTATAATGGCGAAAAATCGGCTGTGGGCGGGGGAGGGCTCTGCACCCTCCTCCCGCCGCCTGCAAAGGGCGGACAGCAGCCGGTTTGTCCCCCCTGTTCTCTGCCTGTGGGAGGAAGGGGACGGGGGAAGAAAAAGAGGGCGGCCCCGTGCCGCCGGACCTGGAAAATTGAAGAGGTGAGCAGATTGCGTTACAGCAGTACAAGGGATTCTTCGCTGCAGGTGTCGTCCTCCGAGGCGATTTTGCAGGGCATCTCAAAAGACGGCGGCCTGTTTGTCCCTGAGACAATTCCCGCCTTCGCGCCGGGTGAACTGGCCCAGCTGCAGGGCAGCAGCTACCAGGAGGTAGCCTCTGCCGTTCTGTCCCGCTACCTGACCGATTTTTCGCAGGAGGAGATCGACGCCTGCGTGAAAAAGGCCTATGGCAGCAAGTTCCCCGAGGGGGAGGCCCCCCTGGCCGAACTGAAAGACGGCCTTCAGGTGCTGGAACTCTGGCACGGCCCCACCTGCGCCTTTAAGGACATGGCCCTGCAGATGCTGCCCCAGCTGCTGACGGTGGCCAACAAAAAGGCGGGCGACGGCAAGACCATCCTCATTTTGGTGGCCACCTCCGGCGACACCGGCAAAGCCGCCCTCGAGGGGTTTTGCGACGTGCCGGGCACCGAGATCGCCGTGTTCTATCCCCAGGACGGGGTCAGCCACATGCAAAAGCGCCAGATGGTGACCCAGGCGGGGGAGAACGTGCACGTCTGCGGGGTGGACGGCAACTTTGACGACTGCCAGACCGGGGTGAAGCGGATCTTCACCGACGGTCGCGCCGCGGCGGAACTGGCGGCCAAGGGGATGCGCTTTTCCAGCGCCAACTCCATCAACTGGGGGCGGCTGGCGCCCCAGATCGTCTACTATGTATACGCCTATCTGGAGATGTGCCGCGCCGGCAAGGTCGCCATGGGGGAGCCGGTGAACTTTGCCGTCCCCACCGGGAACTTCGGCAACATCCTTGCCGCCTACTTTGCCAAGGAGATGGGCGTCCCCATCGGCAAACTCATCTGCGCCTCCAACCGCAACAACGTGCTCACCGACTTTTTGAGCGAGGGTCGCTACGACCGCAACCGCCCCTTCTACACCACCCTCTCCCCGTCGATGGACATCCTGGTCTCCTCCAACCTGGAGCGGCTCCTCTACCTCCTCTCCGGGCGGGACGACGGGCTGATCGGCCGCCTCTACCGCGACCTATCCGATTCCGGCCGCTTTGCGGTGAAAGAGGAGATGCTCGGCCGCCTCCAAGAGAGCTTTGCCGCCGGCTGCGCCGACGACGCCGAGACCTCGGCTGCCATCAGAGAGGTCTACGACCGCTCGGGCTACCTCTGTGACCCCCATACCGCCGTGGCCTTCAAGGTCTACGGCGAGTACCGGGCGGCCACTGGGGACGAGACCCCCACGGTGGTGGTCTCCACCGCCAGCCCCTACAAATTCCCGGCCAGTGTGCTGGAGGCGCTGGGCGGCGAACTGCCGGGGAAAAACGACTTCTCCATCCTCTCCTCGCTGGAGGAGCGCAGCGGTGTCGCGGCCCCGGCGGCCCTCAAGGCCCTGCGGGACAAACCCATTCGCTTTGGCGACTGCTGCATGCCCGGCGAGATGTTCGGCTGGGTCAAGGCGGTCCTCAACATCTAGCGGGCACCGGACAGGAAAAAAGGGCGGCTGGGCCGCCCTTTTTTGAGGGGTATCGCAGATGTTCAGTCCCTCTGCCGCCTATTCCCCCTCTTTGGGGTGAAAGGTGGAGCAGATGGTGTCGCAGCAGGAGCAGGCAAAGTGCGGCCCCACCTGAATATCTGCCGCTGT
Organism: Bittarella sp. HCP28S3_D9; assembly: GCF_052065655.1. Lineage (NCBI taxonomy): Bacteria > Bacillati > Bacillota > Clostridia > Eubacteriales > Oscillospiraceae > Bittarella (ex Durand et al. 2017) > Bittarella sp. HCP28S3_D9. Next base: position 64,769 of record NZ_JBQHTP010000008.1, on the reverse strand, counting down.
ACAGCGCCGGTCGCGATTGTAAATGCAGTTTTCCACGTCGCAGACGACCTGTGGAATGGGTCCGGGCTTGCTCTTTTTCACGCGCAACCACACCCTTTGGCAAATTTCTGTGAACCCGTGTACATCAGCCCTCTCTAAAAGTGTGTCTGCTTGGGAGCGCTTTTATGGCAGGGAAAAGGAGGAGGGAAAATTTGAGTATTTTTGCGCTGGGCGACACCCATCTGTCGCTGGCCAGCGACAAGCCGATGGACGTCTTTCCCGGCTGGTCGGGCTATCTGCCCAAACTCGAAAAAAATTGGCGCGATACCGTTTCGGACGGCGACACGGTGGTGATTCCCGGGGATGTGTCCTGGGCCATGTCGCTGGAGGAGGCGGCCACCGATTTTGCCTTTCTCGACAGCCTGCCGGGCCGCAAGATCTTGTTGAAGGGGAATCACGACTACTGGTGGTCCACCAAAAACAAGATGGACGGCTTTCTCGCCGCGCAGGGGTTCACCTCCCTCTCCATCCTCTCCAACGAGAGCTACCAGGTGGAAGGGGTCAACATCTGCGGCAGCAGGAGCTGGTTTTTTGAGGACACCGACCCCCACGACGCCAAGATCCGCGCCCGGGAGCTGGGGCGGATCCGGATGTCGCTGGAGAAGGCCGACCCCGCCCTGCCCATCCTCCTCTTTCTCCACTACCCGCCCGTCTACCGGGACTTTCTCTCCCAGGAGACCATCGACCTGATGGGGGAGTGGGGGATCACCCAGTGCTACTACGGCCACCTCCACGGCAAGGCCATCCAGTGGGCCTTTGAGGGGGACTACGGGGGGATCGCCTTCCGCCTGGTCTCCGCCGACGCCCTGAACTTCTGCCCGCTGCGCATCAAGGAGTGACGGGCAGCGCCCTGCAAACTGCCATTTTGCCGCCAAAGCGGCGAAAAAGGTGAGAATCAGCCGCTCGGCCGGTTGCAATTGGCCGAATTGGTGTGATATAATTACAAAGATAATTGTCTGTGACAAAATTAGGAGGAAGTATAATTATGAGCCTTAACAGTTCTACTAAAGTTGAGACCAACAAATACGAATTGGAGGTCTCGGTCGCTCCCGACGTGTTTGGCAGCGCGGTAGACAAGGTGTACCATAAGAACGCCAAGAAGATCAGCGTTCCCGGCTTCCGCAAGGGCAAGGCCCCCCGCCACCTCATCGAGAAGATGTACGGCGAGGGTATCTTCTTTGACGAGGCCATCAACGACGTGATGCCCGAGGCCTTTGTCGAGGCCGCCAAAGAGGCCGGCGTCGAGCCCGTCTCCACCCCCGAGGTCAGCGTCGAGTCGGTCAGCAAGGCGGACGGCCTGGTCTTCAAGGCCACTGTCATCGTCAAGCCCGAGGTCGAGGTCAAGGACTACAAGGGCATAAAGGCCCAGAAAACCGTCAACACTGTCACTGCCGCGCAGGTCAAGGCCGAGCTGGAGAAGATGCAGGACAGGAATGCCCGCATCATCACCGTGGAGGACGCGCCCGCCAAGTCCGGCGACACCGCCATTATCGACTTTGAGGGCTTTGTCGACGGCGTCGCCTTCGAGGGCGGCAAGGGCGAGGGCCACCCCCTGGTGCTGGGCAGCGGCCAGTTCATCCCCGGCTTTGAGGACCAGGTCATCGGTCACAAGCCCGGCGAGGAGTTCGACGTGAACGTCACCTTCCCCGAGCAGTACCAGGCCGAGGAGCTGGCCGGCAAAGCGGCCACCTTTAAGGTGAAGGTGAACGAGCTCAAATCCAAAGAGCTGCCCGAGCTCGACGACGAGTTCGCCAAGGACGTCAGCGAGTTCGACACCCTGGACGAGCTGAAAAAGGACATCAAGAAGAAGCTGCAGGAGCAGGCCAACGCTCAGAGCGAGACCGAGCTGGAGAACAGCCTGGTGGACGCGGTCATCGAGAAGCTGGAGGGAGAGATCCCCGAGGTGATGTTTGAAAACCGCATCGACGAGATGGTGCAGGACTTCGACTACCGCCTGCAGTCCCAGGGGATGAACCTGCAGCTCTACCTGCAGTACACCGGCATGGAGATGGCCGATTTCCGCAAGACCTTCCGCGAGCAGGCCGAGAAGCAGGTCAAGATCCGCCTGGCCCTGGAGAAGATCGCCAAACTGGAAAAGATCGAGATCAGCGACGAGGCCGTCGAGGAGGAGATCGCCAAGATGGCGGAGAACTACCAGATGGAGCCCGAGAAGATCAAGAGTCTGGTCTCCCTGGACAACATCCGTGAGGACCTGGCTGTCAACAAGGCCATCGACCTGATTCGCGAGAGCGCCGAGGTCGAGGAGGTCAAACCCGCCAAGAAGACCGCGGCCAAGAAACCCGCTGCCAAAAAGGCCGCCAAGAAGGCTGAAGAGGGCACCGAGGAAAAGTAAGCGGCATACATACCTCGCCTGAGGGGACTTTTGCAGCTAGGTGGGTAGAATCACTTTTGTTTGGAGGCGCATTGTAAATGAGTTTAGTACCTATGGTAGTGGAGCAGACCAGCCGGGGAGAGCGCTCTTACGACATCTACTCCCGCCTGCTCAACGACCGCATCATCATGCTCTGTGACGAGGTCAACGACCAGACCGCCAGTCTGGTGGTGGCCCAGCTGCTGTACCTGGAGGGGCAGGACCCCGACAAGGACATCATGCTCTACATCAACAGCCCGGGCGGCTCGGTGACCGCCGGCCTCGCCATCTACGACACCATGAACTACATCAAGTGCGATGTCTCCACCACCTGCATCGGGATGGCGGCGTCCATGGGGGCCTTCCTGCTCTCCAGCGGCGCCAAGGGCAAGCGCTTTGCCCTGCCCAACAGCGAGATCATGATCCACCAGCCCTCCGGCGGCAGCCAGGGGCAGGCGACCGACATCAAGATCCAGGCCGATCACATCCTCCGCACCAAAAAGCGCCTCAATGAGATCCTCGCCAAAAACACCGGGCAACCCCTGGAAGTGATCGAGCAGGACACCGAGCGGGACAACTTCAAGAGCGCGCAGGAGGCCGTGGAGTACGGCCTGGTGGACAAAGTCATAGAGAAACGGTAGGGATTTTATTCAATGCCAAATCAAGATAACGGCAACAGCGGAAACATGCTGTTTTGCTCCTTCTGCGGCAAGTCGGCCGACGAGGTCTCCAAGCTCATCACCGGGCCGGGGGTCTACATCTGCGACGAGTGCGTCTCCCTCTGCCAGTCCTTTCTGGACGACGACGATTTCGCCCCCCAGAAGGGCGGCAAGGGGAAGGACACCAGCATCCACGTGCTCACCCCCAAGGAGATCAAGGCCATCCTCGACGAGTATGTGATCGGCCAGGACAGCGCCAAAAAGACCTTGGCGGTGGCGGTCTACAACCACTATAAGCGGCTGTTGGCCGGCCCCCAGGAAAACGGGGTGGAGCTGCAAAAGAGCAACATCCTGCTGCTGGGCCCCACCGGGGTGGGCAAGACCCTGCTGGCCCAGACCCTGGCGCACATCCTCAACGTCCCCTTCGCCATTGCCGACGCCACCACCCTGACCGAGGCGGGCTACGTGGGCGAGGACGTGGAGAACATCCTCCTCAAGCTCATCCAGGCGGCGGACTTCGACGTGGAGCGGGCCGAGCACGGCATCATCTACCTCGACGAGATCGACAAGATCACCCGCAAGTCGGAAAACCCCTCCATCACCCGGGACGTGTCCGGCGAGGGGGTACAGCAGGCCCTGCTGAAGATGGTGGAGGGCACCATTGCCAACGTCCCGCCCCAGGGCGGGCGCAAACACCCCCAGCAGGAGTTCATCCAGATCGACACCTCCAACATCCTCTTCATCTGCGGCGGCGCCTTCGAGGGCATTGAGAAGATCATCGAAAAGAGGATCTCCTCCTCCGCCATGGGCTTTGGCGCCAACGTGGTGAGCAAAAAGGAGATGGCCGAGAGAAACCTGCTGGAGGAGATCGTCCCCCACGACCTGGTGAAGTTCGGCATCATCCCCGAGCTGGTGGGCCGTCTGCCCATCATCAGCTCCCTGCGGGCGCTGGACGAGGACTCCCTGGTGAAGATCCTCTGCGAGCCCAAAAATGCGGTGCTCAAGCAGTATCAGGCCATGTTGGAGATGGACGGGGTCGACTTGGAGTTTACCCCGGAGGCCCTGCGGGCCGTGGCCCGCAAGAGCATCGAGCGCAAGACCGGCGCCCGGGGGCTGCGCTCCATCATGGAGGAGCTGCTCCAGGACGTGATGTACGAGATCCCCTCCCAGGAAAAGGTCAGCAAAGTCCAAATCGGGGAGAAGTGCGTCGAGGGCAAGGCGGAGCCCGTCCTCACCTACGACGAGAAAAAGCGGCCGGTCCGCTTTTCCGGAAAGCTGACGGGCAAGCAAAAAGCCATTTAAACGCAAGTTGCAAAGGGGCGGCGAGGCCGTCCCTTTTTGCTGTCCTGTAAGGGAAAAGGACCCGCCCCAGAGGGCGGCGGAACAAATGAGAGTTATTTGGTGTATTTTGCTTGAAAAAAGGGGCAAAAGCAGCTATAATGAAGCGTAAATCCTTTCTGGCGCCGCCCCGTTTGAGCGGCCCCTTTCGACGAGAAATACGAGGTGATCTTTTGAATATAGAAAAACGCGGCGGATCGGAGAGCATGCCCGCCATGGCCCTGCGGGGAATGGTCCTCTTCCCGGGCAACATCATGCATTTTGACGTGGGGCGGGACCAGTCCATCCGCGCGGTGGAGAGTGCCCTGGAGAGCGGCAGCAACCTCTTTGTGGTGGCCCAAAAGGACGTGCGGGTGGACGACCCCACCCCCGACGACCTGTATGAGTACGGCACCGTGGCCCGGGTCAAACAGCTTCTGAAGATGCCCGACGACGGTGTAAAGGTGCTGGCCAGAGGGCTTTACCGGGCCCGCGCGGTGGAGCTGCAGGCCGGGGGAGAGATGCTGCAGGCCACCGTTGAGCGCAGCGACCTGCCCCAGCCCCGGCGGATCACCCCGACCCTGATCGCCAACGTGCGGGCGGCCAAACAGCTTTTTGAGGAGTACGTGAGCGCCGGCAACAAGGGGGCGCCCAAAGAGGTGCTCCTGGGGGTGCTGGGAGAGCAGGACCCGGGCCGCCTGGTGGAGCAGATCTGCCAGAGCGCCAACCTCCCCTATGAGTCCAAACAGGAGATTTTGGAGCAGCGCACCGTCTCCCGCCAGGTGGAGAAGCTGGTGATCGCCCTGGAGCGGGAAATCAACGTCCTCCTCATCGAGAAGGACATCTACGACAAGGTGCGGGTGCAGCTGGACCAGAACCAGCGGGAGTACGTCCTGCGCGAGCAGATGCACATCATCTCCGAGGAGCTGGGGGAGGACGGCGACGACAGCGAGCTGGAAGAGCTGCAAAAGAAGATCCAGGCGCTGGAACTGCCCCAGGAGACCCGGGAGCACTTTGAGAAAAACCTGAACCGGCTGGCCAAAATGCCCCAGGGCTCGCAGGAGGGCAGTGTCATCCAGACCTATTTGGAGACCTGTCTGGAACTGCCCTGGAACACCTATTCCAAGGTGAGTGCCAACCTGCAGGCGGCGTCCAAGATCCTTGAGCGGGACCACTACGGCCTGAAAAAGGTCAAGGAGCGGATCCTCGAGTTTATCGCCGTCTCCAAACTGGCTCCCAAAAACAGCGGCCAGATCCTCTGCCTGGTGGGCCCTCCGGGGGTGGGCAAGACCTCGATCGTCAAGTCCATCGCCGAGAGCATGGGCAGAAAGTACGTCCGCATCTCCCTGGGCGGGGTGCGGGACGAGTCGGAGATCCGCGGCCACCGCAAGACCTACATCGGCTCGATGCCCGGGCGGATCATCAAGGCCATGGCCCAGGCCAAGACCCAAAACCCCCTCATCCTCCTCGACGAGGTGGACAAACTGGGCAACGACTACAAGGGCGACCCCTCGTCGGCCCTGTTGGAGGTGCTGGACAAGGAGCAGAACCAGGCCTTCCGGGACCACTACATAGAGGTGCCCTACGACCTCAGCGACGTCCTCTTCATCACCTCGGCAAACGACGCCGCGGCCATCCCCGCCCCCCTCTACGACCGGATGGAGGTCATCGAGCTGGGCAGCTACACCGACGTGGAGAAGTACAACATCGCCAAGCGCCACCTCATCCCCAAGCAGATGAAGGCCCACGGGCTGGAGGCGGGGCAGCTCAAAATCTCCCGCGACGCCGTCTTTGAACTCATCGACGGCTACACCCGGGAGGCGGGCGTCCGCAGCTTGGAGCGGGAGATCGCCGGCCTCTGCCGCAAGGCGGCCAAAGAGGTGGTGGCGGGCGAAAAAGGGCTCTCGGTCACCAAGGCAAACCTCTCCCGGCTGATCGGCCACCGCCGCTTTGACCGGGAGGACGCCTCCCTCGAAAACAAGGTGGGCACCGTCACCGGCCTGGCCTGGACCGCGGTGGGCGGCACCACCCTGCCGATGGAGGCGGTGGTGCTGGAGGGCAGCGGCAAAATCGAGATCACCGGCTCTCTGGGCGACGTGATGCAGGAGTCGGCCAAGATCGCCGTCAGCTATGTGCGCAGCATCGCCGACCTCTACGACATTCCCCACAACTTCTACAAAAACCGGGACATCCACATCCACGCCCCCCAGGGCGCGATCCCCAAAGACGGTCCCTCGGCGGGGGTCACCATGGTGACCGCCCTGGTCTCGGCCCTGACCGAGCGGCCGGTGCGGGGCGAGGTGGCCATGACCGGCGAAATCGACCTGCACGGCAACGTGCTGCCCATCGGCGGCCTGAAAGAAAAGAGCATGGCCGCCTACAAAAACGGCTGCACCACCGTCTTGCTCCCCAAGCGAAACCTCCCCGACTTGGAGGAGGTGGACCAGGAGGTCAAGGATCACCTGCACTTTGTGCCGGTGGAGACCATCTCCCAGGTGCTGGAGACCGCCCTGGTCAAACCGGCCGCACCGCTGCCCGAAGAGGTGGAGGAACTGCCCTCCGCCCCCCCGAGGAAGAAGGCGGGACCCGCCCGCCCGCGGGACACCCACATCCAACAGTAGGGAGGACGCCATGAACTTTAACGCCATTGAATTTTACGCCTCGTACGGGGTGTCGTCCCAGCTGCCCCCCAGCGACCGGGCCGAGATCGTCTTCTCCGGCCGCTCCAACGTGGGCAAGTCCTCCCTCATCAACAAGGTGGCCAACCGCAAGCGGCTGGCGCGGGTGTCGGCCTCGCCGGGCAAGACGGTCACCATCAACTTCTTTACCGCCGGCCCCGGCTACATCGTCGACCTGCCCGGCTACGGCTACGCCAAGGTCTCCCGCTCCGAGAAGGAGCGCTGGGCCAAGTTGATGGAGGACTACTTTCACAGCGACCGGGACATCCGCCTGGTGGTGCAGCTGGTGGACATCCGCCACCAGCCCACCGCCGATGATTTGCAGATGATCGACTTCCTCATCGACAGCGAGATCCCCTTTCTCATCGCCCTGACCAAGGCCGACAAGCTGACGGCCAAGCAGAAGGAGAAGCGGCTGGAAGAGCTGCGAGAGGAGATCCCCTGCGGCGACCAGCTGCACCTGGTCGCCACCTCCGCCCAGACCTTTGAGGGCATCCCCGAGCTGCGGGGCATTTTGGAGGCCCTCTTGGAAGAGGACGACGGGGAGGACACAGAGGAAGAGTGCGAAGGGGAGGAGTGAGGAGATGTTCGTTTCCAAGAATTTGGACGTCAACAACCTGGGTCACCTGACCGTCGGCGGGCTGGACGCCGTCGCCCTGGCCGAGCGCTACGGCACCCCGCTCTACGTGATGGACGAGGACTTGATCCGGGAGAACTGCCGGGCCTTTAAGCAGTCCATCGACCGCTACTACGACGGCAGGGGGCTCTGCACCTATGCCAGCAAGGCCTTTTGCTGCAAGGCGGTCTGCCGCATTGCCCAGGAGGAGGGGTTGGGATTGGACGTGGTGTCCAGCGGGGAGCTCTACACCGCCCTGCAGGCGGGCTTTCCCATGGAGCGGGTCTACTTTCATGGCAACAACAAGACCCCGGCTGAACTGACCATGGCCCTGGAGAGCGGGGTCGGCCAAATCGTGGTGGACAATCTGGAAGAGCTGCAGCTCGTCGGCAGCCTGTCCCGGGCTGCTGGGCGGGTGACCGACATCCTCTTTCGCATCAAGCCCGGCATCGACGCCCACACCCACGACTTCATCCGCACCGGGCAGATCGACTCCAAGTTCGGCCTGGCCCTGGAAAATGGCGAGGCCATGGAGGCCGTCGACGAGGCCATGGCCATGAAGGGGGTGCGGCTGAAGGGGCTGCACTGCCACATCGGCTCACAGATTTTCGACATCGCCCCCTTCGAGTTGGCGGCCGAGGTGATGATCCGCTTTATGGGTGAGATCCAGCGCAGGTACGGCAGAGCGCTGGAGATCCTCGACCTGGGGGGCGGTTTTGGCATCAAGTACGTCGACTCCGACAACCCCTCCAGCTACGACGAGTACATGCAGCGGGTCTCCAAGGTCATCCACCGCTGCTGTGGCGAGGAGGGGCTGCCCATCCCCTATGTGGTCATCGAGCCGGGTCGCTCTATTGTGGGGCCCGCCGGCACCACCCTCTACACCGTGGGCTCGGTGAAGGAAATCAAAAATGTCCGCACCTATGTGGCCATCGACGGGGGGATGACTGACAACCCCCGCTACGCCCTCTACCAGGCGGCCTACGACGTGCTGGTGGCCAACCGGGCGGCCGAGCCCAAGACCCAGACGGTCACGGTGGCGGGCAAGTGCTGCGAGAGCGGCGACTTGATCCAGGAAAACACCCGCATCCAGGAGGTGGGGCCCGGCGACATCCTGGCGGTGCTGGCCACCGGGGCCTATAACTACTCCATGGCCTCCAACTACAACCGCATCCCCCGCCCGCCGGTGGTGATGGTCTCCCAGGGGGAGAGCCGCCTGGTCGTCCGCCGGGAGAGTTTAGAGGACTTGCTGCGAAACGACCTCTGACAGGGAGGGGTGTCCCGGACCCCTTGAGACAGCTTGTGAAAGCGCGCGGAAACCGGTGTTTCGGCGCGCTTTTTCTTGGGCGAACTGCCGGATTTCTCCATCTCCGCCACAAAAGTGGTGGGGAAGCCTTTACTTTCACAATTTAAGGTGTTAAACTTTAAATCAAGATGATTTGGAAAGGCGGGTTTTTCATTGAACAGCAATCTGTCAAGAGATACCTTTGACGACCTGTTTTCGGCGATCGTGTCCATCGACAACCTGGACGACTGCTACGACTTTTTTGACGACCTCTGCACCATTCAGGAGCTCAAGGCCATTGCCCAGCGCTTTCACGTGGCGCGGATGCTGCGGCAGAAAAAGGTCTACAGCGACATCGTCAAGGAGACCGGCGCCTCGACGGCGACCATCAGCCGGGTCAACCGCTCCCTTCTCTACGGGTGCGGCGGCTACGACAAACTGCTGGACTCGATGGCGGGAGAGACCGACCTTGAAGGGTAGACAGCAGAATTTCTACGGCAATTTTGCCGGCTTTTACGACGCCCTCACCGAAAACGTGGACAGGGCGCGTATGGCCGGCTTTATTGTGGAAAAGCTGGCAGAGCAGGGGATCGACGGCGGCATCGTGCTGGATGCCGGCTGCGGGACGGGGGAGCTCTGCCTGCGCCTGGCGCGGGCCGGGTACGACCTCATCGGCGCCGACCCCTCGGAGGAGATGCTGGAGATCGCCCGGGAGCGGGTGATGGAGAGCGGGGAGGACATCCTGCTGTTGGGCCAGGGGATGGAGGAGCTCGACCTGTACGGGACCATCCGCGCCGCCGTCTCCACCTTGGACACCGTCAACCACCTGCCCGACCGGGAGGCGGTCCGCCGCGCCTTCTCCCGCGTCTCCCTGTTCATGGAGGAGGGCGGCGTCTTCCTCTTTGACGTCAACACCCGCTACAAGCACGCCCAGGTGCTGGGGAACAACGCCTACCTCTACGACCTGGGCGACCTCTACTGCGGCTGGCAGAACGAGTGGCGGGAGGAGGAAGGGGTGACCGACATCTCCCTCACCTTTTTTGAAGAGGGGGAGGACGGCCGGTTTGACCGCTGTGACGAGTGTTTTTCAGAGACCTGGTATGCCCCTGAATTTTTGCAGGCGGCCTTGGAAGAGGCTGGATTTGCGCTGCTGCAGCGCTTTGACGGGTATCGTGACCGCCCGGTGACAGAGAAGAGCCAGCGGGTGGTATACCTGGCCAAGAAGGAGGGAAAATAGATGGGACGTGTACTGCGCGCCATCAGTGAAAATGGGGGAGTGGTGATGACCGCCATCGACTCCACCGACGTTGTCGCCCGGGCCGAGCAGATCCACGAGAGCTCTGCCGTGGTCACCGCCGCCCTGGGCAGGTTGCTCACCGCTGCCTCCATCATGGGCTGCGGCCTGAAGGGGAAGGAACAGAGCGTCACCCTGCGCCTCAGCGGCGGGGGGCCGGCGGGGAATGTCATCGCCGTCTCCGACGCCTGGGGCAATGTGCGGGGCACCGTCAGCCAGCCGGTGGTGGAACTGCCCCTCAACCCCTACGGAAAGCTGGATGTGGGCGGCGCAGTGGGGCGGGACGGCACCCTGACGGTCATCCGCGACACCGGCATGAAAGACCCCTATGTGGGCAGCGTGCCCCTGGTGAGCGGCGAGGTGGCCGAGGACGTGACCGCCTATTACGCCGCCAGCGAGCAGATCCCCACCGTCTGCGCCCTGGGGGTGCTGGTCAATCCCGACTTGACGGTGCGGGCGGCCGGCGGCTTTTTGGTGCAGCTCCTCCCCGGCGCGCTGGAGGAGGAGATCGAGCAGCTGGAGGGCAACCTCAAAGAGCTGCCCTCCGTCACCCAGATGCTCGAGGGCGGGATGTCTCTGGAGCAGATCATCGAGCGGGTGCTCGACGGCTTTGCCCCCAATATCCTGGACGAGTTCCCGGTGGAGTACCGCTGCAACTGCTCCCGCCAGCGGGTGGAGAAGGCGCTGCTCAGCCTGGGGAACGAGGAGCTGCAGGAAATGATCGACGAGGGGGAGCCGGTGGAGGTCTGCTGCCACTTCTGTGAAAGAAAATACAACTTCACCCAAGAAGAGCTAAAAAATTTGAAAAATCCTATTGACAGATAAACACATCTCCTGTATACTAATAAACGTTGTCGGACAAGAAACGGCAACCCTGAAAGAGGTCAAAAAGTTCCGCTTTTCTCTTTCAGTTGGTATACATGGCCCGGTAGTTCAGTTGGTTAGAACGCTAGCCTGTCACGCTAGAGGTCGAGGGTTCGAGCCCCTTCCGGGTCGCCAATGTGTGCCTCTGTAGCTCAGTCGGTAGAGCAGAGGACTGAAAATCCTCGTGTCATTGGTTCGATTCCGATCGGAGGCACCATTTCCGCGGGTTTAGCTCATCTGGTAGAGCGCCACCTTGCCAAGGTGGAGGTAGCGAGTTCGAGCCTCGTAACCCGCTCCACGAAAAAGGCGCTAAGAAATTAGCGCCTTCCGTTTTACAGAGCCGGTTATGCAGATATTTTGCATAACCGTGAATATGGCGCCATAGCCAAGCGGTAAGGCAGAGGTCTGCAAAACCTTTATCCCCAGTTCAATTCTGGGTGGCGCCTCCAACAGCAAACAGCTGTCTTTGATGAAATGCAAAGGCAGCTGTTTTTCGTCGCACAGCTGTGCTGCACTGTGGTATACTGAAAAGAAAACGGCGGGGTTGGCCGCCGGGGGGAGAGGGCTATGGAGCAGACGGTCATCGGTCTGGAGCGCGAGATGTGGGAGGCGGTCCTCCGCAGAGATGGGGACGCCTTTCGACGCCTCGTCTCGCCGAATGCAGTGATGATATGCGGCGGTTACCGCTGCTGTGGCAGCGAGTACGCGGAGATGATTGCCGACTTTTCCATCTCCGAATACACAATCGAGCGGATGGAGGTCGTCAGCGCCAGCGGGGACGAGGTGATCCTGCACTACCTGCTCCGGGTGGCCGTCGACAACAGCCGCGATGTGGATTTGGCGGGCCTCTTTCACGTGGTCTCCGTCTGGAAGTGCGCCGGTGGCAGCTGGAATTTGATTTTGAACATGGACGCGAGGATCGTCGAGTGGTAACGCCCCTCTTTTAAAGGAGAGGCGCGCGGCTTTTGCCGGCGAGAGAGGGGAGGTGTTTGACGGGATGGAGGAGAGCACGGAAATCCGCCTGCCGGTCCGCCAACTGGTGGCCCTCACCACCCAGAGCGGCTCCATTGACAGCCGGTTTGCGGGGGCCGACCGGGCGCAGGAGGGCTCGCGCATCCACCGAAAGTTGCAGCGGCAGGAGGAGGGGTACCGCTCCGAGGTGACCCTCTCCATCCACCTGGTCTATCGGGACATCCCCTTTTGGATCCAGGGGCGGGCCGACGGCATCCTCCAGGAGGAGGGAGAGACGGTCATCGACGAAATCAAGACGGTGGCTGTCTCGCTGGATTCCATCGGGCCGGATGACAACGCCGCCTACTGGGCGCAGGCCCTTTGCTACGGCTACATCTATGCCCTGCAGGAGGGAAAGGAGCGCCTCACCCTGCGCTTGACCTACTACCAAATCGACACCGACGAGATTCTCCGCCACCGCCGCAGCCTGGATTTTGCCCAGTTGGAGGAGGGCTTTTTCGACCTGCTCTCCCGCTACCAGGTGTGGGCCGACTTCTGGCAGGGCTGGACGGCCCAGCGAGACGCCAGCATCGCCTCCTCCACGTTCCCCTTTACGCGCTACCGCGAGGGCCAGCGGCGGATGATGGGCGCCGTCTACAAGACCGTTCAGGAGAGGGGCCGCCTCTATTGCCAGGCCCCCACCGGGGTGGGCAAGACCATCTCCTCCCTCTTTCCCGCCGTCAAGGCGGTGGGGGAGGGGATGGCGGAAAAGCTCTTTTACCTCACCGCGAAAACGGTGGCCCGCCGGGCGGCGGAAGAAGGGCTTGTCAAACTGCGGGAGGGCGGTCTGCGCTTTCGCAGCGTCTCCCTGACCGCCAAGGACAAAATCTGCTTTTTGGAGGAGCGCGCCTGCAACCCCGACGACTGTCCCTATGCAAACGGCCACTTTGACCGGGTCTCCGACGCAGTGATGGAGCTGCTTCACGGGCCGGACGGCATCGGCCGGAAGGAGATCGAGGCCTGCGCCAAAAAGCACCGCGTCTGCCCCTTTGAGCTGGGGCTGGACGTCACCCTGTGGAGCGACTGCATCATCTGCGACTACAACTACCTCTTCGACCCGCAGGTCTACCTCAAGCGCTTCTTTTCGGAGGAGCGCCAGGGAGACTATGTCTTTTTGATCGACGAGGCCCACAATCTGGCCGACCGGGCGCGGGAGATATTTTCGGCCCGGCTCTACAAGTCAAAGGTATTGGAGATCAAGCGGCTGCTGGGGAAAGACACCGGCAGCAAAAAGCTCAGCTCTGCCCTCGCCAAGGTCAACAGCGCCATGGTGGCCATGCGCAAGGAGTGCGGGGAAGAGCGCTTCCTCCTCAAAAAAGAGCAGGACGGAGACTTTATCGACCGCCTTGCCGCCCTCAAGGGCCGGTGTGAGGAGTGGCTGGACCGCCACAAGGCCGACTCCCGCTTACAGGCGGTACTCTCCTTTTACTTTGAGGTCAACAGCTACCTCAAGATCGCTCAGCTCTTTGACGAGCGGTACGTCCTCTTCTGCGAGAGAAGGGGGACAGAGGTGATCAGCAAACAGTACTGTGTCGACCCCTCCTACCTGCTGGGACAGGCGATGGAGCGGGGGAGGGCGGCGGTCCTCTTTTCCGCCACCCTCTCGCCCATTCAGTATTTCGCCACCGTTTTGGGCGGTGGGGAGGGGAGCAAGGCCTGCACCCTGCCCTCGCCCTACCCGGCGCAAAACCTCTGCCTGCTGGTGGACGACGCCATCTCCACCAAGTACAACCGGCGGGAGGAGAGCGCGGCCGCCGTCAGCGAGGCCATCTGGCAGGTGGTCTCCGCCAGAGAGGGCAACTACATCGCCTACTTCCCCTCCTATAAATACATGGAGATGGTCTGCGAGCACTTTCGGGACGAGCACCCCGAAATCGCCCTGGCGGTGCAGACCGGGGAGATGGACGAGGGGGAGCGGGAGGCCTTTTTGGCCCGTTTTGACGCCCCCGCCCAGGGCGGCAGCTTGCTGGGCTTTTGCGTGCTGGGGGGGATCTACGCCGAGGGGATCGACCTGCAAGGGGAGCGGCTCATCGGCAGCATCGTGGTGGGGGTCGGCCTGCCCCAGCTAAACCCTGAGACCGACGTCATCCGCGACTACTACGAGGGCCAAAACCGCATGGGGTTTGCCTTTGCCTATCAGTTCCCCGGCATGAACAAGGTGCTGCAGGCAGCGGGTCGGGTGATTCGCAGCGAGGAGGACAGAGGGGTGGTCCTCCTGATAGACGAGCGATTTTCGGCCCCCCGCTACCGCCAGCTCTTCCCCGATCACTGGCGCCATGCCCAGACAGTGCGCTCCCCGGAGGCCATCGCCCGGGCGCTGACGGCCTTTTGGGAGGGGGAGGAGGAGCGCGCTCTTTAGAGGAGAAAAGCCCCCTCGAAAAAGAGAAAAAATGCGAAAGTTTCTATTGACAGAAGTGGGTGGATATAGTAAAATAAATCTCGTCGCTGAAGGGATGAGTTACAGCGGTTGTGAGGGGGAGCATAGCTCAGCTGGGAGAGCATCTGCCTTACAAGCAGGGGGTCACAGGTTCGAGCCCTGTTGTTCCCACCATATATGGCCCGGTAGTTCAGTTGGTTAGAACGCTAGCCTGTCACGCTAGAGGTCGAGGGTTCGAGCCCCTTCCGGGTCGCCAGTTTGGCCTCTGTAGCTCAGTCGGTAGAGCAGGGGACTGAAAATCCCCGTGTCGGTGGTTCGATTCCGCCCGGAGGCACCAAATTATGCGGGTTTAGCTCATCTGGTAGAGCGCCACCTTGCCAAGGTGGAGGTAGCGAGTTCGAGCCTCGTAACCCGCTCCACGAAAAAGGCGCTAAGAAATTAGCGCCTTCCGTTTTACAGAGCCGGTTATGCTGATATTTTGCATAACCGTGAATACGGCGCCATAGCCAAGCGGTAAGGCAGAGGTCTGCAAAACCTTTATCCCCAGTTCAATTCTGGGTGGCGCCTCCATATAAAAGAAAGCCCTGGATCTTTGGTTCAGGGCTTTCTTTTTGTTGCTGTGGAAGGGGAGAAAAGGACGAGACATAACCCCTGCCAAAACAGCATACGTTTACCGAGAGGTGAAAAATATGCTGTTTGTCACAAAAAGGTGCAAGCCCCCCTATCTCCTGCTGGGGATCTCGGTCCTGTTGGCCCTGGTCATCACCCTCTGCAACTTCACGACCTTTGCCATTGCCAGCGACGCCGACCTCAAAAAGAGCCCGGTCATCATCCTGGACGCGGGCCATGGCGGCTTTGATTCCGGTGCGACGTCGGGCTCGGTGGTGGAGAAGGACATCAACCTGCAAATTGCCCTCAAGCTGCGGGACACCCTTGCCTTTCAGGGATACACCGTCATCATGACCCGGGAGCAGGACACCTCCACCGAGAGCGAGGGGAAAAACCTCTCACAGCGCAAGAAGTCAGACATGCGAAATCGCCTCAAATTGATCAATGACCACCCCAACGCCATCTTTCTCTCCATCCATCAAAACTCCTACCAGAGCGCCAACAAGGGCTCCCAGGTATTTTACAACAAGAAAAACGCCGAGGGAGAGCTGTTGGCCAAGTGTATCCAACAGACCATCCGCGCCAACTTGCAGCCCGAAAGCCACCGGGAACACAAGCCCTCCGGCAAGGAGTACTTTCTGCTGGAAAACAGCACCACACCGGGGGTCCTCATCGAGTGCGGCTTCATCTCCAATTCAGAGGAGCTGGCAAAGCTCAAAGACAGCAGCTACCAGCAGCAGCTGGCCCTCTGCATCTACCAGGGGCTCTGTACCTACCTGGAGCAGTCCTCCCAGTGGCAGGAGTCCCGTTAAGAGACAGAAAACCGTGCCCTCGCACCCAATGGGGAGCGAGGGCACTTTTTGTGCGAAAGAGGGAGCGGGCAGGGGAGATGCTCAAACAAAAATAAGCATTATAATTTCTGCCTGAAAAGGCTTTTCTTATGCAATATGACAGGGTATAATAGGGGAGAAGTGAGATGGCAAATCAACGATTTTCTGCCGGAAAAGGGGGAAGGCCATCAATTTGATGATAAAATCTGCTCAAACAGAAAAAGAATTGTTGGGGAAATAGAAAGTGGTGGACATCGTTAAAAAATTATCAATTACCACTTGAAAAAAGCTCGTCATGCTATATACTTGGATATAGTAAGCAGAGCCACCCAACAACCGCATTGGAGGAAAATCAGTATGGCGAAGAAAAACGAAACCGCACCTGTCCTCATTGACAGCGTCGAGGCGCTGATCGCAAAGATGAAGGCAATGAGAGAGGCGCAGAAGGAATTTGCGACCTTTACTCAGGAACAAGTCGACAAGATTTTCTATGAAGCAGCTATGGCGGCCAACAAGCAGCGCATCCCGCTGGCCAAAATGGCGGTCGAAGAGACCGGCATGGGCGTTGTGGAAGACAAGGTCATCAAAAACCACTACGCCGCCGAATACATCTACAATGCCTACAAGGACACCAAGACCTGCGGCGTTGTCGAGGAAGACCCCGCCTTTGGCATTCAGAAGGTGGCCGAGCCCATCGGCCTGGTGGCTGCGGTCATCCCCACCACCAACCCCACCTCGACTGCCATCTTCAAGACCCTGATTTCCCTGAAGACCCGCAATGCCATCATCATCAGCCCCCACCCCCGCGCCAAGAACTGCACCATCGCCGCCGCCAAGGTGGTTCTGGAGGCAGCGGTCAAGGCCGGCGCCCCCGAGGGCATCATCGGCTGGATCGACGTCCCCTCGCTGGAGTTGACCAATGAGGTCATGCGCAGCGCCGACATCATCCTCGCCACCGGCGGCCCCGGCATGGTGAAGGCGGCCTACTCCTCCGGCAAACCCGCCCTGGGCGTGGGCGCCGGCAACACCCCCGTCATCATCGACGACACCGCCGATGTGCGGATGGCCGTCAACTCCATCATCCACTCCAAGACCTTTGACAACGGCATGATCTGCGCCTCCGAGCAGTCGGTCACCGTGCTGGACAAAGTCTACCAGCAGGCCAAGGACGAGTTCGCCTACCGCGGCTGCTACTTCCTGAAAAAAGACGAGATCGAGAAGGTCCGCAAGACCATCCTCATCAACGGCTCTCTCAACGCCAAGATCGTCGGTCAGTCGGCCTACACCATCGCCAAGCTGGCTGGGGTCAACGTGCCGGAGAGCACCAAGATCCTCATCGGCGAGGTCGAGTCGGTGGACATCTCCGAGGAGTTTGCCCACGAGAAGCTCTCCCCGGTGCTGGCCATGTACCGCGCCAAGAGCTTTGACGAGGCCCTGCAGAAGGCCGCTCAGCTGGTCGCCGACGGCGGCTACGGCCACACTGCCTCCCTCTACGTGCACCCCGCCCAGAAGGAGAAGATCGCCAAGCACGCGGCTGCCATGAAGACCTGCCGCGTCCTCATCAACACCCCCTCCTCCCACGGCGGCATCGGCGACCTCTACAACTTCAAGCTGGCTCCCTCCCTGACCCTGGGCTGCGGCTCCTGGGGTGGCAACTCGGTTTCTGAAAACGTGGGCGTGAAACACCTGCTGAACATCAAAACCGTGGCCGAGAGGAGAGAGAATATGCTCTGGTTCAGAACCCCTGAAAAGGTCTACTTCAAGAAGGGCTGCATGCCGGTCGCTCTGGACGAGCTGGGCAAGGTCATGCACAAGAAGAAGGCCTTCATCGTCACCGATACCTTCCTGTACAAAAACGGCTATGTCCACCCCATCGAGGCCAAACTCGACGAAATGGGCATTCAGCACACCTGCTTCTTCGACGTGGCCCCTGATCCGACCCTGGGCTGCGCCAAGGCCGGCGCCAAGGCCATGGCCGACTTTGAGCCCGACACCATCATTGCCTTGGGCGGCGGTTCCGCCATGGACGCCGCCAAGATCATGTGGGTGATGTACGAGCATCCCGACGTGAACTTTGAGGATATGGCCATGGACTTCATGGACATCCGCAAGCGCGTTTACACCTTCCCGAAGATGGGGGAGAAGGCCTACTTTGTCGCCATCCCGACTTCTTCCGGCACCGGTTCCGAGGTGACCCCCTTCGCCATCATCACCGACGAGAACAGCGGCGTGAAATACCCCCTGGCCGACTACGAGCTGCTGCCGAACATGGCCATCGTCGACGTGGACAACATGATGACCCAGCCCAAGGGCCTGACCAGTGCCTCCGGCATCGACGTCATGACCCACGCCCTGGAAGCCTATGTCTCCATCATGGCCTCCGACTACACCGACGGCTTGGCCCTCAAAGCCATCAAGAGCGTCTTTGAGTACCTGCCCTCCGCCTACGAGAACGGCGCCAACGACCCCAAGGCCAGAGAGATGATGGCCAACGCCTCCTGCCTGGCCGGTATGGCCTTCGCCAACGCCTTCCTGGGCCTCAACCACTCCATGGCGCACAAACTGGGCGCCTTCCACCACCTGCCCCACGGCGTGGCCAACGCAGTCATCCTCACCGAGGTCATGCGCTTCAACGCCGTCGAAGTCCCCACCAAGATGGGCACCTTCTCCCAGTACGAGTACCCCCATGCCTTGGCCCGCTACGCCGAGATCGGCCGTTTTGTCGGCCTGAGCGGCAAAAACGACCAGGAGGTCTTCGACAAGCTCTGCGCCAAGCTGGAAGAGCTCAAAGAGGCCATCGGCATCAAGAAGACCATCAAGGACTACGGGGTCGACGAGAAGTACTTCCTGGACACCCTGGACGACATGGTGGAGCAGGCCTTTGACGACCAGTGCACCGGCGCCAACCCCCGCTATCCGCTCATGAAGGAGATCAAAGAGATCTACCTGAAGTGCTACTACGGCAAGTAAGCAAACGTGCCGTCTATTCGCCAATCCCCACCTGGAAGGAGTAAGTGAATCATGAAATTGGAAGAAAAGGATCTCATCGTAGCGCGCCCTTACAAAAAAGTCTATCTCTCCGGCGACAGCGTGGTCAAGGTCTTTGAGGAGTCCCATCCCAAGAAATACGTCTTCAACGAGGCGCTGAACCAGGCCATCGTCGAGGAGACCGGCCTGAACACTGCCAAGGTGCAGGAAGTTTCCCAGATCGACGGGAAATGGGCCCTGGTGTTGGAGCGCAAGCGCGGCAAGACCATGGAAGAGGTCATGGATGAGGACCCGGCCAACCTGGAAAAATACATGGACCAGTTTGTCTCCCTGCAGCTTGAGATGCACAGCAAACAGGCCCCCATGCTCAACAAGCTCAAAGACAAACTCAACCGCCAGATCAGCAGCCTGACCGCCATCAGCGCCACCACCCGGTACGAGCTGCACACCCGCCTGGACAGCATGCCCAAGCACGTGAAGGTCTGCCACGGCGACTTTATCCCCAGCAACGTCATCGTCGGCGAGGACGGCAGTCTGACCATCATCGACTGGGCCCATGCGACCCAGGGCAACGCCAGTGCCGACGCGGCCATGACCTACCTTCTGTTTGCCCTGAAAGACCAGAAGAAGGCCGACATGTACCTGCGCCTGTTCTGCGAGAAGAGCGATACTGCCCTGCAGTACGTGCAGCGCTGGCTGCCCATCGTGGCCGCTGCCCAGCTGACCAAGCACAACGACCTGGAGCAGGACTTCCTGATGCGCTGGATCGACGTGGTGGAGTACGAATAAGAATTCCTACTTCCCTAAATGAGAAAAGAGACCGTCTTGGCGGTCTCTTTTTGTATTTGCAGAAAGGGGAGAGAGCCCTTATAATAGGAACAGAGAGAAGGGGAGAGAGCCCCGTCCGATCTGGGAGGGTACAGATGAAATCGAGTGAGAAGATAGCCTTTACCTGCAGCGAATGCGGGGCGAGTTTCCCCCGGTGGAGCGGCCAGTGCCCCAGCTGCGGCAGCTGGAACACCTTGGAGGAGCACCTAGTGCGCGCCCCCGCCGCCACAAAAGGGGGCGCTGTTGCCCCCAAGGCAGGCGCTCGCCAGTCCGACAGGGTGCCCACCGCCCTCAACCGCGTCAGCGAAGAGAGCGAAGCCCGCTTTTTGACCGGCATCGGCGAACTCGACCGGGTGCTGGGCGGGGGGATCGTCAAGGGGGCCCTGGTCTTGCTGGGGGGAGAGCCGGGGGCCGGGAAATCCACTTTGATGCTCCAGATCTGCGGCTATTTGGCGAGGCAGCTGCAGGTGCTCTACGTCTCGGGCGAGGAGTCTATCCGCCAAATCAAGCTGCGGGCCAACCGCCTGGGCGTCGACGGCGAAAACTTGAAGGTGTTGGCCGAGACCGACATCTACGCCATCTGCGACCTAATCGCCTCGTCCCGTCCTGATTTGGTTGTGATCGACTCCATTCAGACCATGAACTTGAGTGAGCTCTCGTCTTCGCCGGGCAGCGTCGCCCAGGTGCGGGAGTGCACCTCTCTGTTGATGAAGACTGCCAAAGGGGAGGAGATCCCCGTGCTCATCATCGGCCACGTCAACAAGGACGGGGCGATTGCCGGCCCCAAGGTGTTGGAGCACATTGTGGACACGGTCTTGTACTTTGAGGGGGACAAGCACTTTTCCCACCGCATTCTCCGCTCGGTCAAAAACCGGTATGGCTCCACCAATGAAATCGGCGTCTTTGACATGACGGCGGAGGGCCTTAAAGAGGTGCTCAACCCCTCGATGATGCTCCTCGACGGCCGGCCGGCAGGGGTCTCCGGCACCTGCGTGGCCTGCAATATGGAGGGCAGCCGCCCCTTGCTGGCCGAGGTGCAGGCCCTCATCACCAAGTCGGGCTTTGCCGCGCCCCGCCGCGTCTCCACCGGCTTTGATTACAACCGGGCCAACCTCCTCATCGCCGTGATGGAGAAAAAAGGCGGTTTTTTCTTTGGAAACCTGGACGTCTACATCAACGTGGTGGGCGGCATTCGCCTGGATGAACCGGCTGCCGACCTGGCGGTGATCCTCGCCATGTATTCCAGCGTCAAAGACCAGCCCATTGCCAGCGATGTGCTGGCGGTGGGGGAGGTGGGGCTGACAGGGGAGATCCGCTCCGTTTCTCAGCTGCAAGCCCGCATCAGCGAGGCGCAGCGCCTGGGCTTTCGGCGGGTGATCGTGCCCAAACAGAATCTCCGCCACGCCCAGCTGCAGCCGATCAAAGGAATTGAGATTGTCGGGGTGAGCTCCATACAAGAGGCGTTTAAAGCGGCTTTTTGATTTCCTCCAAAGGGGTGAAGTGAACACAGCCTTCGCCCAAACTGTTTCCCATCTGTGACAGATTGGGCAGATTGCAGTAGCCGTCTTTTTGGAATTTGCACTTTTTTCCGCAAATCACCAGATTCATGGATTTGATCGCCTCCCATTTACAAAGTATCCTGCCCAGTTGATTGAGAGAATATCCTCAAAGCCGGGGCGGTGGAGAACCGCTTTGACTTGACAGGTGTTGTGCGACTTCATTTTGTTTCGAAGCACACCAAATCTCTCAATTGATTTCTGCAGAGGGAAGTGTTATATTAGAAATATATAATTGCACTAAATAAAAATTTAGTGCAATACAGGGGGTGCGATTTTTCCCTTCTGCTTTTAAGGCCGTTTCTGCGGTCTTGACGCCCTAGGCTCGTTCACATAGGCTGGCACATCAAACCTGCACATCAAACCTATAGTCAAGGAGGTGTTTTTTTGCCGCTGGACAAATCTATTCTCGCGCAGACGCCCACAGTGATGCGAGACTTTCTCTTTTATATGGAGACCATCAAGGGCCGCTCGCCCCGCACGGTCGACAGCTACTTTATCGACCTGCGCACCTTCTTTCGCTTTCTCAAGCTACACAGAGATCTGGTCGCCGCCGATGTCCCCTTTGACGACATCTCCATTGACGATGTAGACATCGACTTTATTCGCAGCGTCACCCTGTCGGACGTGTATGAGTTCATGTACTTCATCACCAAAGAGCGCGGCAACAGCGCGACGACGCGGGCGCGAAAAGTCTCTTGCTTAAAGTCCTTTTTTAAGTACCTGACAGTCAACGCCAATCTGCTGGAGCAAAACCCCATCAAAGACCTGGAAATCCCGGCCATCAAAAAGAGTATGCCCAAGTATCTCACTCTTGAAGAGAGTTTGGAGCTGCTCAACCACGTGGTGGACGACGGCTACTACGAGCGGGATTTTTGCATGCTGACCCTTTTTCTCAACTGCGGCATGCGCTTAAGCGAGCTGGTGGGAATCGATCTGGGCGATCTCTCCGACAACACTGTCCGCATCACCGGCAAGGGCAACAAAGAGCGGATCGTCTATCTCAACCAGGCGTGTTTGGACGCAATTGAGAACTACAAACCCGTCAGAAGCCGCAATTTGACCGATATAAAGGACAGAGACGCATTGTTCCTGTCCCGTTTGGGCACCCGGATCAGCCGTCGGCGGGTGCAGCAGATCGTGGAGCGAACGCTGCAAAACGCCGGCCTTTCAAACCAAGGGCTCTCCACCCACAAGTTGCGGCACACGGCGGCCACACTGATGTACCAATACGGCGGCGTGGACATACGAGTGTTGAGTGAGATTTTGGGGCACGAACACGTTTCGACCACCGAAATCTACACCCATGTCTCCAACAAACAGATGGAGGAGGCCTCTGCCAAGTCTCCCCTCTCGGGCGTAAAGCCGCCCAAGCGAAAGACCGCACCGAAAATAAAGCCTCAAAAAGACGACAATAAAGAGCAAAAATAGAAGCGCCCTCCTTCCAGTGCAGATACCTCTGGAAGGAGGGCGCTTTTTGAGAAATCATTGTCCGACAATGTGAAAAAGGCCCCTCAAGGGCGCGCGGCGATTTGCCGGGCAATTTCCTCGGCGGCTTCGCGAGCACTGACCCGGCTGACATCGACCTTTTCGCTCTCCATCTGCTCGTAGAGGGGCAGCCGCTGGAGGCTGCGGGGAATGACGTCAGCTGTGCGAAGTCCCTGCTCCACGTCCCTTTGCAGGCGGGCCTGCAGGGCCTCTGGGGTGCAGACAAGGGTGAACACCCGGCAGTCAAAAGGGAGATCGGCGAATCGGTTCAACAGGTCGTCGAGAATCTCCCACTGGTGGATGACCCAGCCGAAGAGGATGTATTGCAGACTGCTGTTTTGTAGGAAATTGCGGAGGAGAAAGGCGATGTTTTCCATCACCATCGCCTTGTTTTCGTCGCTGACGACAAAGGGCTCCATATCCCAGCACCAGTCCCCGTCGAGAAAGACGCTGGGCGTCAGTATCTTTTTGAGGGATCGACAGGTGGCGGTCTTCCCCACCCCCATGGTGCCGTTGATGACGATCAACTGCTTTTTCACGGCTTCTTCCCTCCCCCGGACTTGGCTTTTGGGTGGTGCTTTTTGTAGGAGGTGCGGGCCGCATGCCGGACGGCGTTGTGGTAGAAAGCGGTGGACTGGGGGGTGAGGTGCCCCACCAGCGCCTGCACGCTTTGAATGGGAGCGCCGCTTTGCAGGAGATGGGCGGCAAAGGACTGCCGCAGGGCCTTGGCCGTGGCCCCTTCCCCCAGCCCGGCTTTGGCCGCGTACTTGCGCACCTGTTTGCAAAACCCCTGCCGGGAGAGGGGGCCGCCTTCCAGATTGCGAAAGAGCAGGTCTTGTGAGGCGCCCTCTCCGTCAGACGGAAGGGCGGGCAAGACCTCCCGGCAGTAGCGCTGTAACAGCTGTAGACACTGGGGGTAGAGGGGGACACTCCGCTGCGCGCCATCCTTCCCCTCCACCACAAGGCGGCTCTTTTTAAAGTTGATCTGCCAGGGGTGCAGGGCCAGCAGCTCTTTGACCTGAATGCCGGAGGCATAGATCAGCTCCATCATGGCGCGGTCCCGCAGCCCGGTGGGGGTGGAGAGGTCGGGGACCTGCAGAAGGCGGTCCACATCATCTGGGGAGAGGAATTCGGGAAAGGGGCGCAGGTAATTTTGCACGGCCAACGCCTGGGTCTGTACCTGGCTGTACTCCACCAATTCTGCCTGTTTGAGGTATTTGACAAAGGCGTTGATGGAGGAGACCTTGCGGTTTAATGTGGCCGGCTTGAGGCCCTGTTCGCGCAGTGCGCCCAAATAGGCCTCGACAGCGCCGTCGGTGATGGCGTCGGTGTTGCCGGCAAAGGAGATGGCCTGCAAAAAGCCGTTAACATCGGACAGGTAGGCCCGCGAGGTGCCGGTGGAGACCCTGCCGCAGAGATGGGCGGCAAATTGTTCAGCAATGGAATACATTGCGCTCCTCCCCTCCCCTTTTCATCTTGTTTTTTAAGCAGCGGCCGCCAGCCGCCGACAGTCTTTCCTCACACCTGTATGTACGAGGAGAAGGCCCAAAAGCTGAGCTGCTTGAGAACCGCAGAGGCCACGATCAAAGCGGTGGCGATCCCCAGGCTGTGGGTGAGACGGCGAAAGGGCTGCCCCAACTCCTCCTTCTCGCCCCAGAAGAGATCCTTGCAGACGAGGTAGGAGACCCCTGCGCAGTTTCGAGCAAAGAGGAGGAGGGCGCCGGCGCACAGAACGGCGGGCATCAGCAGAATGAGGAGGTTAAAAACTGCTCCCGACACCCCGTGATAAAAATAGAGATAGCCCCCGGTGAGCCCGGTAGAGACCCCCTGTACCGCCAAAAAGAGGTAGCAAAAGGGCACGCCAATGCCGCTGAATGAACAGCCGTAGAGCCCCAAAAGGATGGCCATCGGCGCCAAAACTCCCTGGGAGAGCACGTCCTGCCAGCGGCTGCTGATGGCGCACCGAACCCATGAACAGGCCGTAGCGCCGCTGCCCGCCTCTGTCCAGGGCAGGCCGGGCACCAATAGAGAACCCGCGACACAGCCCAACACAAAGGTGATCGCCAGGCTCAGCAGCAGTGGGTTGACGGCGCTTCCCCGCCTGTTTCGGCGAGGCCGCCGAGCCGGATGTCTTGTACGTCTCATCTTCTTTTCCCTCCTGTTCGATACAGTCTATGAGGGAGAGGGGGAGATTAGTACAAGCTCTCCCCTCCCTTGTCTCCTGCTGAACAGGAAGGGGCATCCGCCCTTTGGCAGGTGTGGGAGGGGGGAAACTGCGAGATTATGGAAACTACTATACCCCTTAAGTGCCGAAATTACAAGGACAAAATGCTCCCAGCGGTGGATACGCGCTTCCTTCCCCTGCCCTTCTCTTTTCAAATCGGATCAACACAAAATCCCGGGTGCACGGCCCCTGTTCTGGAGCAGCGCATCCGGGAATGGGTTTCAAATAAAACGCTTTGTGTCAGCGGTGCTTTTTGCGGTAGTTGACCCCCCACACGCCGCCCAAACAGGCGGGGATGACGCAGATGGCCAGTTTGGTGATGGCCATGGGGCCAAAGGCAAGCCCAAAGGTGAGCAGGGAGAGCCCGAGATAGAGCAGGTACAGCAGCACCCCCGACAGGGCGCCGATGGCCATTCCGTTTTGTCGGCGGATGCGGGCGGCGACAAAGCCCGCCAAAAAGCCGCCCAACGCCAAGATGGCAGTGGTGCCGGCGATAAAAAAGGCGCCGCCAAAATCGTGTAGGGTCATGGTGAAGGCGAAAATCGCCAGAGTGAGAGCCGTACCCAAAAGCCCAGCGCCGACGCCGATGAGCCAGTGTTTGATGAAACTGCCACCCTCTGTTTTGACCGGCCCCTTTGCCGCGGTTCTCTCCCCTGTGCGCATTGTCTGTTCCCTCCGTCTATTTAGACTTTGGTACAGTCTATGTGCCCGGGCAGCCCTTTATACCGGCGCCTGGGGCGGACAGGACCTGCTTTCCTCTTTCCCTGAAACGTTGCGGCAAAAAAAGCGGCCGGCCCTGCTTTTTGTGCAGGGGCCGGCCGGAAGGAGCGGAAACACTACTTCTTCTCTTTTTCCTTGGGATCGGTGTTGTCAATGGGGTCGGCGAGCTTCTCCACTTCCTGCACGGCCCATTTCTTGACCCGCAGTTTGGTGCGGTCGCTGCCCGTCTCAAAGAGAACGGTGTCCTCTTTGATGGAGAGGACGCGGCCGACGATGCCGCCGATGGTGGTGATCTCGTCTGCAACCTGCAGTTCGTCGCGCATCTTCTTCAGGGCCTTGTCCTTCTTGCTCTGGGGACGGATGAGCATGAAGTAGAAGATGATCAGGATGAGGATCATGGGCAGGAAGGTCATCAGCATATTGGTGCCGCCGGCGGCCTCCAGCAAAAACAAATTCGACATTGATAGTTTCCCTCCAAAAAAATTACAGTATTTTTATTATACTATCTGTTTGCCGGTTTTTCAACCGGTTTGCAAATCTTCACGCGCCGTTCACATCTTCCGCTCAGATGCGGGTGTCCAGCAAATCGACATATTGGGCGCGAAACGCCTCAAAGGTCCCCTCTTCCAGGGCGGCGCGGATCTTCTCCATCAGGGTGTTGTAGAAGTAGAGGTTGTGCATCACCGCCAGCCGCTGGCCCAGCTTTTCGCCGGCGCGGAAGAGGTGGCGGATGTAGGCGCGGGAGTGGCGGCGGCAGGTGGGGCAGTCGCACTGGGGGTCGATGGGCAGGGTGTCCCGCTCGTACTTCTGGTTGTTGATGTTGCGAATGCCCTCCCAGGTGAAGAGGTGGCCGTGGCGGGCATTGCGGCTGGGCATGACGCAGTCGAAGAGATCGATCCCCCGCCAGACCCCCTCGATGATATTGCCGGGGGTGCCCACCCCCATGAGATAGCGGGGCTTGTCCTGCGGCAGGTACTCGTCCACCACCGAGAGGATGTAATACATCTCCTCCTTGGGCTCCCCCACCGCCAGGCCGCCCACGGCGTAGCCGTCCAGGTCGAGGGCAGCGATCTTCTTGGCGTGTTCGATCCGCAGGTCCTCGTAGGTGCCCCCCTGGTTGATGCCAAAGAGCATCTGGTGGGGGTTGTTGCGGTCGGGCAGGGCGTTGAGCCGGGCCATCTCGGCCTTGCAGCGCACCAGCCAGCGGTAGGTGCGGTCGCAGGAGGGCTTGACGTAGCTGTACTCGGCCGGCAGCTTGATGCACTCGTCAAAGGCCATGGCGATGGTGGAGGCCAGATTGGACTGGATCTGCATGCTCTCCTCCGGGCCCATGAAGATTTTTTGCCCGTCGATGTGGGAGGCGAAGGTGACCCCCTCCTCCCGGATTTTGCGCAGCCCCGCCAGGGAGAACACCTGAAAGCCGCCGCTGTCGGTGAGGATGGGGCGCTCCCACCCCATAAATTTGTGGAGGCCGCCCAGTTCGTGGATCAGCTTGTCCCCCGGGCGCAGGTGGAGGTGGTAGGTGTTGCACAGCTCCACCTGGGTGCGCAGGTCCACCAGGTCGTAGGAGCTGACTGCCCCCTTGATGGCCGCCACCGTGCCCACATTCATAAAGGCAGGGGTCTGCACGGTGCCGTGTACCGTTTTGAATTCGCCCCGGCGGGCATGGCCGGACTGTTTGAGCAGGGTGTACATAGTTCACTTCCTTGTCTGGGCGCGCCCCGGTGGACGCGCCGGTTCATACAGGCCATTATTATAGACATTTGGCGGCCAAAAGTCAATTTGGCCGCCCTTGCTTGGACCCATTCCCCTCTCCCCCTATTGGGTCCCAGTTCGACAATGGGGGGCAAATTTGCTATAATGGGGTGCAGCGCAAGGCCCGCCATTCTCGCCCGATTCCCAGAGGGCAGGGACGGAGAGGGCGAAGCGAGAGGAGTTGGGAAAGATGGGGCTGAACGAGATCATCAAGGCGGTCAACGACTTTGTCTGGGGGCCAGTGATGTTGGTGCTCCTGGTGGGGACCGGTGTCTTTTTGACCCTACGGCTGGGCTTTCTCCCCTGGCGAAACCTGGGGCACGCCCTGAAATCGGTCTTTTCGCGGGAGAAAAAAGCCGCCGGAGGAGAGGGGGACATCTCTGCCTTTCAGTCGCTGATGACCGCCCTGGCGGCCACCATCGGCACCGGCAACATCGTCGGGGTGGCCACGGCCATGGTGTTGGGCGGCCCGGGGGCCCTGGTCTGGATGTGGGTCAGCGCCCTTTTCGGCCTCTCCACCAAGTACGCCGAGAGCGTGCTGGCGGTAAAATACCGGGTCAAGACAAAGAGCGGCGAGATGGCGGGCGGTCCGATGTACGCCCTGCGCGACGGCTTCCCCATCCGCTGGGTCGGCGCGGTGCTCGCCTTTCTCTTTGCGCTGTTTGCCGTTCTGGCCTCTTTCGGCATCGGCAATCTGACCCAGGCGAACTCCATCTCCGACGCGGTGGGCTCGACCTTTGGGGTGCCCACCTGGGCGACCGGTCTGGTTCTGGCCCTACTGGTCGGCGTGGTGCTGGTGGGGGGCATTCAGTCCATCGGCAAGGTCTGCGGGGTCATTGTGCCGGTGATGGCGGTCTTTTACTTTGTGGCCGGCATCGCGGTCATCGCCCTCAACGCCGGCAACCTGCCCCAGGGGCTGGTTGAAATTGTGCGGATGGCCTTCTCCCCCACCGCTGTGGCCGGCGGGGTGGGCGGCACCATCACCGCCACCGTCCTCTCCTCCATGCGCTGGGGGGTGGCGCGCGGGGTCTTTTCCAACGAGGCGGGGCTGGGGTCGGCTCCCATTGCGGCCGCTGCCGCCAAGACCGACCACCCCTCCCGCCAGGGCTACATCAACATGACCGGCACCTTTTTTGACACCCTGGTGGTCTGCTCAGTGACCGGGCTGGCCATCGCCTCTTCGGGGGTGCTGGGGACGGCGGGGGCCGACAGCAAGTTGCTCGACGGGGTCAACCTGACCATTGCCGCCTTTCGCACCGCCCTCGGGTCTGCCGGGGGGATGATCGTCACGGTGGGCATCGCCCTCTTTGCCTTCTCCACCATTCTCGGGTGGGAGTACTACGGGGAGAAGTCGCTGGAATACCTGGTGCACTCCCGCGCGGCCAACTACCTCTACCGGGTCCTCTTTTCCCTGGTGACCTTCGTGGGGGCCACCACCTCGCTGGAGGTGGTCTGGAACTTTTCAGACACCATGAACGGGCTGATGTCCATCCCCAACCTGATCTGTCTGCTCGCCCTCAGCGGAGTGGTGGCCCGGGAGTGCCGGGACTACCAAGAGCGCGTCTTGATTCCCCAGAGGGCTGAAAAACGGGCGTTGAGGGCCCAAAAGCGCTCGGCGGGAAAAGCCTAGAAAAGCGAACAAAAGGCGCTGGAAAGGGCGTTTTCCGGGGAGTGTGCTGCCCCTGTAAAAACAGTTGGCGGACGCCGTGGCATTTTTTGTCCCGGCGCCCGCCATTTTTTGCCGTTTTGAAAAAGCCCCCTGTTTTGTTGCCCTCGCGGAGAAAGGGGTTCTTCCCTTTAGCACCCTCCTTTTTCCGGCTCGCCTTCTTCCAAAGGGGTGCAGAGGGAAAAGCGATTTTTGCAGTAGCGGATGACCCCCTCCCGCCGCAGGCGATTGAGGGCGACGGAGAGACCGCTGCGCTCGACACAGAGGTAGTCGGCCAGCTGCTGCTGGTCAAAGGGGATCGAAAAGTGCTCGCTCCCCTGGAGGGCGGCCTGTTCGGAGAGGTAGGAGAGGAGTTTTTCGCGGGTGGTGCGCTTGGAGAGATGGCCAATTTTGCGGTTGAGGAGGATGTTCTTCTCCGCAAGGATGCCCATCATGTTCCCCACCAACTGGGGGTGAAAGGAGCAGGGCGAATCGCCGGAGAAGAGCCGCGCCGCATCGAAGCGGAGGACAGCCCCCTCCCCGCAGGCCAGCACGGCGACAGGCGAGAGCTGGGCGGGTTCCGGCGCACAGGCAAACGCCTCGCCGAAGAGGTCGCCGGGGCCCAATTCCGCCAGGATGGTGCACTCGCCGCTGTACTCCTCCCGCAGGACCTGGGCCCGTCCGGCGACGAGGACGGCGACTTGGCTGACCGGCTCCCCGGCGTCGAGAAGGACGGCCCCCTTGGAGAATTTGTTCCAGCGCGCGCCGAGACAGGACAAGAGCTGTGGCAGCTCCCCCGCCTCGATCCCCGAAAAGAGCGGCGAAGGAGGCAGTTTTGGCAGATGGTGCACGGGTAGATCCCCCTCTCTTCCCGCTTGGCGCCCACGCACAGCAGGAAAATATTTGCTTTTATCTATTTGTTGAATTTTCAACAGAACAAACAGCTGTATTGTACTATACTGGACCCAGGAAAGCAAGGAAATACAGTGTATCAGACCAATTGGGAGGAATTGTGATATGAAGCGTAAAATCATCAAGATCGACCGGGAGGCCTGCGTGGGCTGCGGCCTCTGTGCAGAGGCCTGCCACGAGGGGGCCATCGGCATGGTGGACGGAAAGGCCGAGCTGTTGCGGGAGGACTACTGCGACGGCCTGGGCGACTGTCTGCCGGCCTGCCCAGTGGGGGCCATCACCTTTGAGGAGAGGGAGGCGCCGGCCTATGATGCAGCGGCGGTCAAGGCCGCCCAGTCGGCCAAACAGGCGGGGACAGCCCCCCTCCCCTGCGGCTGCCCAGGCAGCCAGTCGCGGGCCATCACCCCCAAGGAGCCGGCGCGCGAGAGGGCAGTTGCCTGCGGCAGCGAGCTCTCCCAGTGGCCGGTGCAGATCAAACTGGCCCCGGTGGGCGCCCCCTACTTTGACGGGGTGGACCTGCTGATTGCGGCCGACTGCACCGCCTATGCCTACGGCGATTTTCACCGGCGCTTTATCCGGGGAAAAATCACCCTCATCGGCTGCCCCAAGCTGGACGAGGGGGACTACGCGGAAAAGCTCACCGAGATCCTGGCCCAAAACGACATCCACAGCGTTCAGGTGGTGCGGATGGAGGTCCCCTGCTGCGGCGGGATAGAACAGGCGGTCAGACGGGCGCTGGAGCGCTGCGGCAAAGAGATCCCCTGCCGGGTGACGGTGCTCTCCACCGAGGGCGAGGTGCTGGCTGAGCACCGCTGCTGATGCCTTTTCCCGATAAAAAAGTGCGGCTCCCCACAGGTGGGGGGCCGCACTTTTTGCATTGATGCGAGAGGGTCAGAGGATGAACATGGCGTCGCCAAAACTGTAAAAGCGGTATTCTTCCTCCACCGCCACCCGGTAGGCGTGCAGCACATTCTCCCGCCCGGCGAGGGCGCTCACCAGCATGATGAGGGTGCTTTCGGGCAGGTGGAAGTTGGTGATGAGCCCGTCGATGACCCCAAACTTATAGCCGGGGTAGATGAAGATGTCGGTGTCGTCAGAAAAGGCCATCAGTTTGCCGTTTTTCTGGTAGCAGGACTCGAGGGTGCGGGTGCTGGTGGTCCCCACCGAAATGACCCGGTGCCCCTCCGCCTTGCAGCGCTCGATGATGTCGACGGTCTCCTGGGGGATGACGTA
Source organism: Bittarella sp. HCP28S3_D9 (assembly GCF_052065655.1). NCBI lineage: Bacteria > Bacillati > Bacillota > Clostridia > Eubacteriales > Oscillospiraceae > Bittarella (ex Durand et al. 2017) > Bittarella sp. HCP28S3_D9. The sequence goes on along the minus strand of NZ_JBQHTP010000008.1, from coordinate 33,470 downwards.
GTGCTCGGTGTGCATCTTGTGCTCGAGCACATTCTCCTCCTTTACCGGGCGAAAGGTGCCCAGTCCCACGTGGAGGGTGACCGAGGCGATGATGACCCCCTTGTCGCGGAGGGTCTGCAGCAGCTCGTCGGTGAAGTGGAGGCCGGCGGTGGGGGCGGCGGCAGAGCCCCGCTCCCTGGCGTAGACGGTCTGGTAGCGCTCGCTGTCCTCGAGCTCCTCGTGGATGTAGTGGGGCAGCGGCATCTGGCCGATTTGGTCGAGGAGGTTGTAGAAGTCCTCGTCCTTGCAGTCAAAGGAGATGACCCGGTTGCCGTCGTCTCGCACCTCGGTGATCTCGCCGGTGAGCAGCCCCTCGCCAAAGGTGAGGCGGACGCCGGTCTTCAGCTTGCGGCCGGGTTTGACCAGGCACTCCCAGCGGGTGACGGGGCCCAGCTGTTTGAGCAGCAGCACCTCGCCCTTGGCCCCGGTGTCGGACTTTTGGCCGTAGAGGCGGGCGGGCAGGACCCGGGAGTCGTTGACCACCAGCACGTCGCCGGGCTCGAGCAGGTCGACGATGTCGTAAAAGTGGCGGTGGGTGATCGCGCCGGTGCGGCGGTCAAGCTGCATGAGCCGGGAGTGGTCCCGGGGATAGATGGGGGTTTGAGCAATGCGCTCTTCGGGCAGGTCGTAATAAAAATCGCTTTTTCGCAGCATGGCAAGTACAGTCCTTTGCTTTTCAAATTGACAGATACGGGTGGGGGTGTTATGATAAGGGCAACTGAATATAGATAAAGATAGAGGTGCGGTTTTGATCAGTACCGCCGGCCAGGCGCCAAGCTGCAGAAGCCGGTGGGAAAGGCAACGCCGCCGAAGGGGACGCCTTTGGCATAGGGGCCCCTGGGCGCAGGCCTGAACAAGGCTGCGACTGTCATCATGTGACATGGTGGAGAGCTATCGGATTTGGCTCTGTGTGCCCGCAAAGACGCAGCCGCAGAAGCTCCATACCTTTCTATTATATTGCATGCTATGCCGGTTTTCAACCGGTTTTTTCTTTTTCTGTAGGAAGGGATCAAGAAGGCACGAGGAGAAGGAGGAAATTGTGATGAGAGAGTTTCAAGTGGGGGTTGTCGGCGCGACAGGGATGGTCGGCCAGCGCTTTATCACCCTGTTGGAGGGGCACCCCTGGTTTCACCTAAAGGTGCTGGCGGCCTCCGCCCGCTCGGCGGGAAAGACCTATGAGGAGGCGGTGGGCAGCCGCTGGGCCATGAGCGCCCCCATGCCCGAGTCGGTCAAGTCGATGCGGGTGCTCGACGCCGAAAAGGACATCGACGAGATCACCGGGCAGGTGGACTTTGTCTTCTGCGCCGTCAACATGAAAAAAGACGAGATCAAGGCCTTGGAAGAGGCCTATGCCAAGCGGGAGTGCCCGGTCATCTCCAACAACTCGGCCCACCGCGGGGTGGCCGACGTGCCGATGATCGTGCCGGAAATCAACCCCGAGCACGCCGCCGTCATCGAGGCGCAGCGGGCCCGCCTGGGCACCAAGCGGGGCTTTGTGGCGGTCAAGTCCAACTGCTCGCTGCAGAGCTATGTGCCCGCCATCCATCCCCTGATGGACTTTGGGGTCACCAAGGTGCTGGCCTGCACCTACCAGGCCATCTCCGGTGCGGGCAAGACCTTTGAGACCTTCCCCGACATTGTGGACAACGTGATCCCCTTTATCGGCGGCGAGGAGGAGAAGAGCGAGCAGGAGCCCCTGAAGATTTGGGGCAAGGTCGAGGGCGGCGAGATCGTCAACGCCGAGGGGCCCTCCATCACCACCCAGTGCCTGCGGGTGCCGGTGTCCGACGGACACACTGCGGCGGTCTTTGTCTCCTTTGCCAAAAAGCCCACCGTCGAGGAGATCAAGGCGCGCTGGGCGGCCTTTGCCGGGGAGCCGCAGGAGCTGGACCTCCCCTCTGCCCCCAAGCAGTTCCTCCACTATTTTGAAGAGAGCGACCGCCCCCAGGCCAAGCTGGACCGCAACCTGGAAAACGGGATGGCGGTCTCCATCGGCCGCCTGCGGGAGGACACCCAGTACGACTACAAGTTTGTCTGCCTCTCCCACAACACCCTGCGTGGGGCAGCCGGCGGCGCGGTGCTGATGGCGGAGCTGTTGGCCGCCAAGGGCTATTTGGACTGATTGGCAAAGCCGCAGAGGCGCGGCCTTTGCGCTTTTTGACTGGGAGGAGTGTCACCGATGAAGAAAACTGTATTTACCGGCGCCGGCGTGGCCATTGTGACCCCGTTTTTGGAGGACGGCCAGGTCAACTACCCCAAGCTGGGGGAGCTCATTGACTGGCAGATCGAGAGCGGCACCGACTGCATCGTCACCTGCGGGACCACCGGCGAATCCGCCGCCATGAGCCACGAGGAGCACATGGACGTGGTGCGCTACACCGTAAAAAAGGTGGCCGGCCGGGTGCCGGTGGTGGCCGGTGCGGGCAGCAATGACACCGCTGTGGCGGTGGAGCTGTCCAAACTCAGCAAAGAGGCGGGGGCCGACGCCCTGCTGCACGTCACCCCCTACTACAACAAGACCTCACAGCGGGGGCTGGTCAAGCACTTTACCGCCATTGCCGACGCCACCGACCTGCCGGTGATCCTCTACAACGTCCCCTCCCGCACCGGGGTGGGCATTCAAATCGACACCTACCGGGAACTGGGGAAACACCCCAACATTGTGGCGGTGAAGGAGGCAAACGGCAACATCTCCGAAATCGCCAAGCTGTTTGCCGCCTGCGGCGGCTGTCTGGACGTCTATTCGGGCAACGACGACCAGATCGTTCCCATCCTCTCCCTCGGGGGCAAGGGGGTCATCTCGGTGCTCTCCAACGTGATGCCCAGGGAGGCGCACGAGATCTGCCAGCTCTACTTTGACGGCAAGACTGCCGAGAGCGCCGCCCTGCAGCTGAAACTGCTACCCCTGATCAACGCCCTCTTTATGGACGTCAACCCCATCCCGGTGAAGGACGCCATGAACCTGATGGGGCTGGGCGTGGGTGAATGCCGCCTTCCCCTCTGCTCCATGGCGGAGGGTCAGTTGGCCGCCCTGCGGGAGATTTTGGTCCAAAACGGCCTGGTGGAGGGCAGATAGATGGTCGATATTTTGCTTGCAGGCGCCCTCGGAAAGATGGGCCGGGTGGTCAGCCAGTGCGTGTCCGAGCGGGAGGACTGCCGAATCGCAGCGGGAATCGACATCGCCGGGCCGGCAGAGGGTCTCCCCTTCCCCCTCTACCGCTCCATCGGGGAGTGCCCCCTGGAGGGGGATGTGATCGTCGATTTCTCCCACCCCTCCCTACTGGGAGAAATTTTGCGCTTCGCCCGGGAGAAAAAGGTGCCGGCGGTGATCTGTACCACCGGCCTCTCACCCGAGCAGGTGTCTGAAATCAGGGAGAGCGCCAAAGAGGTGCCCATCTTCTTCAGCGCCAACATGTCCCTGGGTATCAACCTCCTCTCCGCCCTGGCAAAAAAGGCAGTGCAGGTGCTGGGGGGACAGTTTGACATTGAAATCGTAGAGAAGCACCACAACCAGAAGGTGGACGCCCCCAGCGGCACCGCCCTGATGCTTGCCGACGCCATCAACGAGGTGGCAGACGGACGTTACGAGTACGTCTATGACCGCCACAGCGTTCGCCAGAAGCGCGGCAAAGAGGAGCTGGGCATCCACTCGGTGCGGGGCGGCACCATCGTCGGCGAGCACGAGGTGATTTTTGCCGGTCGCGACGAGGTGCTCACCTTGCGTCACAGCGCTGCCTCCAAAGAGGTATTTGCCGTGGGGGCGGTCAACGCAGCGGTCTTTTTGGCGGGACAGAAACCCGGCCTGTACGACATGGCCTCCCTCCTGTAAAGGGAGATGCCTTGCAAGAGAAAGGATGGGCAAAGATGATTGGTGTAACCAGTATTGCGGCGGTTGAGGACCAGATGGTGGTCACCTTCCGCAACATCGACGGTCAGTCGCAGTTTTTGGAAGAGGTCTTTTTGGAGATTGCCAAGGTGGACGTCAACCTGGACATGATCTCCCTCACCACCTCTGAGGATGCCACCTGCAGTTTTTCCTTCACCACCTCCAACCGATATTACGTCAAGGTGGTCGAGGTGCTGGGGGCCATCCGCAGGGATTTTCCCGAAATCAAGTTCTCCATCTCCGACGGGTACGCCAAGCTGGTGGCCGAGGGGGAGGAGATGCAGTTTTGCCCCGGCGTGGCGGCGGCAGTGATCGCCGCGGTCAAGCAAAGCGGCGCCTCCATCGCCATGATCACCACATCAGAGACCGACATCTCCCTGCTGCTGCCCGCCGGAAATCTGAGCGCGGCCAAAGCGGCGCTGGAGGGATAGCGCCTCCTTTTCTCTGCTTTGTACCAAAGAAGGCGGTTTGCTTTTGCAGAGTGCAGTCTAAAAGACGGCACAACAGAACAGTCTGACGGGAGAGCGGTGGCAATGACTTCCCTTCCCGGCCGAAGTTGATGCTAAAGGGCGAAATCGCGTGATAGAAACGGGCCTCCAACTTGGAGGCCCGTTTTGTTGTGCAAAATTTGCATAAATATTTGTGCAGGATATATAAAAAAATTGAAAAAAGATTGGCCTCAAAAATAGCGTGGAATTTGGTCAAATAGCCCTTAAATCGGCTGTCATGTGTTTGCTTTTTGTAAAAGAATATTGTATCATTATTAACGATGTCGAGTTTTAAAAGAGGAGGGTCATATTTGAATCAGAGAAACGATATGACGCGTGGGGACCACATCATGAAGCAGCTCTTCTTCTTCATGCTCCCCATGTTGCTGGGAAACATCTTCCAGCAGTTTTACAACATCGCCGACACGATCATTGTCGGCAACTGGGTCGGCGCGGATGCGCTGGCGGCCGTTGGGGCAAGCAGCCCCATTTTCTTTTTGTTTGTCGCGGCTGCCAACGGCATGTCCGCCGGCGGCGGAGTGGTCATCGGCCAGTACTTCGGCGCAGGCGACCACAAGCGCTGCCGCAAGTCCATCACCACCTTTTTGATTTTTGAAGGGGTGGTCGCCACCGCTCTGGGGATCGTGGGTATTTTCATCTGCAAGCCCATCCTGCGGATGATCAACACCCCGGCCAACATCATCGATGGGGCCAATATCTACCTGTGCATCTACATGGGCGGCCTGGCCTTCAACTTCCTCTACTTCGCCCTCTCCGCGGTCTACCGCGCCCTGGGCGACAGCAAACCCCCGCTCTACTTCCTGATCATCTGCACCATCTTGAATATCGTCTTGGATCTGGTCTTTGTCATCAACTTCGGCTGGGGGGTTGCCGGCGTGGCCATCGCCACCATCCTCAGTCAGACCGTCTGCTGCGTCATCTCCTGGATCGTGCTCTACAAGAAGATCGCCTTCCTGGAACAGCCAGACGAGACCGGATGGGCCCGCTACTACAACAACGAAATGGCCATGAAGATGTTCAAGCTGGCCATCCCCTCCACCATTCAGATGAGCTCGGTCTCCCTGGTGGGCATCATGATGCAGGGGATCATCAACAACTACGGCACCGCCTATATCGCGGCCTACACTGCAGCCAACAAGGTGGACAACATCACCTTTATGCCGGCCATGAGCATCGGCGTGGCCATGAGCGCTTTTACGGCCCAGAACATCGGCGCTGGGAAGATCAAGCGGGTGCGGGAAGGCGTCAAGATGGGCAACCTGCTCTCCCTCATCTTCTGTGTCTCGGTGTCGGCGGTGGTCTTTTTACTGGGGCCCACCATCGTCTCGTGGTTCATCAGCGGCGAGGGTTCGCAGCAAATTATCGACATTGGCTCGGTGATGGTGCGCTTTATCGTGACATTCACCTTCTTGAGCGGGCTGCGAAACGTCTATGAAAACACCCTCAAAGGGGTGGGCGACATGAATATGGTGATGTTCATCACCATTGCGGGGATGGTGGTCCGCTATCTGGCCGCCCTGGTGATGATGAAGCCCTTTGGCTTTGCCGCTGTCTACTACTCGATCCCCATTGCCGCCCTCTTTGAGGTGCTCGCCTCTTTCTGGCGCTGGAAGACCGACAAGTGGAAGCGGACCATTGTGGTGCGCGAAGCGGAATTTGACGAGTCCCTCGAAGTCTAAAAAAGAAAACCCTTCAAAAAGAGCCCCCGGTGCTTGTTCAGAAACACCGGGGGCTCTTCTCTATTTTGCTGTGCGGGCTTTAAAGGCTCTCTTCGTTTTCGATTCCCCGCAACCAGCTCTTGACCGTCTCACAGAAGAGGTTGTGGTGCTCGATCTCCAGGTTGTGACCGGCATTCTCCCACAGCAGCAGTGAGTGGCGGGTGTAGTGGTCCCTCACCAAATCGACACACTGGGTGTAGCCCACCACGTTGTCCTGTTTGCCCAGGAAAAAGAGGGTGGGCACGTCGCAGAGGCCGTTTTCCTCGGGCAGTTCGCTGAAGGCGTACCCCGGGGAGTGGCTGATGCTGCGCAGGTAGGGTTCGTCGATGGCAGCTGCCGAGGCAAGTTCATCCAAGAAGCGGTCGTAGGTGTACTGATCCTGAATGACAAAGAGGTTGGTAAAGAGTACCCGGTGCGAGGCGGGCAGCTGCTTGATGAGTTCCTCGTTGCGGTAGACCACCTTGAAGTTGGGGAGGATGCGCTTTTGGCGGACGGGCTCGACCAGCGGGCAGATGAAGATGCCGCCCATGATGCGCTCGGGCATGGCCGCCAGCAGGCCCCGGAGGATGTAACCGCCGTAGGAGCGGCTGATGGCCAAAAACCGCCCGTCGGGAATGACCTGCTCGACAAAAGTTTTGACAAACTGCAGCATGTCGTCGCTGTTTTTGACCTGGTCGCAGCGGGGGGTCTTGCCCATGCCGGGCAGGTCAAAGTAGATCCGCTTGTAGCTGATGAAGGGGGCAAACACCGGTTCGATGCTGTGCTCCATCTGCACCATGCTCTCGGTCCAGCCGTGGATGCAGAGAACGGGAGTCCCCTCCCCCACGATCTTGTACTCGACCGGTACGCCAAACACTTCTGTCGTCATCTGCGCACACCTCTCTTTTTTGTCACAGGGTGATTTTGTGGAAGGTCTTTTTCCCCTTTTTAATGATGATAAAGCCGTCTTTGAACGCGTCCAGGGAGACGCGGTGCTGGGCGTCGGCGATCTTCTCCTCGCCGACGCTGACGCCGCCCTGCTGCACCAGCCGCCGGGCCTCCCCTTTGGAGGGGGTCAGACCGGCCATCACCATCAGATCCAGCAGACCGACGGAGCCGTCCTGCACCAGGGACTGGTCGAGGGGGGTGGTGGGCATGTGCTCAGAGGCGGAACCGGCGGCGAAAAGGGCCTTGGACGCCTCGAGGGCCTTCTGCGCATCCTCCTCGCTGTGAACCAGCTTGGTCAGCTCAAAGGCCAGTTTCTCCTTGGCGCGGTTGATCTCCCGGTCCTGCAGCGCCTCGTACTGGGCAATCTCCTCCAGGGGCATAAAGGTGAGCATCTTCATGCAGTTGATGACATCGGCGTCGTCGATGTTGCGCCAGTACTGGAAGAACTCGTAGGGGCTGGTCTTCTCGGGGTCGAGCCAGACGGCGCCGCTCTCGGTCTTGCCCATCTTCTTGCCCTCTTTGGTGGTCAACAGGGTGAAGGTCATGCCGTAGGCCTCTTCCCTCTTGACGCGGCGGATCAAGTCCACCCCGCCGAGGATGTTGGCCCACTGGTCGTCGCCACCCAGCTCCATGGTGCAGCCGACGGCGTCGTACATGTGCAGGAAGTCGTAGCTCTGCATGATCATGTAGTTGAACTCGATAAAGGAGAGGCCCTTCTCCATGCGGGATTTAAAGCACTCGGCGGTGAGCATCTTGTTCACTGTAAAGTATACACCAACATCCCGCAGAAAGTCCAGATAATTTAGCTTGCAGAGCCAGTCGGCGTTGTTGAGCACCAGGGCGCGCCCGTCGGTGAAGTCGACGAACTTGGACATCTGCTGCTGGAACCGCTCCACGTTGTGGGCGATCTCCTCCTTGGTGAGCATCTTGCGCATGTCGGTCTTGCCGGTGGGGTCGCCCACCAGAGTGGTGCCGCCGCCCAGCAGGGCAATGGGGCGGTGACCGGCCTGCTGCAGCCGCCGCATCACCGTCAGCTGCAGAAAGTGCCCCACGTGAAGGCTGTCGGCGGTGGCGTCAAAGCCGATGTAGAAGGTGACCGGCTTGTCGCCGTTGAGCAGTTCTTCCACCCTCTCCATGTTGGTCGACTGGGCGATGAGCCCCCGGGCCTGCAGTTCATTAAAGATTCCCACGATACATTCTCCTTTTTCATTTGATAAAAAAAGCCCTCTGTGCATATTTTGTGCACAGAGGGCGAGTTTTCACGCGCGGTACCACCTCAGTTTGCCGTCTCCCGACCCATGTTGGAGGGGCGACGGCCTCGTTGGGGCGCGGTAACGGGCGCCGGACGGCCCTCCCTACTGCCGGTCAAAACCGGGTTCAAAAGGGCGGCTCAGGGGTGTATTCCCGCCGGAAAAGCCGCTTTCTCTCAGCAAATGAAAGCTCTCTTGGGACTTTGGACCGGCGGTACTGGTCCCCTTCTCTGCCTGTAAGCAATTTTTGCATTACCTGTATCTTACCCGTTTGCCAGGCGGTTGTCAACACCGCCCTGGGCGCGGGCGAGCATTTCCCGCGCATTTTGCAGCGATACCCCGCTGACCGCGTCGCCGGAGATGATGCGGGCCAACTCCCGCACCCGGTCCTCCTCCCCCAGCGGGCGGATGTCGGTAAAGGTGGACACCCCGTCGGAGTGCTTGGAGATCAGCAGGTGGTTGCCCCCATAGGCGGCCAGGCTGGCCGAGTGGGTGACACAGATGATTTGGTGGGAGGCGGCGGTCTCTTTGAGTTTTTGGCCGATTTTTTGGGCGGCGCTGCCGCTGACCCCGGTGTCGATCTCATCAAAAATCAGGGTGTCGATTTGGTCCTTCTCAGCGAGGATGTTTTTGATGGCCAACATGATGCGGGAGAGCTCGCCCCCGGAGGCGATTTTGGAGATGGATTTGGGCGCCTCCCCCACATTGGCCGAGATGAGGAAGCGGACGGCGTCCATCCCGTCCCGGTGGAGCTTGGGCTCGGAGACCACCTCGGTGACAAAGGTGACCCCGCTCATGTTGAGGAAGGCCAGCTCCCGGCAGATGGCGGCGGAGAACCGCTCCCCCGCCTTTTTGCGCTTGGCCGAGAGCTGCTGGGCCAGGTCGGTGGCAGTGCGCAGCTCGTCGCGCATCTGCTCTTTGAGGGAGAAGATCTCCTCGTCGCTGCCGGCAAGGGCCTCGAGCTGGCGCTGGCAGTCGTCCCGGTAGGCGAGCACCTCGTCGAGGGTGGCGCCGTATTTTTTCTCCAGTTGCTGCAGGGTGGCCAGGCGGTTTTCCAAAAAGTCGATGTCCACATAGGCGTCCGCATCCGGCCCGCCCGAAAGGGCCGAGAGGTCGGCGGCGTGCTCCTGCAGCTCGTAGAGGAGGGCGGTCAGCTTGTCCCCCACCGCGCCGGTGGCGGGCAGGTATTCGCGGATGTTTTGCAGGGACTGGGCTGCCGTCTGCAGCAGGCCGATGGCGCCGCTCCCCTCCTCCCCGCCGTTCAAACAGTCCTGTGCGGCCTGCAGGTTCTGGGCGATGAGTTCGGCGTATTTGGCCTTGTTGATCTGCTCTTCCAGCACCAGGTCTTCGCCGGGGGCCGGGTCGGCCTCGGTGATCTCGCCGATCTGGTAGGAGAGCAGGTCGATCTGTCGCTCCCGCTCGCTGCGGCGGGCCTCCAAGTCGGCGATGGTGCGCTTGAGGTCCCGCACCTTGACATACTGAGCCTGGTAGCGCTCGAGCAGGGGTTCCAACTGGCCGTAGGTGTCCAGCACCCGGATGTGGCTCTTCTCGTCCAGCAGCTGCTGGCTGTCGTGCTGGCCGTGGACGTTGATGAGCAGCTGCCCCAACTCCTTGAGGATGGACACGTTGGCCGGACGGCCGCCGATCTTGCAGGTGTTTCTGCCGTCGCGCCCGATTTCCCGCACGATCAGCAGGCTGCCGTCGGGACAGTCGTACCCCATCTCCTCCGCCCGGGCGGCCACCGCCGGGGAGAGCTCCTCAAACAGGGCGCTGATCAGGGCCCTGTCGGCCCCCTGGCGCACCATGTCCTTGGAGGTGCGGTTGCCCAAGATGGCGTTGACCGCGCCAATGAGGATGGATTTTCCCGCGCCGGTCTCGCCGGTGAGGACGTTGAGCCCCGCCTCCAGCGGCAGGGTTGCCCGCTGGATGACGGCGACATTTTCAATGTAGAGTGTTCGCAACATGGCGCTCTTCCTACCTGTTCTGGGGGATGTAGGTCCGCAGCTCCTCGCAGAGCTCCCGGGCGTACTCCTCGCTCTTCATCAAGATAAAAAAGGTGTCGTCCCCCGCCAGGGAGCCCACAAAGCCGTTCCACTGCATCTCGTCAAAGGCGGCGCAGGCTGCAGAGGCCAGCCCCTTGTAGCAGAAGGCGCAGACGATGTTCTGGGCGTAGTCGACCTGGCGCAGGGCCTCGGCAATGATGATCGAGTAGTTGAAGTTGACGCCGCCCGCACTGCCCGGGCGCTGGGGGGTGGTGTAGCGGTAGACGCCCTCGCGCGAAAGGCTCTTCACCAGGCGCAGCTCTTTGATGTCCCGAGAGATGGTGGCCTGGGTGACGGCGAACCCCTCTTCCTGCAGCTTTTTGAGGAGTTCTTCTTGGGTGGTAATGTCGTATCGGGAGATGAGGTCGATGATTTTGGCCTGGCGCTTTGCTTTCACGTTTCAATCCCCTCTTTCAATGAATTTGGCCTTGATGACTTTAAAGAACCCACTGCGGTCCAGCAGGACGAACTTGACCTTTTTGTCCGCCCGGCGGATAAGGATCTGGTCCCCCCCGCCGATTTTGACTGAGTGCTCGCCGTCGATGGTGACGTAGACGTCGTTTTGGTTGCGAGCGCCCTGGCGGATGGCGAGGGTGCTCTCCGGAGAGAAGAGGATGGGGCGGGAGAAGAGCGAGTGGGGGCAGATGGGGGTCATCTCCAAGGTGTCGATGGCCGGGTCGATGACCGGCCCCCCCGCCGAGAGGGCGTAGGCTGTGGACCCGGTGGGGGTGGAGACGATGACCCCGTCGGCCCGGTAGTTGATGACCTGCTCCTCGCCGCACCAGATGTCCAGGTCCAGCAGGCGGGAGACGGTGCCGCCAGTGACCACTACGTCGTTGATGGCGGTGTAGCAGCGCTCGCTCCCCCCCTGCGTGATCACGGCATCCAGCGCCATCCGCTCCTGGATCGCGTAGTCGTCGGCCACCAGCTGCTTGAGGAGGTCGAGCCGGTGGCAGTCGATACAGGCGAGAAAGCCCAGCCGCCCGGTGTTGATGCCGATGATGGGCTTGTCGTGATGAATGGCGTGTTTGGCCTGGTGGACCAGGGTGCCGTCCCCCCCCACGCAGAGGATGCAGTCGCACCAGTCATAGCCGACGGCCGATTCGACAAAGCGAACGCCGGGGAGATGGACCTTCTCCCGCAGGTAGGCGGGCATCCAGACCTCGGCCCCGCAGTCGACGAGGATCTGGCAGGCCTCTGGGGTGTATTTGAGGGTGCGCGGCTTGTCCAGGTTGGGGATGACGAAAAAAGAGTGCAAATGCCCTTCCTCCTTCTCTCTAAATCAGACGGAAAGCGCCCGGTGGGAGGCGGTCACCATTTCGGCGACCTGTTCGCTGCCAATGGTCGGCAGCCCCTCCCCCGCTCCCTTTTCCAGGAAAATCAGGTATTCAATATTCCCTTCAGGGCCTTTGACAGGTGAAAAGTCAAGTCCCTTTACAGCGAATTGGTTCTCCCCAGCCAAGGAGATGACCTTTTCGATGACCTCGCGGTGGGTGTCCGGGTCGCGGACGACCCCCTTTTTGCCCACCTTTTCCCGCCCAGCTTCAAACTGGGGTTTGATGAGGCAGACGGCCTGGCCGCCGGGGGCGAGAAAGCGCCAGATGACCGGCAGCACGTGAGAGAGGGAGATGAAGGAGACGTCAACGCTGACAAAGTCCAGCGCGTCGGGGACCTGCTCTTCGGTGAGGTAGCGGATATTCTGCCGCTCCAGGTTGACCACCCGTTCGTCCGAGCGCAGTTTCCAGGCCAGCTGACCGTACCCCACGTCCACAGCATAGACCTTCTGCGCGCCGTTTTGCAGCATGCAGTCGGTAAAGCCCCCGGTGGAGGCCCCCACGTCCATGCAGATCTTGTCCTTCAGGGAGATGGGAAAGGCGGCCATGGCCTTTTCCAGCTTGAGGCCGCCCCGGCTGACGTAGGGCAACTTGGCGCCCCGCAGTTCGACGGCGTCCCCCTCTTTGACGGTGTCGCCGGCCTTGTCGGCCTTTTGGCCGTTGATGTAGACATCGCCGGCCATGATGTAGGCCTGGGCCTTCTGGCGGGTCTCCGCCAGCCCCTGTTCGGTCAGATAGACGTCCAGTCTTGTCTTCATGCAATCACTCCTGCTCTAAAAAGCGGGCTATGCCGGCCTCGTCCATTCCCAGGTGGGCGAGGGTCGACTCCACCGAGGCCTGGGGGATGATGCCGTCTTCAATGGCGCGGATGTGGATGCGCCCCCGGTAGCCGCTCTCGGCCAGCCGGGAGGCCAGCCGCTCGCTGACGCCGCCGCTGCGGATCCCCTCTTCCACAAAGTAGACGGCTTTGTAGGAGCAGAGCAGCTCGCAGACATCTTCCCCCAGGGGGAAGAGCTTGGTCAGTTTGAGGACGGCGGCCCCCGCCTTCTGGGCGGCGGGATAGACCTCGGCAAAGAGGCGGCCGTAGGTGAGCACCACCTTGCCGCCCTTCTTTTTGCCCGGGAAGAGATGGTAGTCCTCGCAGGGCAGGTCGTCCAAAAAGGCGAGGCGTTTGTCCTCCTTTCCGCGGGGATAGCGGAGGGCACAGGGCCCCTCTTCCCCGTAGAGGCAGGCGTTCAGACAGTGGCGCAGCTCCCGGTAGGTGGCGGGGGAGTAGAGGGCCATGGTGGGGACGGATTGGAGCATCGACACGTCGTAGATGCCCTGGTGGGTCTCCCCGTCCTGCCCCACCAGACCGGCCCTGTCGATGGCCAGCACCAGGTGGGCGTGTTGCAGGGCCACATCGTGGATGATCTGGTCGTAGCAGCGCTGCAAAAAGGTGGAGTAAACGGCAAATACCGGCCGCAGCCCGCCGGTGGCCAGCCCGGATGCAAAGGTCACGGCATGCTCCTCGGCGATGCCCACGTCGTAAAAGCGGTTGGGGTACTTGTGTTTGAAAAACTGCAATCCGGTGCCGTATTTCATGGCTGCGGTGATGCCGCAGATGGAGGGGTCTTTGATGGCCTGCCCCACCAGGGCGCGGCCGAAGGCGGTGGAGAAGGAGTCCTCGTTGGAGATGTCGGGGTTCCCCTTTTCGATGTCGAAGCTGGAGACCCCGTGGTAGGCGCCGGGGTTTTCCTCCGCCTTCTGGTATCCCTTTCCCTTTTGGGTGGCAATGTGGATGAGAACGGGCCGGCTGATGCGCTTGGCCCGCATCAGGGCGCCGCAGAGCATGTCGATGTCGTGCCCGTCGATGGGCCCCAGGTAGTCAAACCCCAGGTCCTCAAAGAAGGTGTTGTGGTAGATGGCGGTCTTGAGCTTTGACTTGGAGGAGACCAGGGCGTCCTTGATCTGCCGGCCCACCACCGGGGTGCGCTCGAGGAGGTGGGAGACCGAGTCCTTAAAGCGGAAATAGCCCGGTTTGGTGCGGATCTCCGAGAGGTAGTTGGCCACCGACCCCACGCTTTTGGAGATGGACATGTCGTTGTCATTGAGGATGATGATCAGGTTGCCCCGGGCCTTGCCGGCGTTGTTGAGCCCCTCGTAGGCCATGCCGCCGGTAAAGGCGCCGTCGCCGATGACGGCGATGACATAGCCGTCGTCCCCCCGCTGGCGCTTGGCCTCGGCCAGCCCCATGGCGGCGGAGATGGAGGTGCTGGCGTGCCCGGCCACAAAGGCGTCGTGCTCGCTCTCATACGGCTTGGGAAAGCCGGAAAGCCCCCCCTCGGTGCGGATGGTGTCGATCCGGTCCCTGCGCCCGGTGAGCATTTTGTGGGTGTAGGACTGGTGCCCCACGTCCCAGACAATGGCGTCTTTGGGGGTGGTGAAGATGCGGTGCAGGGCGATGGTGAGTTCCACCACCCCCAGGTTGGAGGCCAGGTGGCCCCCGTTTTGGGAGACCACCTCGATGAGCCGCTCCCGGATCTCCTCCGCCAGGGTATTGAGCTCAGCGGTGGAGAGCATCTTCAAATCACTGGGTCCGTTGATGCGCTGTAAAATGGACAATCCGTTCACCTTCTACGTCAAAGATACCAGCATGGCCACCAAAATGCCCAGCAGGGCGCCGCCGAGCACTTCCAGCGGGGTGTGGCCGAGGGACTCCTTCAAGTCCTTTTTGAACATATCGTCCTCGTCTTCGTCGGGGGCGTCCTGGCTCTTCTCCCAGGTGAAGATGATCTTGTTGAGGACTTTGGCCTGTTCTCCTGCGCTCCTGCGCACCCCCATGGCGTCGTACATGACCACGCAGGCCACCAGGAAGGCCAGGGCGAACTCCGGGGAGGAGACGCCCACCGTGCGGGCGATGGCCACAGTGAGGGAACAGACCAGGGCCGAGTGGGCGCTGGGCATCCCCCCCGCCCCCACCATCCGCTCCAAGTTGAGCTTTTTGGTGGCGATGAAGGTAAAAATCGTCTTGAGGAGCTGCGCGCTCAACCAGGAGATCAGGGCAACATTTAAACAGTAGTTGCCGAACATCTGTCGTAAGATATCCATATCAACCGCCCTTTAGCTTTCTCTGTCCACCAGCGACTGGCAGAGGTGGGCCAGGCACTCGCCCTGCCCGCCGGGGACCGCCCTTTGCAGCTTGCAGAGGGCCCGGTCGGTGCAGGCGCGCACCTGCTCGCGGGAGGCCTCTACCCCGTAAAGGGTGACAAAGGTGGTCTTTCCCTGCTGGGCGTCGCTGCCGATGGGCTTGCCCAGCTTGGCCTCGTCCCCCACGGCATCCAGTATATCATCTGCAATTTGAAAAGCCAACCCGACGTCCTCGGCAAAATCGCCCAGAGCGCGCTGGCTGTCCTCCCCCGCGCCGGCGGCAATGGCCCCCAGCTGGGCGCTCACCGAGAGGAGGGCGCCGGTCTTGAGCCGGTGCAGGGTGGCCAGCACCTCCGGCTCCATGGGTCTGTTCTCATAGGCCAGATCGATGACCTGCCCGCCGATCATCCCCCGGTAGCCGGCGGCGCGGGCCAGAGCTGCCACCGCCCGCAGTCGCAGCTCCTCGGGGAGAGGGGCGCCAGCCGCGGTCTCAAAGGCAAAGGTCAGCAGGGCGTCCCCCGCCAGCAGGGCGGTGGCCTCGCCGTAGACCTTGTGGCAGGATGGCTTGCCCCGGCGCAGGTCGTCGTCGTCCATGCAGGGCAGGTCGTCGTGGATGAGGGAGTAGGCGTGCACCATCTCGATGGCGGCGGCCAGGGGGAGCGCCTCCTCCCGCCGGCCGCCCAGGGCGGCGCAGCACTCGAGGACAAAGAGGGCGCGGATGCGCTTGCCGCCAGCCAACAGGCTGTAGCGCATGGCCTCGGCCACCTCCCGGTAGAGGGGGTCTCCGTCGGGGACGGCGGTCTGCAAAAAGGCCTCGATGGCGGCCAGGTCGCGCTCGAGCTGTTCTCTACAGTTCATCGTCCATTCCCTCCAATTTGATTTCCTCCACCGTCTGGCGGGCGGCCTTGAGCTGGCCGTAACAGTCGGACAGCAGGGCCGCCGCCTTGGCGTAGGTGGACAGGGCCTCCTCGAGGGGGAGATCGGCCCCCTCCAACGAGGCGATGGCCTGTTCCAGGGCGCGGTAGTTCTCTTCAAAGCTCGCTTTCTTTTTGGTCGGCATGGCTGGGCTCCTCCCCTATCTGGTCGACGGTGCAATCGGCCTCGCCATCGCAAAAGCGAAGGGAGAGCCGGTCGCCCGGTTGTATCTGCATAATGGAGTGGACGGCGGCGCCGCCCTTCTGTGCAATGGCGTACCCCCGGGAGAGCACCTTGGCGGGGTTTAGGCTCTCGCAGAGGTCGGCGGCGCTGCGCCAATCGGCTTCCAGCTTGTCCAGCCACTTGGCGCAGGCCGCCTGCAGCCGGTGGCGGAGGGCTGCTAGCCCCTCGCCCCGCTCCCCCAGCAACTGGGCGGGCGAACAGGCGCGATGGTGCAGCTGCAACTGGTAGAGGGCCTCCTTCTTTCGGGTGTAGAGGCGGTGAAGGGCCGTCTCCATCCGCAGGGAGACGCCGTTTAGCTGGCGGGCGATCTCCCCGCTGTCGGGGGCCACCAGTTCGGCCGCCGCCGAGGGGGTGGGCGCCCGCAAATCGGCCGCCAGGTCGGCGACGGTGAAGTCGATTTCATGCCCCACCGCCGAGATGACCGGCACCGGGCAGTCGGCGATGGCGCGGGCGATCTCCTCCCGGTTGAAGACCCAGAGATCCTCCTGGCTGCCGCCCCCTCGGGTGAGGATACAGGCGTCGTACCGCCCGGCGATGGAGACGTAGCGCAGCGCCCGCACAATGGAGGGGCAGGCCGCCTCCCCCTGCACCGACACCGGGATGAGGGAAACGGTGCAGAGGTTGTACCGCCGCGCCAGGACCCCCAGCACGTCCTTGACCGCCGCCCCCGACTTGGAGGTGATGAGGGCGATGTGCTGGGGAAAGGGCGGCAGGGGCTTTTTGCGCTCGGCGTCGAAGAGCCCCTCGGCGGCCAGCTTGCGCTTGAGCTGTTCCAGAGCCAGCTGCCGGGCGCCGACCCCTTCGGGCAGGATGTCCTTGGCGTAGAGCTGGTAGACCCCGTCGCGCTCAAAGACCGAAACAGTGCCGCGGACGATCACCGACATCCCGTCCTCTGGGGAAAAGGCCAGCCGGTTGGCATAGGACTGAAACATCACCACCTTGATGGAGGCGCCGGCGTCCTTGAGGCTGAAGAAGAGGTGGCCGGTGCGAAAGTGGCGGTGGAAGCTGGAGATCTCCCCTCGGATCAGCAGGTCTTTGAGCTTGCCGTCGGACTCGACGATGGACTTGACATAGGCGTTGAGCTGGGTGACGGTGAGGGCGGCGCCGGTCATCTCCCCCACCTCTCTCTGCACAAGAGGGCGATGCCGGCGGCGTTGTCGCTGGAGAAGCTGGCCGGGGCGCAGACCCCGCCGTATTTTTGGGACAGGGTTGCCGAGAGGATGGAGTTGGACATCACCCCGCCCGAGTAGAGGACGGGCAGCGGCCCCAGCTTCTCCAGCAGCCGGGCGGTCATCCCGTCCAGGGCGGCCAGCAGGTAGTCGAGGCAGTAGCGGGCCACGTCGGCCGGGGCCTCGCCCTGCGACAGCATCTTTCGACACTGGTTTTCGACCCCGGAGAGGCAGCAATCGCAGCCCTTGAAGGTGGGGTGGGCCTGGTAGTGCTTTTCGCTCTGGCAGGCCAGCTTGTCCAGCGCCGGGCCGGCGGGAAAGGGCAGCCCCAGCAGCCCCCCCACCCGGTCGACTGCCTGTCCGGCCTTCAGGTCGAGGGAGCCGGCCAGGTAGGTGGTCTTGCAGATGCGCTCCCCGTCGGGCTCCACCAGCACCGCTTCGGTGGTGCCGCCGGAGACGTGAAAGGCCAGAAAGGGCCCCTGTAGGTAAGGGAGGGCCCCGCCCCCGTAGAGGGCGGCGGCAATGTGCCCCTGCTGGTGGGAAAAGCGGTAGAGGGGCAGCCCCAGCAAGTTGGCGATGAGGGTAGCGCTGGAGAGCCCCACCAGGAAGCAGGGCATGTAGGAGCCCTCTATATCCCGGGGGCGGTCGGACACGCCAACAGCCAGAACATCCCCGACGGGGATCCCGCCGAGGATAGAGGTGGTGAGTTCACTGAAATTTTTGACGTGCAGAAAACAGGCGTCGCTCTGGCGAAGCCCCATCTGTCCCTCTTTGACCGGGAGGGGCAGTCGGATATTCTGCACCACCTCCCCCTCGGCCGAGCAGACGGCGAGGGAGGAGGTGTAGTTGCTGGTGTCGAGGCCGAGAAAGTACTTCATTGTTCCTGCGGCTGCACCGGCAGCTCCTCGTCCTCGGTCGCTTCGGGCAGCGCCTCGACCTGCAGGGCCTCTTCGGGCGTCCCCAGCTCCTTTGCCACCGCGCCCAAAAGCCCGTTGACAAAGGCGTAGTCGTCGTCGGTGCCGTACTTTTTGGCCAGCTCCACGGCCTCGTTGATGGCGACCCCCACCGGGCAGAAGTCGGCGGCGATCTCGGCCAGGGCCACCCGCAGGATGGAGCGGCAGACCGGAGAGATGCGCTCGAGCGTCCAGCCCTTCAGGTGGCGGGCGATCTGCTCGTCCAGAGCGGGGGCGCGCTCGCACACCTGGCGAAAGACGTTCAGGGCGTACTGGCTCATCCGCAGTGTGCCGCACTCGCTCGCGCCGGCGATGATGTCCTCGGCGCTCTCGTCGGACAGGAAAAACTGTTCAAAGGTCAGCACAAAGGCCGCCTCTCTCGATTCACTTCTGGTCATATTTGTCTCCTCGCTGTGTTGGAATATAGGGCGTGGGGCCGCCCCACAAAAATACCCTCCTGTGACGGTACACGGGAGGGTATGGGGCGAATGTCAGTGCTCTTCCCCGCTCTCACTCTCAAAGGCGATCCCCTGCACGACGATATTCACCTTGGAGACGGTGATACCCGTCATGCTCTGGATGGCGGATTTCACGCTGTTTTGCACAGCCAAGGAGACGTCCGGGATGCTGACCCCCTGGTAGAGGTCCAGGCAGATATTCACCGTGGCGATGTCGCCGTTTAGCTCGATGCCCACCGGGTTGCGGCGGATCGCCTTGGCCCACAGCCCCTTGATGTTGGAGTTCTCACAGGTGACCTGGGCCACCCCCTTGACCTCCCCCGCCGCCATCTTGGCGATGGTGGCCAGCACCTCTTCAGAGACCTTCAGGTTGCCGATGGTGTCCTTCAAATTGGGTTCGCCCATCAATGCGCCCTCCTTTATAGCAATGCATCATTCTGTATAACATACACCCTGTATGCTGTATATTATACCACAAAAAAGGAGAGAGACAACTATTTTACCTCGGTTATTGTGATATTTTCCGCCTTGACGCCGGCCTCGCGGATGATGATCTCCTTGATTTGGTTGGCGGTGTCCTCGTTGAGGCCGTCGGTCTTGACCACCGCGTCGGCCTTTTCGTTATTGATATATACCAGGCAGTCGGAATAGCCCTTGGCCTTGATGAGGCTCTCGATCTTTCCCTCGGTCTCCACCGCCTTGACCATGTAGGAGAGGGAGTTGGTCAGGGATTTCTTCTCCTCCTCTGAAATGGTGGTGTCCTTGAGGGATTTTTGCAGTTTGTCCAGGGCCTCATCCCGGCTCTTCTGGCGGTTGGTGCGGGACTCGGCGAAGTACTCCTCCCCCTTTTCCACCGGGGCGGAGGTCTCCTCCTTCTCCCCCAGCTCCTCGTCGCTCTTGGAACTGCCGTCGCCCGAGCCGTTGACGTACTCGGCGTCGCCGTAGTTGCCCGACGCCGAGAGGGAGTCGGTGGTGGTGAAATCGCTGCCCGATTTGGCGAACTGCCAGTTGAGATAGACCGCCACGCTCAGCGCCAGCACCAGCGCCCCCAAGATGACCTGCTTCTTTCCTGCTTTCATGATTTGTTTACCCCTTTCTTTGCCTTTTCTGGGCACCCCGTGCCAAAGGGCGGTCTACCCGCCTTTTTTCGCTATGTAAACGCGGTTGGAGGGGACGTCCAGTAGGGTCGTCACCGCCTCCAAAACCCGCCCTTCCACAGTGGGGTCGCCCCCTCCGTCGCAGACGATGAGCACCCCCTTGATGACCGGTTCCAACGTGCTCTGCACCACCGCCTGTTTCTTGCCGTTTTGGTCCTCCACCAAGAGGTAGCTCCTCTCGGTGCTCTCCCGGCTCTTGCCGCCCTGGCCCGCCATGGCGTCCACGCTCTTTTTCTCCTCGTAGAGGTACTGGCTCTCGGAGGAGCGCTCCAGGGTGACCATCACCTCCACCCGACCGACCCCCTGCACCTTTTGCAGGATGTCCGTCAGGTTTTTCTGGGTCTGCGACACGTACGCCTCCTGGCTGACAGGGGCCGAAGGGGCGCCTGTCCCCTGGGAGGACTCCTTTTTGGACTTGCCGTTGCCCCCCAGACTGCTGAGAAAGATGAGCAGCACCCCGACGGCCCCCAGGATGACGATGAGTTTTGTTTTGTCCACTTTTGTGAGAAGTTCCTTGCACCTATCCAGCATCTTCTGTGTCCTCCGCACTCGAGGTGGGCAGGCCGAATGCCTCGCTGACCTGGCGCTCCAGGGCCTCGTCCCGCCCTTTTCCCGTTTGGATTTTGATTTCGCTAATATCTATGCGCCCCCCCTCGTCCACATGAGTGCGCACCTCTATTTTTTCATAGTCCTTCCCCTGCCCGTCCAAGTAGGCGCCGATCTGGGTGCGCAGGTTCTCGGCCGCCAGGGCCGCCACCTGTTTTGTGATCTGTTCCTGTGCCTGGCCCACCTGGGGCAGCTCCCCCGCCGAGGGGAGGGTGACCGAAACTCCGCCCAGCCCCGACAGGGGGGCGACGATACAGGCCAGGAAAAAGACGTTGACCGCCACCTTGAACACCGACTCCATGCTGCGGGAGGGGGCCACCATCTTGAAGATCCCGCCGCAGATGCAGCTGAGACAGAGGGCGAACCCCCACTGCTGAATTGCCTGCACGACCCGTTCCCCCTTTTTAGCCGACGCCCATCATGACGATGACCGTGGTGATGATGACCAGCAGCGCGTAGGTGAAGAGGAGCGCCACCGCAATGGTGAGACAGTTGCCGATGGATTTGAGGGTGTCCCGCACCGACGAGACCCCCAGCATGTCGCAGAAGAACGCCCCGGCCCAGAGGGTGGCTTTGTAGAGCAGGCAGCGCAGCAGCAGCGGCACAAAGGAGACGACCACCGCGGCGATCCCGAAGACCCCGACCCCGTTTTTGACCACCTTGAGACAGCCGTAGACCGAGGAGAGGGCGTCGGAGACCGCGCCCCCCACGATCGGCACCATGTTGCCGATGAGGAGTTTGCCGGTCTTCATGGCCAGGTTGTCCGAGGCAGAGGTGACAAAGCTCTGCATCGAGAGGACGCCACAGAAGATGGTCAGCAGCAGGGTCAGCAGCAGCACCACCGCGTTTTTCAGCCCCCCGCTGATGGCCGAGACCCGCAGGTCGCTCTGCACCGCGCCGGTGACCGAAAAGGCCAGCATCAGCCCCAGCAGGGGGACGATGGTGGAGGAGCAGATGGCCGAGACCCCCTGCACCACCAACATCAGCACCCCGGAGTAGGCCGTGGCCGTCAGCGGCTGGCCGGAGGTGGCCGCCACCGTGGAGTAGATGGGGGCGAAGGTGGCGATGAACTGGTTGGTGGAGAGAAGGGTCTGGTTGAGGTCTTGGATCAGCCGGTAGACCGGCGCGACCACCGCCACCGCAATGCAGAGGGCGGCCACCACCGACACCACCGGAGAGAGGCTTTCGGAGAAGAAGGTGCTCTTCATGCTCTCGGCCATGGCGCAGACCAAAATGGTGACCACGATGAGGGCCAGTATGCGGATGGGCTCTTTGGCGGTGGTCTTGATCGACTCCCAGAGGCTGCCCAGCAGTTTGGGCAGGTCGAGAAAGGAGAGGGCGCTCTCCCCCGTCAAATCGCCGTCGAGAAGGCCGCTGTCCTCCAGGGTATCTCGGGCCCCTTCGGGAAGGGCGTCCTCTAACTGGGAGGCGCCGCTCAAATCGTACTGTTCCTGCAAGATCTGCTGGGTGTCGGTTGCCGGGCTCTCCTCCTCCCCCTCTTCGGCAAAGGCGGTCCAGGGTGAAAAAAAGAGGAGGGCCAGGGCCAGCAGCAGGGCGGCCAAGATTCTTGGATGTCTCACAGCGCCGCCTCCTTTACAGGAAAATCAGGTCGTCCAAAAAGGAGACCACTGTTTTCAGCATCGGCAGGGCCAGGGCCAACACCGTGACCTTGCCCGCCAGTTCCACCTTGGAGGCGATGGCCTGCTGCCCGGCGTCCCGGCAACTGTCGGCCGCCAGCTGCACCACGTAGCAGACCCCCAGGCACTTGAAGAGGGTGCCGATGTTTTCGGCCACCCCCTCTGACAGCAGCGAAATGGAGAGGACCTCCTGCAGCACCGGCAGCAGGGAGGCGGCGATATAGCCAAAGAGCAGCACCCCCGCCCCCACCGACACCACCACGGCGATTTGGGGGCTGTACTGCTTGAGGGTGAGGGCCAAAATCGCCGCGACGATGGCAAAGACCGCCACGCCCAGCACGTTCATTTCCCCCACCGCCTCACAGGTCGAAGATGGCCTTGACGGTGTCAAACAGGGTGCTGATCTCCCCGATGATCATCATCAGGACCACGATGAGCCCCGCCAGGGTGGTGAGCATGGCCTGCTCCTCCCGCCCGGAGCGGATGAGCACCTGGTTGAGCACCGCCACGATGATGCCGATGGCGGCAATTTTGAAGATGAGATCTACGTCCATTTTCGCGTCCTCCTTTTGGGGCTACCAGAGGATGATGGAGAGGCCCAGCCCCGCCAGCACCCCCAGGGTGTTGTACATCTTTCCATTTTTTCGGTAAGCCTCTCGGGTCTCCTCCAGCTGTTCCTCCAACTTCTGCACCAGCAGGGCCAGGCGGGAGAGTTCCACCGGGGAGGGGCGGGTGCCGAATTCCCGCCCAAAGTCCAGCATCAACTGGCGAAGGGCAGGCGGACTCTTTTGCAGGCAGCGGCACCCCTCCACCGCGCTGCAGAAACTGGCGGAGAAGTCGCCGGTCTCCATCCCCCTGCAGCAGAGGGGGAGAAAGTCAAGCCCGGCAAAGCGGGGGTCTTGGGCGGCCTGTTGCAGCAGTTCTCCCACCGGCGCGCCGCCGTAGGTCAGCTCCCCCTCGATCCCGCGGAAAAATTTGAGCAGGGTCTGCACCAACCGCTCCTCTTCTCGGATGCGGCCGGAGAGGTAGAGTCCCCCCAACGAACAGGCCGAGAGGAGGAAGAGGCAGCCGATTGCCTTAACCACGGGCAGCCCCCCTCTCACAGTGGGCCCTGACCGAGAAATCGTGCGGCGAAACCTGCAGAAAGTGGGTGAAAAAACCCTGTTTGAGCAGCGGGGCCAGGGCGGGGTTTCGCCGCAGGTCCTCCACCGTGTCTCCGTGGGCGGTGGCGATGACCCATACCCCCGAGACGGCACAGCGCCGCAGGGCCGCCACGTCCTCCTCGTTGCCGATCTCGTCGCAGGCCACCAAGTCGGGGGACATGGTGCGCACGCAGCGAAAGATGCCCTCGGCCTTGGAGAAGTAGCTCTGCACGAAGGCGCCCGGGCCCAAATCGGTCTGGCACTGGCCCCCCAGGCAGTTGGCCAACTCCCCCCGCTCGTCCACCACCCCCACCTTTAAATAGCGCTCCCATCCACCGTCGGAAAAGGCGCGGATGAGGCCCCGCAGAAGGGTGGTCTTGCCGCAGCCCGGCGGGCCGACGATGAGGGTGTTCCCCAGCCCGTGCAGCCGGTAAAAGCGGAGGACAGCCGGGTCGGCGGGCAGCGCCCCCCGGGCGATGCGCAGGTTGACGGCCTCAAATTCGTGCACCGTCTCCCCCGTCTCGGGGGAGTAAAACCGCTTGCCACACAGCCCCACCCGGTGCCCGCCGCGGATGGTGAGAAAGCCCTGGGCGATCTGGTCCTGATGGGAGTAGAGGGAGTACTCGCAGCAGGCCTGCACACAGGAGCGCACCTGGGCGGCGGTGGCGCAGATGGCCCCTTGGGGCTCGTCCAGCAGCGCCCCCTCCCCCAGAAAGCGCAGCCGCCCCTCCCCGTAGAGGGAGACGGGCTGCCCAGAGGTGAGGCGGATTTCCTGACAGCGCTCCCAAACGGGCTGGGGCAGGGCCAGACAGCCGCTGCGAATGGGTTCGGGCAGAACGGCCGTCACCTGCTCAAAAGGGGTTTCTCGACTCATGGTTCATCCCTCCCACAACTTGTACACTAACACTATATGGGTTGTCCCACCGGGATAGAACCTGTCCCAAAACGCAAAAAAGGGCCCGCAGCGCATCCGCTGCGGGCCCTTTTGTCAAGTGGGGCTCAGAGTATTTTTTCTCGGATGGAAAAGAGGAGGTCCACCGAGGGGCGCCTGCCCAAGCTCTTTTCCGTGTGGCGCTCAAATTCCAGGCCACAGGCCCGGTAGGGGCTGTCGGGGAGCCATCGGGTATAGAAATACCGCTTGGCCGCCCCGATTGCCGCCCCCCAGAGAAAGGCCCAGCGGGGGCGAACGACCATTTTGCCGTAGAGACCGGTCGGCAGGGTCAGTTCCCGAAGCGCCGGATGGGGCTGCGCGCCCCCCACGAAGAGGGAGAAGCGGCCGCTTGCCTCGTCGTAGTCTCGGGAGAGGACATAAAAGGGCAGCACCTGCTCTCCCTGCCGCTGGATCGCCGCCCGGTACCGACGCGAGAGGGCGGGGATGTCTCTGGCGACCGTTTTGTTGCTGGAGGGTTGCCAGAGGCCGTAGAGGGTGAGTGCCTCCAACTGCAGGCACTCCACCGTCTGTCTTCTCATCCGTTTGACAGCGCCTTTCAAATTGGTTATTGCCAGCCCATCGACCGGCAGAAGTGCAGCAGGTTGTCGACCGTCTGCCGAAGGTTGTCGGCACTGCGGTGGCGGGCGGTGGCAAAGGCCTCGGCCCGGGGGTTGATGGAGAAGATGCCCGAGACCCCCTCTGCATAGGCGGCCTCGGCGCCCTCGCCGATTTCCCCCACCAGGGCAATCACCGGCACCCCCTGTGCCCGGGCCCGGCGGGCGACCCCGACCACCACCTTGCCGCGCAGGCTCTGGCTGTCGATCCTCCCCTCCCCGGTAAAGACCAGGTCGGTCTCCCGCAGCAGGTCGTCAAAGTACACCGCGTCGAGCAGGGCGTCGATCCCCATCTGCAGCCGAAAACCCAGCAGGGCACAGACGCCGCCCCCCATCCCGCCGGCAGCCCCCGCCCCCGGCAGCAGCTGCAAGTCCCGACCCGTCTCGGCCAAGACCACCTCCGCCAACCGCCGCAATCCCCCATCCAGCTGCATCACCTGTTCGGGGGTCGCTCCCTTTTGGGGGGCAAAGACGGCAGCCGCGCCGCTGGGGCCGTAAAAGGGGTTGTCGATGTCGCAGATGGCGACCTTTTCGGCGGCGGCCAGCCGCGGGTCGAGCACGGAACAGTCGATGGCGGCGATCCGCCCCAGGGTGCCGCCAACAGGGATAAAGGGGACCCCCTTGTCATCCAAAAAGCGGACCCCCAAGGCGGCGGCCGCACCGGCCCCGCCATCGTTGGTAGAGCTGCCCCCCAGGCCCAGCAGGATCTTCTCGCACCCCCGCGCCAAGGCGTCGGCAATCAGCTGTCCCACCCCGTAGGTGGTGGTGCGCAGAGGGTCTTCCCGCCCCTCCACCAGGGGGAGTCCGGCGCAAGCCGCCATCTCGATGACGGCGGTGCGGGGGCGGCCCTCCAAGATGCCGTAGAAGGCGGTGCGCTCCTCAAAATAGGGGCCCGCCACCGGCAGGGTGATCTTCTCCCCCCCGAGGGCGGCGAGAAAGGCATCCACCGTCCCCTCGCCGCCGTCCGCCACCGGGATGGCCCGCAGCTGGGCCGAGGGGTCGCAGCGGCGGACGCAGTCGGCCAGAATGTCGCATATCTGCCCAGAGGTAAGGGTGCCCTTAAAGGAGTCGGGCACTGCGAGGTAGCGCTTCATCGACAGAGTCTCCCCTCTCTTTTGCCTTGACAGGAGAGGGGGAAAGCCCGCAGGCTCTCCCCCTCTCGCTCAAAGCGGATATTTTTAGATTTTTTCTTCCAGCAGCTGGCGCATCAGGCCGGGGTTCCCCTGCCCCTTGGAGCGCTTCATGCACTGGCCCACCAGGAAGCCCAGCACATTGGTCTTGCCGCTGTGATAGTCCTCCACCGCCTTGGCGTTTTCGGCCAGCACCTCGGTGACGATGGCCTCCAACACGGCGGTGTCGCTGACCTGGGCGAGCCCCTTGTCCTTGACGATCTGGTCGATGGCGATCTCCCCGTCGTCGAGGATGCACTCCAGCACCGTCTTGGCGGAGGTGGTGGAGATGGTTTTTTGGTCGATCAGGGAAATCAGTTCCACCAGCCGCTCGGGGGTGAGGGCGAGATCATCCAGTTCGCAGCCGCGTTCGTTGAGGACCTTGGCGATGTCGCCCAGCAGCCAGTTGCAGACCGACTTGGGTGCCACCTTCCCCCCCTCGAGGCACTGCTCAAAGAAGCGGGAGCGGCTCACGTCCTCGGCGATGAGGGTGGCCTCTTTCTGGGGCAGGCCGTAGGAGGTCATATACCGCTCGATCTTCTGGTTGGGCAGTTCGGGGATGGTGGCCTTGAGCTCCTCCACATGCACTTCGGGGATGTAGATGGTCCGCAGGTCGGGCTCGGGGAAATAGCGGTAGTCCTGGGCGTCCTCCTTGCTGCGCAGCAGCTCGGTGACCCCCTTGGCGTCGTTCCAGCGGCGGGTCTCCTGCTCGATGACGCCGCCGGCGTCCAAGATCTCCTTTTGGCGGGCCATCTCGTACTCGATGGCGCGGACGGCGCCGCTAAAGGTGTTGACGTTCTTCATCTCGCAGCGGGTGCCGAAGGTGTCCGACCCCTTGGGCATCAGGGAGACGTTGACGTCGCAGCGCAGCGAACCCTCCTGCATCTTGCAGTCGGAGATGTCCAGGTAGAGGAGGATGGAGCGGATGGTCTCCAGGTAGGCGTGGGCCTCTTCCGGGCTGCGGATGTCGGGCTCGGACACGATTTCGATGAGGGGGACGCCGCAGCGGTTGAAGTCCACCAGGGAGCCCTCGAAGGACTCGGCGTGGATGAGCTTGCCGGCGTCCTCCTCGATGTGGATGCGGGTGATCCCCACCCGTTTCTTCTCGCCGTCGACCATGAAGTCCAGGTAGCCGTTTTCACACAGGGGGATGTCGTACTGGGAAATCTGGTAGGCTTTGGGCAGATCGGGGTAGATGTAGTTTTTCCGGTCCTGCTTGGTGACGTTGTTGATGGTGCAGTGGGTGGCGTGCCCCATGCGGATGGCGTACTCCACCACCTCCTTGTTGAGGGTGGGCAGGGTGCCGGGCATCCCCAGGCAGATGGGGCAGCACTGGGAATTGACCTCGGAGCCAAAGGAGTTTTTGCAGCCACAGTAGATCTTGGTTTTGGTGGAGAGTTCCGCATGGATCTCCAACCCGATGACAACTTCGTATTCCACGGTAAACCCTCCTTATTTCGACGCGATGGCGGGGACGGTAAACTGATAGCCCGTCGCCTGTTCGTAGCGGTGCCCGGCGCTGAGCAGCACGTCCTCCCCGAAGTGGGGGCCGATGAGCTGCATGCCGATGGGCAGCCCCTGCCTATCCCTGCCACAGGGCATGGCCAGGGCGGGCAGCCCGGCGATGTTCACCGGCACGGTGCAGATGTCGGACTTGTACATCTTCACCGGGTCATCGATGTTTTCGCCCAGCTTGAAGGCCGTCTGGGGGACGGTGGGGGTCAGCAGGAAATCGCAGTCGGCAAAACAGGCGTCAAACTCGGCGCAGAGGGCGCTCTGAAAGGCCTTCCCCTTTTTGTAATAGGCGTCAAAATAGCCGGAGGAGAGGACGTAGGTGCCCAGCATGATGCGGCGCTTGACCTCGGCGCCAAAGCCCTCGGTGCGGGTGTTGACATACATCTCCTGCAGGTTCTGGTAGTGCTCGCTGCGGTAGCCGTATTTGACCCCGTCAAAACGCGCCAGGTTGGAGGATGCCTCCGCCGAGGAGATGATGTAGTAGGCCGACAGGGCGTGGGGGGAGGAGGGCAGCGAGACCTCTTTCACCTGGGCGCCCAGGGAGCGAAAGACCTCGGCGGCCTGCATGACGGCGGCGGAGACCTCCTCATCGATGCCCTCACCGAAGTACTCCTTGGGGATGCCGATGGTCATCCCCTTCACGTCGCGGGCCAGGTAGTCGCGGTAGTCCGCCCGGTGACCCCGATCGCAGGAGGTGGCGTCCATCTCGTCTGCGCCGGAGATGGCCGAAAAGAGCATGGCGGTGTCCTCGCAGCTGCGGGCCATGGGGCCCACCTGGTCCAAAGAGGAGGCAAAGGCCACCAGCCCGTACCGGGAAACGGCCCCGTATGTAGGCTTGAGGCCCACAATGCCGCAGAAGGAGGCGGGCTGGCGGATGGAGCCGCCGGTGTCGGAACCCAGGGCCAAAACCGCCTCGCCGGCCGCCACTGAGGCGGCGCTGCCGCCCGAGGAGCCGCCGGGGACCCGGCTCAAGTCGTGGGGGTTGTGGGTCTTTTGGAAGTGGGAGTTCTCGCAGGAGGAACCCATGGCGAACTCGTCCAGGTTCACCTTGCCGGTGATGGGGAGGAGGTTTTCCTCCACTTTTTTGACCACGGTGGCGCTGTATGGGGGGACGAAGTTGTAGAGCATCTTCGAGGCGCAGGTGGTGGTGACCCCCTCGGTGCAGAGATTGTCCTTGACGGCGATGGGGATGCCCGCCAGCGGGGGCAGCTCCTCCCCCGCGGCGAGCTTCTCGTCCACCAGGGCGGCGGTCTTGCGGGCCGACTCCTCGGTGAGGGCCAGGTAGCTTTGCACCTGGGGCTCACAGGCGGCGATCTGCGCAAACACCGCATCGGTGATCTCTGCGGCGGTGATCTCTCTGTCGCGCAGCAGCTGGTGCAGCTGGGCGGCGGTCTTCTGAATCAGTTCCATTTCCCTGCTCCTCCTATTCCAGCGTTTTGGGGACGACGACGCAGCCCGCCTCTACCTGGGGGGCGTTTTGCAACAGCTTGTCCCGCGGGGTGGAGGGGCGGACCTCGTCCTCCCGCAGCTGCATGGCGTCTTCCACCTTGGGTTTGGCGTCAAAATCGGCCTGGTCAGGCAGGGCCTCCACCATCTGGATGATGTCGCTCATCTGCTTTTGATAGGTCTCGATCTCATCGTCCTCGATCTTCAAATAGGACAGCTTGGCAATGTGCCGCACGTCGATTTCCATATCCATTCCTCCATCTGTATAACGGTTTATGTCGCCCCTGCAGAGCGGCGATCTCTGGCCAAAATACCCCTACTGGATCAGCTCTAAAAACGCCTCTTCCGTGAGGACGGGGACATCCAGGCTCTCGGCCTTTTCCAGTTTGCTGCCGGCGTCCTCCCCCGCCACCAGGTAGCTGGTGGCCTTGGAGACGCTGGAGACGACCTTGCCCCCGTTTTGCTTGATGAGCCCTTCGATCTCCTTGCGGGTGAAGCGGGTGAGCTTGCCGGTGACCACGAACTTCTTGCCGGTCAGCTTGTCGCCCACCGCCTGCTTGTGGGCGGTGGTGTTGACCCCCCGGGCCACCAACTTGTCGATCACCCGGCGATTTTCCTCCTGGGCAAAGAAGCGGACCACGTTCTGCGCCATCACCCCGCCGATGCCGTCGACGGCGCTGATCTCCTCCTCGCTGGCGGCCATGATGGCCTCCAGGGTGGGAAAGCGCTCGCAGATCAGTTCCGAGGCGCGCTTGCCCACATTCTTGATCCCCAGCCCGAAGAGCAGCCGGGGCAGGTCGTTTTTCTTGGACGCCTCGATGGCGGAGATGAGGTTTTGGGCCGCCTTTTCCTGAAAGCCCTCCAGCTCCACCACCTGCTCAAAGGTGAGGGCATAGAGGTCGCCAAAATCCTCTATCAGGCCGGCTTTTTGCAGCGCCTCGATGATGGCGGGGCCCAGGCCGTCGATGTCCATGGCGTCGCGGGAGCAAAAGTGCCACAGCCGGCGGAAGTTTTTGGCCGGGCAGTGGGGGTTGGGGCAGCGGGTGGCCGCCTCGTCCTCCGCCTGGACGGTCTTGGTGCCGCAGGAGGGGCAGTAGGCGGGGATCTGAAAGACCTGGGAGCCCTCGCAGTGGCGCTTGACGGCCACCACCTCGGGGATGATCTCCCCCGCTTTGCGCACCACGATCACGTCGCCAATGCCCACCTGCTTTTCGTTGATGAAGTCCTGGTTGTGCAGCACAGCGCGGCCCACGGTGGTGCCCGCCAAGATGATGGGGTCAAAGAGGGCGGTGGGGATGAGGGCGCCGGTGCGCCCGACGCTGATCTCCACCTCCCGCAGGATGGTCTCCTTCTCCTCCGGCGGGTACTTGTAGGCGATGGCCCACTTGGGGTATTTGGAGGTGCTGCCCAGCTCCTCCCTCTCGTGCAGGTCGTCCACCTTGACCACCGCGCCGTCGATGTCGAAGGAGAGCTTTCCCCGCAGGCCGTCAATTTCGCGGATGCGCTCCACCGCCTCCGCGGCGCTCTGGCAGAGGACAAAGTCGGGCGAGACGGGAAAGCCCTGCTGGGCCATCCAGCGCAGCGTCTCGCTGTGGGCGGTGAAGGCCTTGCCCTCGACCTGTTGCAGGTTGAAGACAAAGATGGAGAGCCCCCGCTCCCCAGTGATGGACGCGTCCTTTTGGCGCAGGGAACCGGCGGCGGCGTTGCGGGGGTTTTTGAAGGGCTTCTCCCCCTCCTCTACCTGGCGCTCCACCAGTTTTTCAAAGCTGGCGCGGGGCATGTACACCTCGCCCCGCACCTCCAAAAAGCCCTGAAAGGGGATGGTTTTGGGGATGTCTTTTATGGTGCGCAGATTGACGGTGATGTCCTCCCCCACCAGGCCGTCGCCCCGGGTGGAGCCCCGCACCAACCGGCCGCCCCGGTACTCCAGCGAGACCGAGAGGCCGTCGATCTTCATCTCCACCACGCAGGGCATGACCCCGCCCTCGGGGGTGATCTTCTGCAAAAACTCCTCCACCTCTTCCACCGAGAAGACGTCCTGCAAACTCTCCATCTTCACCTGGTGGGCGACCTTTTCAAACTGGTTGGAGGAGACGCCCCCCACCCGGTCGGAGGGGGAGTGCTCGCTCTTGTACTGGGGGTGCTCGGCCTCCAGCGCCCGCAGCTCTTGGGTGAGCTGGTCGTAGTCGTAGTCGCTGATTTCGGGGTCGTCCTGGTTGTAGTAGCGGTCGTTGTGGTACTCGATCTGCCTCTCCAACTCCCGCATCCGCTCAAAAACGGCGTCTGGCATAGCTGTTTCTTCCTCCGTTCATACACTCGTCTAGTATAGCATATCTTTTCCCCCTTTTACAGGGGCTGCCCTCAAAATTATGGGGCAAATTTCCACCCCCTATACCCTTTTGCAACGGCTTCCAAAAAGCCGGGCGACCCTGTTTGCAGGGCCGCCCGGCAAGCGCTTGGCTATTTGGTGTAGTCGTTGATTTTTCCGATGAGGGAGGAGTCGTCCCCGTTCACATGGGTGAACTGATCCGGCGTCGCCCCGACGATGACGGTCTCTGCCAGGGTGTAGCCGACGTTGAGCTCGGTCTGGGTCACATATCCCGGAATGATGGCCGAGAGCATGACCGAGACCTTCAGCACCACCCGGTGCCTAGTCTGGTTGATGCCCGCCGAGTCGAATTGGCTGTCCACCGAGCAGGCGGCATAGGACGAGGGCTGCACCCGCAGGGTGATGTCAGGCCCCACGCCCTGCAAAATCTGGGTGCCCAGCAGGGAGCCCACCGGGATTTTGATGCTCTGCAGCCCGATTTGGGACATCTCGCTGTTGATGCGGTCGGTGATCCCCGCCTTGAAGAGATTGACGTTGACGGTGTTGAGCGAGATGCCGGTGACCTGGGCATTGGCGTCCCGAGTGACGGTGGAGAAGGTCTCGTAGTCCACCCCCTCCTTCCCCAGGTAGTCGAGGATGGCCGCGTCGATCACCTCGGTGGCGAAGCTCTTGATTTGGTAGGTGGCAAAGGACTGCACCATCGGCCGCAGTTGGTGGTCGATCGCCGCCACCGCCCCCAACAGGACAAGCAGCAACACCCCCACCCGCAGCAGCCATTCCCGCCGGTGACGCTTTTTGCGGTGCCGCATCTGCATCCCCTCCCCCGCTCAAAATCTCTGCTCCATTCTATGAGGGGGCGAAAAAAAGGTGATAATCAGCCCCAAAGAGCGCTGTTTTCCCCTTTGAAATGAAAAAAAGCGCCCTCTGCCAATACAGGCAGAGGGCGCTGGAAAGCCAAACTTTGCTAGATGGAGATGGCATGGCCGATGTTGAGCAGCCGCTCGTCGATGGTTTTGTGCATGGCCAGGGCTTCGTTGATCTCAAAGTCGACCAGTTCGCCCTTTTGAATGGCCACCACCCGGTTGCCGATATTCTGGGAGAGCAGCTCCACGGCGCGATAGCCCATCTTGGTGGCCATCACCCGGTCGCGCAGGGTCGGGCTGCCGCCGCGCTGCACGTGGCCGAGCACGGTGGTGCGCGAGTCGATGCCCAGGGTGTTCTGGATCAGCCCGGCGATGTCGCCAGCGCTGCCCACCCCTTCGGCCACCACCACGATGAAGTGGCGCTTGCCCACGCTCTGGGAATAGCGGATGCGGTCGAGCAGGTCCTTTTGGGGGTCAAAGGGCTTTTCGGGGACCAGGATGACGCAGGCCCCGCAGGCGATGCCGGTGTTCAGGGCGATGTGCCCGGCCCGGCGGCCCATCACCTCGACCACACTGCAGCGCTCGTGGGAGTGGGCGGTGTCCCGCAGCTTGTCGACCATCTCCATGGCGGTGTTCATGGCGGTGTCGTAGCCGATGGTGTACTCGCTGCAGGCGATGTCGTTGTCGATGGTGCCGGGGACGCCGATGCAGGGGACCCCGACGTTGGAGAGATCCTGCGCGCCGCGGAAAGAGCCGTCGCCGCCGATGACCACCAGGCCGTCGATGCCGTGCTTCTCGCACATCTCCTTGCCCTTCATGACGCCGGACATCTCTTTGAACTCCAGGCAGCGGGCAGTGTAGAGAATGGTGCCGCCCCGCTGAATGATCTCGGACACCGAGCGGATGCTCATGTCCATGATCTCCTCGTTGAGAAGACCGGAATAGCCGCGCATGATCCCTTTGACCTTGATGCCCATGGAGATGGCGGTGCGGACAACTGCGCGAATGGCGGCGTTCATGCCCGGGGCATCCCCGCCGCTGGTCAAGACGCCGATCGTCTTGATCTCTTTATCGGTGTGCATGGTGCGAACCTCCTATATGTCAACTACCTTTTTCACATACGAATTTATTGTACACGGCAGCCCAATCGATTGCAAGGACAAAAATGGGAAATCAGGAAATGATAACGTTTTTATCTCCGAAAATATTCTTTAAAGTCCGCATCAGATCCTCTGTCGGGCCCACCCGCAGACTCTTGCTCTTGAGCTTTTTGCGGATGTCGGCAAAGCAGATGTAGACCGGGTAGTCGCCGGGGTATCCCCCCACCAGCGAGGGGATCTTGGCCATCAGCGCCTCGTTGCGGTTGGGCAGAAGGATGTAGAGGGCCTGGCCGTCGGCCCGCTCAGGCGGCGGGGCGGCCGGCGTCTGCGGCGCGGGGGGGGTGGCTGCGGCCGCCGGTGCGGGCGGGCGCTCCCTCCCGCCTCTGGGG